>CAZJDZ010000005.1:24122-67396 GCA_964544935.1 uncultured Candidatus Saccharibacteria bacterium | reverse complement strand
TTGTTAGAGCCAAGGCATCCACCGTATGCTCTTATGTTCCTATTAGGAAACATAACTATCACTACAGCAATTGGACCGCTCCGCTTGCTGTATGTTTAATTGTCTTTTTCATGTGTCCGTGTCACAAACTCCGCTAGACCCCAGTGATAATTTCTACTACTGGAATAACAGTATTGTTTGCGCGTGTTGTGCACGGGATTCTGTTGTCAAAGTAACTACGATCTGCTTACTAATTTGAGAAAATAAAATCCGCCTTATCGGCGGGCCCTAACTTGCGTCACGAGACCTCCGAAAATTTAGTTGATATTTTTCTCGTTTTTTATCATTAAGCAGTGATGCCTATGCTATCAAATTAGGGAAAAGAAGTCAAGGAAATCTGGCAGCTAGTGGCCATTAGCTAGTGGCCACTAGCATAGACCTTAAAAATTAAGGAAAATACATACAAAAAGCGGCGCCTGCGGCACCGCTTTTTGTATGTATTTTTGTATCGTCTATAGCTACCGGCTACAGACTACCAACTAAAGGCTACAATTTAGTTCCCTACCCTTTAATCTTTTCAATAGCACGAGCTGCAGCATCACGACCACCTAAACCAAATGAAAGTCCAAGTGCGAGCGCAACCGCAAACACAACTCCTGTGAAAAGAACTTCAACAAGACCTTGTGCAATACGCAGTTGTGTAAGTGCTGGGAAAACTCCACCGACTATAACAATCGCCCACTTAGACATTTGTGCAGCAAATTCTCCTTTCATTCCTGTTGCTTTAACAGAGTGAGAAACGAGACGAGAAACAAAGTCTCCAAGAAGCATAGAGATCACGAGCACAATTGCAGCAATGATTACTTGTGGAATATATACGAGGATGTCACGAAGTAATTGTGTCACCTGACTAAGCCCCAAGATCTCAGCTGAAGCGATTGTGAACGCAACAATGACGAGCCACTTAACAGTGGTTCCGAAGAAACCAGCAACCGAAACTCGTACCCCTGCACGTTCACTTAACTTATCAAAGCCAGCTTGGTGAAGTGCTTTGTCTAAGCGAAGTACAGAAATAAGATGATTAACAGCCTGACCTAACACTGTTCCGAAAACCCAGCCCAACGCAAAAATTACGATTGCAATAATTACCTGTGGGAGAAATGATACAAGTGTATAGCCTGTATCGATAAGTGCTTGCCCGAGAATATCTACTGGATTTAACATAGAAAGTTTTATGCAGTACCTATATCTATCACTTCATGAAGGTGCTCAATATAGGTACTTATTAATTAATAAATAAAGTGTGTATATACACCTTCATACATAACATATGGAAGGTTACTTAGAGTATATCCTTTCTCTTTATAAAAAGTTCATCTTTATCCACTTTTATGGTATAGTCGAAGACAATTATCACAAAAACAGTAATGGCAAAAAGAAAACATGTTATTGTAAGCGCTCTCCTTATTATATTTACTGCAACTTGTAGCGTTATATGGTTCATGACTCCTCCTCTTGTAACAAAAGGTGAGACTGCTTCTAAGCATTCTGAGCAAATAAAGGTTCTTGAACCAAGTACAAAACAAGCAGGAAAACATGTCGTTATTTATTTACAAAAAATGTTACTCGAGCTTCGAGATGGGGACATGTTAGTTGCCACTTTACCTATTCTTTCACAAGGAAAACCAGGGAGCTACTACGAAACAATTGGTGGAGTCTACACGAATGACTATAAGACCCCTCTTCATTTTAGCTCTCTTGGTCTTGTGTACATGCCTTATAGTGTCCACGTGTTTGGCAACTACTTTATTCATGGTGTTCCGTATTATCCAAATGGCAAAGAAGTGTCTAGTACCCATAGTGGTGGATGTGTCAGACTTTCCAATAAAAATGCTGAGCTTCTCTATAACTTTGTTGATAAAGGAACTGTAATTACTATCACACGAGACACAGAAACAAGTTTTGATGCTACTAAAATCGCATCAACAACACTCACAAGTATCGAGATGACTAATCTTATGGCTGCAATGATATCGCTTGAATTTCTTACTCAAGATGACCTCGTCATTGACCCCATTAACGGCTCAAAAACAACACGACAAAATCTACTTCCTCGGCTCATTAACGATGGAGACACTACAGTAACACATCTTTATGCTAAAAACATGGGAGAAGATTTATTTATCAAGTACATGAACCAAAAAGCAGAAGCGATTGGTTTACGTAATACACACTTCACAACACTAGACACTGAAGTTGCCACAACATATGAAGACTACATGCGCTTCATGACATATGTAACAACATATAAGTCATACTTAAGAACAATACAATAAAAAAAATAGGGAAGATATCTAAGAAATTAAGACTGAGTGACTTTGAAGACAAATGGATTCAGGGTGTGATAGCTTCGCTATCACACCCTGAATTCTGAATTTCATCTGTCTGTATTTTGTCACCAAGCCCCATTGTCTTTTTTTGTCTTCCTATCTTGCCACAATTTACTTCTTCTCCCCTTTTATTTTATCGACAACGATCTCATTCTGCATTTCCATAATATCTCGAACGAATTTATCATACATTTTGAAACGATACTCATACTCCTCAACATCCATAATCGAATACACAACATCTCTTCCAAGTTCAGCTGAGAGTAGCTCAAAAACTTTCTCTGCTTTTGGACGTTTAATCGCCTCTCCGACAAGGAGCACATCAACGCGCGATTTTGGATCACCGACAAACACACCAGCTACTACAAACAGCTTGATACGCCCAATGAGTTTAAAACGAGATGCGAGTTCACGTTTATCAAGTGACTGAAAATCAAAAAGAAGATCTTTAAGTGCCTGATTATGTGGAAAGAATGGATTTAATTTATAACCATTTACTTCTTTTATTTTTGAAGATGACTTCTTTCCTGCCCCTGTGGTAACTACAGTTTTTGTTCGTTTCTTTTCAATGAAACCGATTGCCGCGAGTGCTGTGAGTTCTTTTCGAACAACAGCACTTTTTGATTTTGTTTTCTCTGAAATATCATGAAGTGAAATAACATTATCTTCATGATGCAAAAAAAATCTCATTATTTTAACTCGTTCCGCTCCTCCTAAAAGTCGTGCCAGTAGTTCCATATGAGGCTATTTTAGCAAGAAAAAAGAGGCAGCGGAACTTGTGCGAACAATGAATGTGTGCTGAAACATAACAAAAATGCCAGATGGAAAGCTTCGCTTTCCATCTGGCATCATGCTCTTAAAACAATTCACAGCACCATCTTCTTCTTGTTTCTCCTGAAATCTAGTAGTCCTTACCAGCCTCCAGATTTTTCGGAGAAAACAGTTCCTCATAAAGAGCTTGGGCGACCATGAACATTGCTTTGAAGGGTCCACAGATGACATCGAATATCTCAGGCATTTTCATAGCTGTCTCCTCGTTGTTTTCTCATATAAGTATACGCCTAACTATTTAGTTCATCAACATATATCTCCACTGTGCTTTTAAACTAAAAACAAAAATACCCCTCGCATTCGAATGGGTATTTTTGTTTTAGAGTCTAACCGAATAAATCGGGCACCTCTACTCAGATTTCCTTTACGTAATCTTCAATTACTTAAGAGTAACTGATGCTCCTGCTTCTTCAAGCTTCTTCTTGAAATCATCAGCTTCTGCCTTCTTCATATCTTTCTTAAGGTCAACAGGTGCTCCGTCAACGAGATCCTTAGCTTCCTTAAGACCAAGTGCGAGAACTTCCTTAACAACCTTCATAACAGCGATCTTTCCTTCACCAGCTGAAGCTAGATGAACTGTGTATGCTGATTTTTCTTCAGCTTCTGCTCCAGCTCCGGCAGCTGGTGCTGCTGCAACTGCAGCTGCTGATACTCCGAACTTTTCTTCGATTGCCTTAACGAGGTCGTTAAGTTCAATCACTGACATGTTTTCAATCTTTGTTAAAAGATCTGCGTGTTTTTCCATAATGTTTAAATACTAGTTAATTAATTATAAAGCAATACAGTGATGTATTATGCTTTTGTTTTTGCAACTTCTGAAAGTCCAATAGCAAGACGTTGCATTGGAGACTTGAGAAGGTATGCAAGCTGTGAAAGAAGAACTTCACGAGGAGGAATAGTTGCAATAGAAAGCATTTCTTTTTGAGACTTGAATTCTCCATCGAAGATACCTCCGATGATTGCAAATGTATCCTTGTGAGCCTTACTAAATTCATACGACAAGCGTGCAGGAGTGAGGAGATCTTTTCCGTGAACTACAGCGAGTTCTTCGCCAGTTACAGGAGCTTCTCCTTTGATTCCTACAGCATCAGTTGCTCGTTTCCATAATGTCTTCTTAACAACTGTATAGTGAGTTCCCTCACCAAAAAGTTCTGAACGAAGCTTACTTGTATCTGCAACTGAAAGTCCTTTGAATTTAACATACACAGCACTGTTTGCTCCCTTAAGCGCTTCTGTGTAAGAAGCGATAAGTTCTGCTTTTTTTGCGCGTGTTAATGCCATAAGTAGGTTATAGGGACTAGATGTTAGGGGCTAGTCCACAATTGTATAATGAGCAAACACCTAACCTGTTAGATAAACAAAAGTGGTACTTATCAAGAGTTCCGTAAAGAAACTCTTGATAAAGCGACCTCCGTAGGACTTATGAATATTGCTATTCGCCGACTTCTTTGGCTTATGAAAACCATACTACCACAAAATATCCCTATAGCAAAATGTCTAGATCTAGACTATGGCGATACACAGAGCAGACCTAGACGTACACCCTAGAAACAAAGGTATACAAGCTAGAGTAAATGAGAGCATACAAGAAGAAAACTTAGACATAAGAGTTATGTAAGAAAACACAAAACCGCCCCTTACGGGGCGGTTTTGCTTACATCTCTAAGCTTTGCTTAGAAACTCTTTAACCTACACATACTTGTGAACAAATATGTTGGTCAAGCAGAATTTCGTGGCGCAGATTAACGAGCTGTTGTCCAACTGTTAGTTGGGAAGTTGAGGATAGCTGATCCTGTGAACAATGTGTTACCACCAATAACATCCTTCCACTTAAAGCCAGAAGCTGAAAGAGTAGATGCTACATAAGGAGTAATACCTTGCTGAGGTGTACCTGCAACGGTTGCGAATACTGAGAAGGTCTTTGACTGACCTGCTGAGATTTCGTATGCACTAGGTGAGAATGAAATCGCCATTGTTGATGAACCAGTTACAGCAGATCCTGAGATTGTTGTATTTCCGTCAGCAACACGTGGTGATGTAAATTCTACACCTGTAACACCGATAGCTGAAAGAGTAAGTGTTGATGAAGCAACAGAAATCTTACCATTAGCATCAGCTACAACAGTGAATTCACCAACCTTGTTTTCAGCACCAAGAACGAGTGTTCCTCCTTGTGTGCCACTAACAGTCACTGTAGGCTTTGAGGCTACAAGTGTCATAAGACTTGATGAAGCAAATGTTGAGTTTGTAATTACAGAACCACTTCCTGAAGTTCCTTCAACGTATCCAAGTGCAACTGATACACCTGAAACACTGTCAAGAAGTGAACCTCCTGAAGTTGTGTTCTGGAATCCTGAGAACTTAACAGTTACTGGCACATCTGTTCCTGTTGAAGAAACAGTGATGTTAAGACCAGATACTGTTGTTGTTCCTCCACTGATAACTGGAGATGTAACTCCACCTACAGTAATAGATTCGATAGCGTCAGTTCCTGAAGTAAGGAATCTCATTTCACGAACGTTAGCTGATGTACCTGAAGTAACTGTAGCAAGCTTGAATGTTGCAATACCGAATGTTGATCCACCTACTACGAATTGCGCAACAGGTGATGAACTAACAAGAGTAGGGGCAGCAAGTGCTGCTACGTTAATTGTTGTAAGAGCTCCAGTAGCTGCAGTTGATGCAGTTGTGTTACTTGTAGCTCCACGATAGTTAACAGTCATATCAACTTGGTATGTACTTGATGTAGTAGCATTTCCAATGTCAGCATAAACATCAAATGTCATTGTGCCGTTTACAGCAACTGAAAGACTATTGAAGTTTACTGAGTTAGATGAAGTAACCTGTCCGATAGGAGTTGCTAGATTAGCTCCAGCATTCTTAACAGTAAGATTACTGATATTGTTGTAACTTCCTGTAGTTGTAACAGCAATTGTAGCACCATTCACTACAACACCTTCAGAGTTACCTGCTTGGAGTGTAAATGAACCAACCTTAACATTAGCTAGGTTTGGAGAAATTGTCTGATTTGTAAATCCAGATGTACGAGTAAATGTCGCAGCACCTGAAGAAACAGTAAGACTGTTTCCTGTAACAGTTCCTGTAGGAACGTTTATAATTGTGTATGAACTCTGTCCTTGTCCATTTGATGAACCAGTTGTAAGAGCAGCACTCATAGTTCCTGCAGTGTAGTTAACACCTGCTGGTGTACGTAGGTCTGCCTTAACAGCAACAGTAACAGTCTGTCCAGCTGGAACAATAAGTGATGAACCTAGTGTGTAGGTTAATCCTGATGTTGTTGCTGTCCAGTTCTGTGAAGTTCCAATCTGACCACCGTTTACATAAATTGCAACGTTTGAAAGACCGTTATTCGCAGTACCTGAAATTGCAGGAGTAACTGCAAGACTACTTACCTTCACATCTTCACCATATGCCTTGAATGTAAACTGACCAATTGTCATATTTGAAGCACCACCTGTAACAGTAGTTACTGTATATGTAGGGTCTACGTTTACAATCACATTACCTGCGTTTACGTTAAATGTATCGTAAGTAAGACGCTGGAATGAATTTCCAACACCACCTACTGATGGAGTAACGTTAACACCTGTAAGCTGACTATCTTCTACAAGGAGGTCACCTGCATTTTCAACTGCAAAAGTGATTGTTCGACTTGAACCCTTAGTTACATCACCACGAAGTTCAACTGTATGTGAACCTGTCATGAGCTTGTAAGGAGATGTTCCAAGATCAAATGTTACCTTGTTATCGTTAGCAGCGTTAACCATCATAGGACCAGAAACCTTCACTGAGTCAACATAGAGTGAAAGGTTAGCTACAGCATCAACTGGAGCTGAACCAATGTAACGGAATGTTGCTGCGCGAAGCCATGCATCATGGTTACCAATCTCAACTGTTCGTGAGAACACACTGAGATTTGTAGTTCCTGCATCAACACTACGAGTAATCGGAGTGTATGATGTAACGTTTACAGTTGAAAGGTTACTTACAACAGCAACTGTAAGGAGGTTACCAGATACATTTGTGAATGTAGACTGTGTTCCACCTGCAGTAATACTGTTAAGTTTAACTCCAACTGACTGACCAGCAGATGCTGTAGAGAGGATATCAGCGCGTACAGAAATTGTACGTGATCCATTTACAGCAAAGAGGCCATTACCTGAAGTGAAACGAATGTATCCACCTGTGATTACTGACGCCGCATCTGAGATACGAGTGTTTCCATCATAGAGGTATACGTTGTTAAGAACTGTGTCTGATGACACACCGACACGCTGGAGCTCCATAGCTGACACTGTACCGTTTCCAGTGAAAGTGATATCAGCAAGCTTAGCAGCAGCCTGGCCAGCAACTACAGCACCTGATGGCTGTGACATTGCAAGCATAGCTGATACTGGACCAGTAGTTACAGGAGGAACTGGAGTTCCAGGAACGCCTGTACCTGTGCCTGTACATACTTGATTAAGGAGTCCACGAGTTCCTGTGTACACATTACCTGTAGGAGCTGTAATTCCGAGCTCTACTAGGTGAAGTGCCTGAAACTTGTTAACTGCAGCACGAGTTCCTACACCGAAGTACGTAGTTTCCATTCCTGGAGAACCAGCACCGATTGCAGCAACTTGTGTTTGTGGGTACATGTTAAGAACCTTTTGAAGATTCATAACATCTGTACCTCGTGAACCGAGCTTCATGTTCGTGTTGAACACGTAAGAACAGTCCATTGTTGGAAGGTTGAGAGCAGCTGAAGCAGAAACTGCACCAGCTACGATACCTCCGATGACTGCTACTGATGTAGCAATCTTCATTGAGAATTTAGACATAAACGTTATGTTTATAAGATGTTAAATGTTGTGCTTATTAATTGCACTTCACCGTATGCGCGTTTATTTAGTTTCGACATAACTAAACGGCATACTTTTTAATGACAGACGATCAATGACGATCGAATGGCGATTTGGGAACAACTGCAAGATGCAAGCTATTTACCTGTAGCATGTAGCCTGTAGCTATAAAGATACGAGATACAAAGAAACAAGAAATATTTTGCAAATACTTGCAATTTAATCTGCGTCACTATTCTGTTGTCAATGATCTTAACCTGTCTTCAAGATACCTTATAAATGTATCTCAAATACCAGAGGACGCTCTCAAACAGAGACGTCTACAGATAGTATATGTGTTCCACCTACAAATGCAATTGTTACATTACATCTAAATGTGGATAATATACCCTCTGAAGTACATTACTGTACTGTGGAGCAAGTATCTCATTTTTTGGAGCAAAAGGCAAGAGAACAGACGGTAGCTTGTAGTTTGTAGTATGTAGCTTTTGATACAAAATTACACTAAAGCAAGCTTTGGTTTATAATTTTTTAAGGTCCAATTTGATATGTAAAATAAGCATAAAAAGAATACTCTCATAAAGAGCCTTATGCTTGAATATAATATATTGTATGTATATGGCTTGTATAAACTGAATCCTACGAGTAACAAACTAGTGGCTTGTGCTTTTACTATCTCAACACATAACGACTCCAACGCTTCTCCCCGATACGTTCAATAATATTGTCATAGAGAAGCGCATTAAGTTCGCGTTGTATTGTTTTTTCACTGCAACCCTTAATACGAGCAGCAATGTCCTTTATACTAACGTCAACACCACGAACAAATAAAGCAAGTATTTGCTCCCTTCTTGAGAGCTTTTTCATTTGGAATGATGAAGCAAGACTGTTTACCGGTCGAGCTGCGTGCTCCATAAGAACACTGTGAGTAGAGGCGTTTTTGAAATCTTTGTCTTTTATAACACCATCATTGTCTTCTATTTTGTCCTTTATAAGAGACTCTTTTACATGTCCTTTATCACCAAGTTTACTTAAAAGATGAGCCTGTCTTAAGGACTCCTGTGTACGTCGTAAGTCTTGTGCACTCTCATGAAGTCGCGCAAGAGTAAGCGGGGTTAGTGCATCATATGAGGTTGAGGTAACTGCACTAGCAAAACTTATTTCATTTTCAAGTTCTTCTTCATTTTCTACATGGAGCATTTCTTTTGTAAAGATAGGTTGCTTTTTTTCAAGGACAAGCTGTAGAGATCTGAACCCATCCATAAGAAGGTCTCCGTTCATTTTTGAAACGATCCCAGTCGTCACCGCAACGTGGAGCATTGAGGTTACTTCTGTTACTGCTTTGAGAGACATTTTTAATTCAAGTACTCTGTCTTTTACATCAAGCTGGGCGAGTGCATTCATGGACGTCAAAAGGGCAACTGCATTCTTTCTTAGTCCGTGCTTAATTGGCTCATTGTCAACCATTAAATCAGTAACTAAATAAAGCGCTGTTACTAGCTTCTCTGATTTTTTTGCTATTAAAACTCCGTAGTCTTTTTTTGGCTCTTCGTTCATAGTGTCTTTTGTTTGTCTTTTATAAAATTCTATTATTTTCCCATTAAAGACATTGTGTACTCTGTCTTTTTGTAGTGCTTGTAGCAATACTTACATACTTGTCTCTGTAATGCAAGAACAGTTTCTATGATGTCTATTCTATGCCTTTTATTATTCCTGTAAAGACTTGTCTTATACATATAATATGTCCCTGTTGGGTAGGGACTACGGGTTAGCGTTTAGGTACTAGTAAAAATACAGCATACGCAGTTGGTTGTTTTTTGAGCACTATTGAAGGGAGAGATTTTAGAAGGACTCTCTAGAACCTCACTGCTATCCACTAGCCCCTGCCCGCACACTTATCCCTTATTATAGAGGGCTATCTTTGCTATACTTTTTGTATACTAATCCCTTATTTGCAAGCACGTATATGGCTAAAGAAGAACCTCAAGTAGAAGTCTTATCTCGTCAAAGAAGACGCAAAGTGAAAGAGCCTGTACTCACCGAGACCATTCTTGGTGTGCTTGCTGTTATCTGCGTCATGCTTGCAGTACTTCTCCTTTTCTCAATGGTTCATGCAGGAGGATCAGGAGGAGAGGTTCTCTTTGTTGGTATCTCGTCACTGATTGGTGTCTATGCATACTTTACCCCGCTTCTGTGTCTTTATATTGCATACTACCTTTGGAAAGAAGAAATGCCTGAGATGCGCCCACTTACTACTCTCGGTGGATTCCTCCTTATTCTAGGAATTGGTGGACTTGGGACACTTCTTTTTGGGTCACATTTTGGAGGGTTCCTTGGAACCTCTCTTTCTCACCCACTTAATGTACACTTTGGTTTTCCTTCAAGTGTTTTTTTCTTGGCAGGGATCTCCATGATAGGCGCAATTATTTTTCTAGGGAGAAAACCATCTCTTGCCCCTCTTGAAGTACTCGCTTCATACCCTTTCGAAAAAATACTTTCATTTATTGCAAACAGAAAAGCGAGAACTTTTGATGATGTCGATGAAATGACTCTCAAAGCTGCTGACAAAGAAGAAGTCTATGAGGAAGAAATTCGAGAAGAAAACGAACTCGCACTCACTGATGACGAAACACAAGAGGACAATCTCCGTAAAGAACTTTTTGGCGAACTCTCTCCTCTTGAAGAAGAGCCTGTACAAAAAATAAAAAAGGAACGGGAAATAAAAGTAAAACCAATCGTCCTCACGCCTGAGTTCGTACCACCACCACTAGACCTCCTTAACTTAGACACAGGTAAGTCAGGTGCTGGTGATAGTAAGTCAAAAATGGTCACTATTCAAAAAACTCTCGAGCACTTCCGTATTCGTGTAGAGATGGGTGAAGTAACTGTTGGTCCAACCGTTACTCAGTTCACCCTCAAACCTGCCCAAGGAGTAAGCCTCTCAAAAATTGTTGCACTCCATGACAACCTCGCCATGGAACTTGGTTCTGAGTTCTTGCGTATTGAAGCACCTATCCCTGGAAAGACTCTCGTTGGTATCGAGATTCCAAATGAACGAAAAGCTACTCTTGGTCTTCGCTCTATGCTTGAGCTTGATGAATTCAAAAATAGTGGACCACTCAATCTAGCTATCGGAAAAAGTATTGTTGGTAAACCTCTCTTTGGTGACCTTGAAAAAATGCCTCATCTCCTTGTTGCGGGAGCAACTCGTACAGGTAAGTCAGTCACTCTTCAAAATCTCCTTATGTCGATGCTCTACAAAAACTCACCGTATGACCTCAAACTTATCATCCTTGACCCGAAGCGTGTAGAATTCACCGCATACCACAATCTTCCACATCTCTATACACCTGTTATCAAGGAACCAAAGGGAGCTATCAAAGCACTCAACTGGGCTATTCAAGAAATGGAACGTCGCTATGAAATCCTCGCAGAAAATGGTCAAGTAAACGTAACTGACTACAACAAAAAAGTACTTGCTCCAGCTCTTGAAAAAGCTCGTAAGAAGAGTGCTGTTGGAGATACTGTAACAGGGCTTCCTCCTAAGATGCCGTATGTGGTTATCATTTTCGACGAATACAACGACTTCATGCTCTCATATCCAAAAGAAATCAGCCCTCTTATCACATCACTTACGCAAAAAGGTCGTGCTGCGGGTATTCATCTTATCCTTGCAACACAGCGTCCTGATGTAAAAGTAATTACAGGTACCATCAAAGCAAACATCCCTGCACGTATCGCCCTAAAGACAACTTCTCAAATTGACTCTCGTACCATCTTGGATGCATCCGGTGCAGAAGACTTACTTGGTAATGGTGACTTGCTCTATATGGCATCCGATAACCCTCGTCTTGTACGTATTCAAGCCCCTTTTATCTCTGTAGAAGAAATAAAAGCTGTTGTTACTCATATTAAACAAGCTCACGCTGACTTCGTGCCTGACATGATTGATATTTCAAAAGTAAAAATTGGATCAACAGGAAATAGCAGTAACACAAATGAAGGCGGCAATGCTTCTGGAGATGAACCAGAAGATGACGATGACTATATGAGTGCAAAAGACTTTGTTATCTCAACTGGTAAAGCCTCTACATCATCTCTTCAGACTGCTTTCCGCTGGGGATACAATAAAGCAGCACGTATTATCAATGACCTTGAACATTTTGGTATCATTGGCCCTGCTAGACAAGGTGAACGTTACCGTGAAGTCCTTGCAGGAACAGGAGGGTCTTCCCAAGAAACTACCGAATCTTCAGAAACATCTAAAGATACCTCTACTGATGATCTGTTTGCTTAAAAAAACTATACACCCTTAACCTCCTTATCATACCGAAACACCTCCCATGCTCGAACATAATGACATACGTAAAAAAATAGAAACTTATCTCATTGGTCTTCTTGTTGTTCTTGCTCTGATCTATGGTGGCTTTAGAGCATACCCTCTTGTCGCTGGTCCTACAATAACAATCTATAACCCTCATGATGGTGACGCTGTATCTGGTGCTACATTTGAATTGTCCGGTGGAGTACAGCGCGTAAAAGAAATTACGGTGAATGGACGCCCTATTCCTATTGGAACTGATGGTAATTTTACAGAGATCATGATGGCCCAAGCTCCATATACAACCCTTGTCATTACTGCAACAGACTTCTATGGTAAAACGATAGTTAAAACACTTCGAGTTATTCCAAGGTAGAGAATCTTTTACGTCATACTTACAACATAGTACCTACAAGAACTTATCAAGGCAACGTATATGGAAGCTTCTTCATGTACCTACGAAAGTAATCTGTATGTCATGCGTGGACTCTTTTGTATTTTTCCCCTTTTCGTTCTATAGAACCCCTGTACTAAATGGTGTACACTATATATAGAATTACAAAAATAACACGAATACGATACTATTATGATGAAGAAAAAAGTTGCTAAACCGCTAAAAACAATTGGCACCAAAGATACAGGAAAGGAAGGGGTAAAAGGTAACTCTGATGCCCTTTTACGGGAAATTCAGAATAAATTTGGCGAAGGAGCAATCATGAAACTTGGTGATACTCCTAAGGTAGACGTTGGGGTTGTTCCTACAGGATCTCTCGGTCTTGATGCCGCACTCGGTGTTGGTGGACTTCCTCGTGGACGTATCGTTGAAATTTTTGGACCAGAATCGTCTGGTAAAACAACTCTCACCTTGCACGTTATTGCAGAAGCTCAGAAGTTAGGTGGTATCTGCGCTTTCATTGATGCAGAACATGCTATGGACCCAGAACATGCAAAGAAGCTTGGTGTGAATATTAACGAGCTTCTTATCTCACAACCTGATAATGGTGAACAAGCTCTCGAGATCACGGAGTCTATTGTACGTTCTGGTAAGGTCGATGTGCTTGTTATTGACTCAGTTGCTGCACTTACACCAAAAGATGAGATTGAGGGTGACATGGGTGCACAGCATGTTGGTAAGCAAGCCCGTCTCATGTCTCAAGCGCTTCGTAAGCTAACCGCAATTGCTCACAAATCAAACACAGTAATCATCTTCATCAATCAGATTCGTATGCAGATTGGCGTAATGTTTGGTAATCCAGAAACAACACCAGGAGGAAAGGCTCTTAAGTTCTACTCCTCTGTTCGTATTGATATTCGTAAAATCGCCCAAATTAAAAAAGGAGATGATGTGGTTGGCGCACGTACCAAAGTAAAGATTGTAAAAAATAAAGTTGCTGCCCCTTTCAAAACAACAGAATTCGATATTATGTACAATGAAGGTATTTCTCGTGAAGGAGAGCTTCTTGCACTTGGTGAAAAGTTTAAGCTAGTTACCAAAAGTGGCTCAAGCTATGCTTACGGTGAAGAAAAACTTGGTCGAGGATATGATGCTGCGCGAACATTCCTTCGTGAAAATGCAAAAGTAGGCAATGCTCTTGAAAAAGCAATTCGTAAAGAGCTAGAATCCGGTGCTCTTTCTTACTCTGGTGCAGCAGACCCAGAAGAAGCAGAAGCCCCTTCGGAATAATCAAAATACTAATTATGAAACTATTTTCTTTTCTAGAATCAAAAGTACCCCCTACAGCACAAGAACTTATCGCTCGAAAAATCGAAATCGAGGCAGAACTTGCTAAACTTAATCACCCAATAGATGATTCTTCAACTATTGGAAGACAAGTAGCTACTCACCGCAAAGCTTTAGAAGAAGAATTGCTTAATATTGAGGCAGCACTTGATAAACTCCTTGAAGCAAGTCTTCACTCAAAAAATACTCCTACAAACACAGCTCATATCAACGCTGATGAGAAGTATTCTGCAGCAAAACATCACTAAAAATTATTTTTAGTTTACGTAACACTATGGGATTAGACTTTTCTCTTAACGAACCATCAAAGGATAGTCCTGCATCTATTTTTAAAGAAGATGCGGAAAGATTTGAATCAATCAAACAAAAGCTCTGCAAGAAAAGAGGACTTCTTGAAGCTGGTATGCAGTCCCCTGATCAAGTAACTCGTGAACAAAGTGCGCTTGACCTTATACAGCTCAAAGAATCAATGGGTATTATTGGTATTTCTGAAATCGATTATCAGGCGTATCTTGTAAAAGAGGCGTCACAAGACCAAGTTCTTCCTATTTTTTAAAAAAGACTTTAAGAAGGTATTTTTTGTCAAAAGCAGCTTTTTCTGGTAGAATTTGAACTACTTGTTGTTATATATTTGTATTTTCTTGTTACAGTCTGTACGACTCCATACAAGAAACTACTTTGAATTTATTAACCTCTAATCACTAACAACTAGACCCTACCCTTATGGCAACACTCGATTACGATGAAATTAAACCACGAAAGTTTATCCTTGTTGATGACGTCCCTTTTGAAATCCTTGAGTCTCATGTAGCACGTACTCAGAAGCGTAAACCTCAGAACCAAGTCCGTATGCGTAACATGCTTAACGGTAAAGTTGTCCCTGGAACATTCCATGCATCAGATACTGCAGAAGAAGCAGAAATTTCACGTCGTGAAGCGCTCTTCCTTTTTGCAAACAAAGGTGAATACTGGTTCTGTGACCCGTCTGACCGTGCAAAGCGTTTCCAAATTGACGGAGAAATTCTTGGTGATCAAACAAAATTCTTGAAAGACAATACTATTGTTGATGTAAAGGTGTTTACACTTGATGATGAGGAAAAGTTCATCGGCGTGACTCTTCCTGTAAAAATGACATTTGAGGTAAAAGAGGCCCCTCCTGCAATCAAAGGCAATACTGCTTCAGGTGGAGGTAAGATGGTAATTATCGAAACAGGTGCTCAAATTACCACCCCTCTCTTTATTGAAGCTGGTGAAAAAATTGTTGTAAATACCGAGACTGGTGAATACGTAGAAAGAGCAGGGAAATAACTGCCTTTAGCTTGTAGGAATAGCATATAAAAGGGTCGCGCTTCGCGCGACCCTTTTATATGCTTATTCATTATATTTTTGTATTTTCTCCTTTCTCTCCATCCGTTCTTCTGCACGAGCAGCAAGAATAGCCCCTTCTTTTGCAATATCATGAGCAAGTAGCTCTTCAATAACTTTTACAAATCCGCGTCCTCCAACCTTAAATGCCCCTTTTCCAATTTCTGAAATAATTGTTCCCACTCCAGTGAGATCGAGCACAAGAAATGAAACTCCTGACACTGTATGAAGTCCTCTCTCAACGCCATGTAATTCTTTTCCTGTGCCAAATTGTTTTCCTTGTATACCTTCAAGGGCCATCTTGATACTTCCGACGACAGGAACAAAGTCAACTACGTTTGAAATAACACGATGAAATCTATCCTCATCTTCCTTTAATTTTTGATGATACACTGCATTAACTTCATCAGCCAGAACTTCTTCTGTCAAAACTGGTTGCTGTTTACTTGGCATACGAAGAAACCTTCTTAGTATCCCTGACTGTTTCTTTTCTATTACATCCTGCGGCGCACGTACCTGAGCAACAAGAAATTCTTCTGGATCATGTACTTGCCGTGGAGGATTTTTAGGAAATCTTTCCTCTTGTGTTTCTGGTGATTCTTGCATATTCTCTACTGACATATATAGTACGTATACCTAATTTAGAATATCATTACAGACTAAACTTCTTCATAATTTCTTCATTCACTTCATCCGCTGGACGACCGTAGGTAATATAACTAAGCTCTTTGAGTGGATCGATTTTTGTATGGTCACCTTTAAATGGCGGATTAACATCGATATCAAACGGCTTCTTCGGAGTCCCTTCTGCGAGCAAACTCATGTATGCGTGACGATTATCAATTTTAATAATATCATTTGCAGAAAATGTAGGTGTGAACTTTGACTCCAAATATTTTGCATCGTCTGGTGAAACACGAAATACTGCCATAGACCCAACGTTACCAAACACTGCCCCCTTAATATCTTCTGTAAGCTGAGAAATGTACTGGTGTGCAACGGTTAGTGAGAGACGATACTTACGGGCTTCTGAAAGAATAGAAGCGATTGCAGGTGTAGTAACATTTTGAAACTCGTCAATATAGAGATAAAAATCTGGTCGCTTGGATGGATCTGTTTGATCCACTCGCGAAAGTGCTGCCTGAGAAAACTTTCCAACAATAATAAGACCAAGAAGCTGTGCATTGATATCTCCCAACCTTCCTTTTGAAAGATTCACGAGGAAAATTTTCTTTGAATCCATAATATCTCGAAAATTAAATGAACTCTTCTCTTGTGCAATGATTGGTCGCATCACATCATTTGACATAAAGATATCAAACTTACTGTTAACATATTGCACCCAGTTCTGAAGACCTTGCTCCCCTGTTGTTTTTTCTGCATTTGCCCAGAATTGATTGATGAGCGGGTTCTTACATTTTGATAACTTGTAATCACGATAATCTTTGTCAGAGAATACACGAGAAATATCAAGAAGCGTGTTGCCACTTTCTGGATGTTCCATAACAAGGAGCGTTGCATTACGGAAGTACTGCTCGAACCCTGGTCCACCAGAAGTCTTCATATCAAAAAGCTTATTAAAGATACCTAGAAGTTCGTTAACAATAAATGTTTTTGTCTCTGGTCTATTTCTATCATACTCAAGCATGTTAAGTGCCATAGGACGTGGAACATATGCCGGATCAAAGTAAATAACATCCTTTGCTCTCTCTGGAGGAATATTTGCCAAAATGTCTTCGATGTCACTCCCGTGCGGGTCAATAAAACAGCACCCTTCACCGTTCTTGATATCCTGAATAATCATATTCTTAAGGAACACTGTCTTTCCTGTTCCTGTTTGCCCTATCACATACATATGACGAACTCTATCTTCTTTACCAAAATGAATTTCAGTCTCAGTACCTCGTGATCTGTTCATCCCGAGCACAATCCCTTCTGGAGAAAGATCGGTTGGCGCAGGTGACTGATTGTATGTCTGTTCACGAACATTTGCAACGTCTTTTGTTTGCATCGGAAAGTGAAATATAGTTGAAAGCTCACTGATATTGAGAGGATAACTTTCTTCTTCGCTCCAGAGACGATATGAATACCTGTGAAGGAGCGCTTTTTGTTTAGAACCTTCAACTTCTACCCATTTAATACTATTACCATTTACTTCCGCAAATTGTGCAAACGATGCTTCAAGATCAGCACGGATTGCTTGAGTACGATGAAGTACAGATGACGATGCAACTATGCGAATATTTGTCTCAATAATTGTTTTACTAAGTTTCTCTTGAATAAGTTTGGAGGCCTGTTCATCGATGAGCGTTGTTTTCTTCTCCTTATCTTTTTCAAGTTCTTCTTTTGTTTTTGGTGAAGCAAACATCTCCCCTATAATATGTAGTGACTCTTTCAGAATACTCTGCTTATCTATCACACGCTTAAGTGTTTCCCCTTTACGTAAATCTTCAAGCATTTCTCCAAAACGTTTTGCAAAAACATCCCCTGCAGGCCTTACAAGAATCTGTAGAGCAAGACCTTCATTGTCTTTTGAAATCTTGGTAAATGAAGAAATAATAAGTGACATTGGATCAGCTTCCATGGTTGCATATGTCTTAATAGGAAGTGCAGGGTGTGTAGCATGGCTTGCATATGCGCATGCAGTAATCGCATGAGGATGAAAAATATTATAGTCTTCTTTTTGTTCACGAACTTTTGCTGTAGGGAAAATACCGAGTACTACTTTTTCAAAAAGTGGAGCATAGTCTATATGTACAGCACAATAGAACACTGCAGTTGTTGCACCGTTTGCAACACCGAGTTCCATGCTGTAATAATTTTTCTCTTTATTTGTTGCATCACTTGCGAGAGCCTGCATGGATGCATACCACTGCTCCATAAGACCCATCATTTCTTTTGTTTGTTTTACTTGCCCTTCACCAGCTTCTGGAAGAACAATCTCAAAAAGCTTCATATGGAGAGCTTTCCACTCTTCTTTTGAAATATTATTTTTAATTTCATGCCCAGAAATAAGATACTGAACAACAAAACGTTCAAAGTCATCCTCGACTTCAGGATCATTCAACTCTTCTGCCATAACAAAAGCATTTCTAATGCCTTTTTCTGCCATAACCTGAGAAAGCATTCGCACCTGCTCGTCAGTTTCTCTAGGAGATAACCATGTAAGCAGTCTATGCTTTTCACCACCAGTTACATGAACTTCAGGAGCAAGAACTCTATCAACTGGGAGACTTTTATAGTCACGAACCGCCTCGTGAGCGCTATCTTTTTCGGTAAATCTATCTTCAAAACCTTTTGCACGCGTCATCTTATCCTGTATTTGTTGTCGCAAAAAAGCGATCTCTTCTTCCGGTGTAGAGAACTGTGGATTCATAGCCTCAGTATATAAGAACTACTAGCTAGGAACTAGTGGACAAGGCTTTACGAACAGAATACTTATTATAGTTTTGATTCTGCTGTTACCGGTGCTGCGGTTAGTGCTACTACTGGCTCGACAGGCTGCGCTGCCACAGGTTCCGCACTGGGAGTTTCTGGCGCCACATCTTGCACTGCTACTTGGGTAGGAGGCTGAACCACACCAGAAACTGGTGTAACTTCTATAGGGGTGACAGGTGTACTGGTTATTGGAGTGCTTGCTGCTGTCTTTATTTCTGGTTGAGGAATAGGTTCTGCAACTGGAGCAGGAGTCGAGGCAGGCTTCCAAGAACTAACAGGAGGGACAACTGCTTGAACTGGTGCTGTTTGAGCAACTGGAGCTGCCTGAGGAGCTACAGATGGTAATGCTGATGTTTGAGCTGCTGAGCTAATAACTGGCGGCTGCACAGAAGGAGCAACAGGAGCACTTTGAGCAACTGCTGCTGGAGCAACTACACCCGTATCTTGCTTGTTCTTTTTTGCAATAAGGCTAATGAGGATGATAAGAAACACGACGAGTGGTCCAACTACAAAATAACTAGGAACCGAAGTCGTCAAAAGTGATAGGACGTCCATAAAATATAAAATTATTGTATACCGCAAGTGTAACTCTTAGCAGATTAGATTGTAAAGGTAAAAGAAGAATTTTTGTCTATGTGGAATTACTAGCTGCTTACTGTAAGTATCTCCGCCTCCCCTTCTGTAATGAGAATTGTATGCTCAAAGTGAGCAGATTTTTTGTGATCCTTGGTTATAAACGTATACCCGTCATCTGCTAAATACACTTCATCAGTTCCATGATTTACCATTGGCTCAATCGCAAGAACAAGCCCAGGAACAAGCTTCGGACCCTTTACTCCATCGTCAAAATTTGGAACATATGGTTCTTCGTGTACTTTGTAGCCAACACCATGACCTGAAAGAATTTTCACGACACCGTATTTTTTTGGAATAGACTTTTCAATAGCACGAGATATATCGTTCACATAGTTGCCGCATTTTGCAGCCTTGATTCCTGCCATAAGAGCTTCCTTAGTAACTCTCATTAACTCCTCATCTTCTTTACTTATAACCCCCACAGCAACAGTGCGAGCAGAATCTGAAATCATCCCTTTGTGTTTCACCCCACCATCAAGTCCTACAATGTCTCCCTCTTTAAGAACACGGTCACCTCCTATTCCGTGCACCACTTCGTCGTTTACTGATATACAAATACTTCCTGGGTATGGGTATGCTGCACCAAACGGCTTATAATTAAGAAATGCTGGGGTGTCTCCCATATCGGTAATCATCTTGTATACAAAGTCATTCAAATATCCTGTAGTTACTCCAGGACGAGCTTCTTTACTTACTGCATCAAGTACAACAGCAAGCCTGCGGCCACTTTCACGGAGTATCTGTATATCTTGTTCTGTTTTTATTTTGATATTATATTTCATATATACAACATTTGGAGAGACTGCATAAGACCGTAATATTACCCTATTTGTTTGAGCTTTTCAACAAGTTCTTTATGAACTTCTTCAATTGCCTGATTACCATTGATATGAAGCACTGTATATCGTGGGTCATTGCGATACATTTCAAGTGCAGGTAATACATCAGTTTCAAACCAATTCATTCTCGTTGCCACATCATCTTCATCAAGATCATCATCTCGGCCACGAATCTTTACATGATTACGTGCAACACTTTCTGAAGTATCAAGGTAGATAACAGTAGGTTTTCCATACCCAAGAAAAGAAATAGCGCTATGAAGAATCCCTACTTCAAATGGTTTACGTGGGGCACCGTCTAGAATAACCGTCTCAATACCAGTTAGTGATTCAATAAAAATATTGGACCAAATCCACACAGCAAGGAACTCTGGTTGAAGCTTCCCTGTCTCATTAATCTCTTTAGCAAGGCGTGCAACATGATTGTCTTGTGCTATAAAATTACGAAATCCACCACCAGTGGTGATATGCATCACTTTTTGATGACCTTGTGATTCTAGATATCCGCGAAGAAGGTCTGTCTGAGTACCTTTACCACTTCCGGAGCGCCCAAGTATGATAAAAAACTGCTTTTCCATGTACTAAGCTTACCATATTATATGTACTTTTCTTATATTCAACGAACTACAAATAGTAGTTGTGGAAATATAAAAGTTATTATTAAAGGCCTACAAAATAAACAAGGTGAAAAGGAATAATTAAAAATGGGATAAGAAGTCGAGTTATTTTTATAGTTGTTCTAATAATTGAACTCTTTATATATGTATTCAATGAGGAAAAAGTGAATAGTGCTTGTAAAAAAATAATATTAACAACAAACGTAGAAAAAAGAAATCCGCTCAGCTCATGACGATCGGCAGAAAAAGCAAATGCAAAAAAGAGAACAATATCATAAAAAATAAGTACTGCTATAGCAATAAAATTGTAAAACATTTTTAAGAAACTATTTTTTTGTTCCATATACAAGAAGTATACCTACCGATATATATATAAGCAAACTATGTAAGTCAGTCAGCTTTTATATTTCTCAACTTAATCCGAGTTAAATCTGCGACAGTCTGCGTGCCGTAGGCAGTTTAATACTCGCGCATTGAAAGTTGTGCATCAATCTTCTTAATCACATCAAGAATAACCGATACTGCAATCAAAAGAGATGTACCACCAACTTGTACCGCAGAGATACCTGTAATTGCTTGTACAGCAACAGGAAGAACTGCAACAGTTCCAAGGAAAACAGCACCAAAAAATGTTACTCGTCCGAGAATGTACCCAATATGCTCAGCAGTTGCTGTCCCTGGACGATACCCAGGAATAAATGCACCATTCTTCTGAAGATTTTCTGCTGTCTTTTCTGGGTCAAATGTTACCGCTGTATAGAAGTACGTGAATGCAACTACAAGCACAAAATATGTTCCTCCATACACCCACTGATTAGCAACGAGACCGTTGAGTGTTCTAGCAATTGATTGAAGAGACTCAACCCCAGATGTTGAAAAAAGTTGTGCGATTAACTGTGGGAAAATAAGAATAGAGATTGCGAAGATAATTGGAACAACTCCTGCCTGATTAAGACGAAGTGGAAGATATGTTGATGCTCCAAGACCATTTGCCTGCCCTACACGAGCTTGACGAGCATAGGTTACAGGAACTGGACGTTCTGCTTCTGTTACAAACACAATACCTGAAATAACTGCAAGCACGAGCACAAGAATACCTACAAGTGTTGGGATCTGTGAAGCATCAAAGGTAAGGAAGTACTGGCCAAGACTCTGAGGAATAGCTGCAACGATACCTGCGAAAATGATAAGTGAAACACCGTTACCGATACCGCGCTCGTTAATCTGTTCACCTAACCACATCATAAGCATTGTTCCTGCAGTAATAATGATAAGGTTAGTAGTCATGTCAATTGTAGACATAGCTGGAATAATATTCTGACGAGTAAGAAGTGTGAGGAGCGCAAATCCTTGAACTACAGCAAGAGGGAGCGCAAGCATGCGCCCATACTGCACGAAACGCTTACGACCTCTATCACCTTCTTCTTGATACATCTCTTTAAGACGGCCAGAGAGTACCGTTGAAAGCTGCATAATAATAGACGCTGTAATATACGGACCAACTCCGAGCATAACAATTGAAAAACTAGCAATCCCTCCTCCAGAAAGAATGTTAAGGAGTCCAAGGAAACTATTCCCGTTCTGGTCAAAAAGACTCTTGAGTGCGGAAGCATCGATTTGTGGGATTGGAATCACTGACAAAAAACGAGTAATAACAAGAATAAAGACAACGAAGAAAATACGGTTACGTAGCCCGCGGTCAGAAAAAATAGCCTGAATTGTTTTCATAATTTTCCTATTATAGCATATATACAGCCTTTAGCCATAAGCCTTTATCTTGCGGCTACGGGGTTTATATATACAAAGAGCGGCGCCTACGGCGCCGCTCTTTGTATTTTGCTACCAGCTATATACTACTAGCTACAAGCTATAGTACTACTTCTTCTTTGCTCCACCCTTCTTACTAGACTTTGCTTCTAATTTCTTTGCTTTCTTTGAAGCAATTTTAGCAAGCTGTTCGTCTGATTGAGGTTTTGCTTTTACAGTGATTGTAATTGTTCCTCCTGCTTTCTCAATCTTTGCCTTTGCAGTTTCTGAAACAGTACACCCTGTAATTGTGAGAGCAATAGTAACATCACCTGTTCCAAGAATCTTCACAGCAGGAACCTTACCAAAAATTTCCTTGATAAGACCTTTTGCGATAAGTGTCTTTGGATTAACTGCATCCCCCTTAGCAAACACATTTAATGCTTGCAGGTTCACTACGGCTTCTGGTCCACGGTAGAATACTGATTCTGAACGGTTCTTTCCATGACCTCGCAACTTAGGAAGTTTCTTGATGATATCACGCATTGCAGGGCGAACACGGTGTCCAGCACGAGCTGTCTGTCCTTTTCCTCCCTTTCCTGCAGTTTTACCTCGCTTACCACCACGAGCGACAAGCTTTGATTTTTTATGCGCGTGATCGCGTCTTATTTCATGTATTTGCATAGTCGTTTAATTATTTGTTGGTAACTTCTTCTACTACAGGAGCAGCTTCCATCTTAGTAGCTTGCACAGGGGCTTCGCCATGAGCGTACGCCACTTGTTCAAGTGCCTTCATAGTTGCGCGTGCATTGTTAAGCTTATTCTTTGTTCCTGAATAGAACTTAGCAGTTACGTTGTTGAGTCCAGCAAGCGCTAAAATAGTACGCGCTGAAGATCCAGCAATAAGTCCACGCCCTTTGTTTGGCATAATCATCACTTCTGATGACTTGAACTTTGCTTCAATGTCATGTGAAAGAGATTTTGCTTTTGAAAGTTTAATAGTGAACATGTTCTTCTTTGCTGCCTTAAGAGCTTTTTCAATAGCAACCTGAGTATCAAGCGCTTTCCCTGTTCCAAGTCCGATTCGTCCATTTCTATCTCCTGCAACAAGTGCAACAGAGAGTGTAAAACGACGACCTCCAGAAACCACACGAGTCACACGACGAATACTAATAGTCTTACTATCAAATTCTGGCTTCTCACGTGGTGCACGAGGTGTACGAGGACCCCCTCTTCCTGCTGGCTTACCACCCTTTCCCATACGTGGTCCACGAGGAGAGATTTCTTTTTCATGAGCAACTGCAACATTCCCTGTTTCAACAGATGTGTTAGCAGTTCCTGCGGTGTTAGTTGTTGTATTTATTTCTGACATAGTTTTAGCGAGAGATTAAAATTGAAGCCCTCCTGCACGTGCTCCATCTGCTAATGCTTGTACTCGACCACGGTATGAGAATCCACCACGATCAAAAACAACCGTAGTAACATTTTTCTTCTTCGCTTCTTCTGCAAGCTTCTTCCCCACTGCTTCTGCGCGCGCAACTTTTGTCATTTTCCCTGTAAGAGAAATATCTGACGCTGATGCAACAGTAACAGCTGCCACATCATCAATAAGTTGAGCGTACATATAGCGGTTAGAACGAAATACAGCAAGTCTTGGACGCTCTGCGGTTCCTTCTACACGAGAACGAATTTTCTTGTGAAGGCGGACGCGTTTTTCTGTTTTAATATTTGTTTTCATATGCGTTTTGTTACAGACTATGCTGACTTCTTACCTTGCTTACGACGAATAACTTCATCACTATAACGAATACCCTTACCTTTATATGGTTCAGGCTTCTTCATAGAGCGAACCTGGTTAGCAAAGAGTGCGACCGCCTCTTTATCAACACCAGTAATAGTGAGCGCACCTTTTTCTGCAACAACAGTAAGTCCAGCTGGAATAGCCTTAATTACAGGATGAGAAAAACCAAGTGACATGTTAAGGTCGGTTCCTTTTACATCCCATTTGAATCCAACTCCTTCTACAAGAAGTCTTTTACTAAATGGAGTAACAACACCTGTTACCATATTCTTGATATGAGACATGTATGTTCCCCAAAGAGATCGTGAAAACTTATCGTTTCTACGAGGTTCTGATGTGATGATACCATTTTCATTTTTGAAAGTGATTTCGTCACGAATAGCTCTCACAAGTTCACCTTGTGGGCCTTTGACACGTACAGCATGGGCATCGAAGTGAACTTCAACACCTGCTGGAATTTGTATTTGTTGTTTTCCTATTCTGCTCATACGTTTTTTACCAGATTGTGAATAATATTTCCCCTCCAACCATTTCTTTGCGAGCCTGCTTATCAGAGAGAATACCTTTTGGGGTAGAAAATACTGTCATACCATGACCGTATTTGAAAGATGTAATATCTTTTACTCCTGTATACACACGCTTTGACTGCTTTGATACGCGAGCAACTCCACTCATGCGAGGTGAGCCTTTTACGTATGCGAGCACAATTTCTACAGTTGGTTTTACATCACCTTCGACTTTGTAGGTCTTGATGTATCCTTCATTTTTGAGAAGCTCAAGAATTGCTACCTTCATTTTTGAAGAAGGTATAGTAACAGTTGCCTTGTTAACAAGACCACCGTTTTTGATTGCAATGAGCATGTTTGCTATTTGATCCATAGAAAATAAATTACCAAGAAGCTTTTTTAATACCAGGAATCATACCTTCGTTAGCAAGCTCACGGAAGCATGTTCTACATAGCCCGAAATCTCGCATGAATCCGCGCTTTCGACCACATTTGAAGCATCGGTTTACTATTCGTGACGAGAATTTTGGCTGTTTATTGCTTCTTGCAATAGTTGATGTTTTTGCCATTCGTTATATAGTTTAATGGTGATTAGTAATTAGCGCTTATCATAAGCGTAACCATAAAGATACCCTTTATGAAGCAGTGAATACTCGTACAAGCAAACACGTGCGCTAAACCCATCTGAATATCGCGTATATATTCGTAAAATAAGGATATATATCTATATCTTACGAAAACAGACGGATTACAGAGAGCCTCTCGATACTACCACAAAAATATAGAAACAACAATACCCAAGCGCCTTTCGACACTTGGGTATTTTAGAGTGCTGCCATTTTACCTCGTAAAAGCAGCAATAACATTTCTACAAAATGCGACCTTGATTTCAAGAAGCACTTGGCGAGTTTTCTCTCCGAACCACCCTTTTCCTGTAAGAAATTTTTCTTTACGAAGTCTTGCAAGAATAGTCCTGTCCGCTCGAGCGAAGAAATCAGGATCAGACTTGAGAAACAACACCACAGGTTCTTCGTGGCACTTCATAAGAAAATGTTCCTGTGGGGATACATGTGTGCCTGCAACAACCCCTAAAACCTTCATATACGGCCAACCCCAGAACTCTTCACGCGCAACAAGAGCTTCATCAAGAAGCTTTGCAAGAGGTTCATTGGAAAAAATATCGTTGTATCGACGCAAAGCATCGGTATCTCTCCCAAGGAGAGACTCTGGGGTACGTCCCCACGTAAATTGCAACCTATGTACCGTGAAAAGATCAACGGGCGACACAGTCCTTCCTTCTGAAAGATCACTTGCAATCGACGCAAGAACATCAGATATACCACTATTACCCATGGCAGTCTCCTTCGGATTGTAGAAAATGATGTACAAGTCCAAGTAAACACTATACTATGTAACCTTATAAATCAAGACCATTCCTATATATTACACAAGAACACCGACTTCATATAAACGAAACCGTATCAAGTTCGCTTTCTTGGTCCAGTCATCTTTAAACATATTATGAAGTTCTGGGACATGTGCAACAACATCTTTTACAAGAGGAGCATGCTTTTTACGATCTTCTTCAGGAAATTTATGAAGCAGCGCTTCATGAAGCTCTCTTTCTAATTCAATTTCAAGACCTAATACATCAATTCCTGAACGAAGAATAAACTCCTTTTGATGAGGAAGGTCCTTAGCGTATGGCTCAAACCATGTATCTTTATATACTTCGTTATACAGTTCTTCAGTGAGTGACTTGCGTCTAATCCACACATGAGTCATCTCAGCAATAACTCTTCTCGCAAGATAAATGATTTCTTCTCGTTCTTCATCTTCTTCTTGTTGAAGAATCTTTAATTTTTCAATAATCGTCACAATAGCACAATGTCTCTCCCTAAAAAAATTCTCCCTTGTGAGGGAGCGAGGATGTCTAGTAACGAAGGGAAAGTATGCACCATGGAGAGCTTTCTCTCTTTCTTGGTCAGCGAAATGGAGTGATTTTTTTGCAGCGACTTCTAATTGTGCAATAAGTTGATTAAATGTCATGTGCTCTTTTTAAGAAACATATCCACTTGCAATACCTATACTGTACTCCTTAAAAGCATTCTCGTCAAAAAAATACAGTGGACGCCGTAGGCGTCCACTGTATTTTTTAAGAATACTAAGATTACAGAGTATTACCAACTAAATGCTTTAGCATTTGCGGTTACTTTTGCCTCCCCTGTTCCAGCTACCTGGCCAAGAGAATTAGTAACTGTAAGCTGGAAAGTAACATCCTGTCTGTACCATGTAGTGTTACTAATCATCGCAGGAATCTCCTGTTGGAATGATGTTGCTGTGAATGGGAAGATAAAATCTTGACCACATGGAGTTCCTGCAACACTTGCTGTTACTCCAGAAGGACATATTGCTCTAATTTTGATTGTATATCCATTTGAAGGACCAGTAAACCAAGGTGATCCTGAAGGAATATTCACATAGAGTTTAAATATTTCTTCTGAGTTTACAGGGGTCTTACTTGTTGAAATACTTACTTGACCAATAGCAATAGGGCGATTAATTGTAATCGGCGCCACCGCTGCACGGAGTGTTGTTGTAATTCCTGCAATATCAGTTGTTGGTGTTGTCACCACAACTCGGTAAGATCCTTGCTGAGTAGCACATGAACCACTACAGATTGCGTCAAGAAGTTCTTTACTTAGTACAAATGAATATGAGTTATTTGTAGCAGTTCCGACCATCTTACTTTGACCTGTAATAGTATTTTCAAGAAGAATTGAAAATGTACCTGATCTAAGGTTGTTAGTCCCGAAGTTCACAAGCACTGTGTCCCCTTCTTTGTAGACAGCATTAGCTACCGGAGAAGAAACAGTGATTGAACCACTTTGTGGGATAATTCCATATGAGTAACCCATTGCTGGATTATAGACAATGTTTGTACCTACAATACCATTACCAGTTGCAGGTTGTGTCATAGTAGGTGTAAACGGAGCAGACTGAGGTGTCTGATTATAAGAAAGCACTTGTGAAGGAGATGAGATTATAGCTTCTTGAATACTCTGTGGAGTTGCATACACATTTGGTGAAGATGCAGGTGGAGTAATCACACGAACAATAGGATCGATTTGCATTGGAGAGTACCCACCATCAGTTACATATGTAATTCCTGTTGGAGTTGTATCACAAAAACTTTCATTAAGTGCATTTCGTGTGATTGGGCCAACGATTCCTGTAGAAGGAATTCCGTTATCTCTTTGAAAAGCGCGGACAGCAGAGTCCGTTTGATATCCAAAGTATCCATTTGGTGTTGCTGTTAAATATCCAGAACTAAAAAGCCCTGTTTGAAGCATGTATACTTCACCCCCTTGAGAACCAATTTGTAATGTTTGCGTAACATGTGTCTCACATTGTACGACTGGAGTTGTATTGAAATACGCCGCAGATGACATGGCCACCTGAGATGCAAAAACTCCCAAAAATCCAATAATTGCTATAATCTTTTTCATAATGACTTATTATACACTATAATTAAATAAAAGTCAATACATCTACTTTACAATAATAATTTATGTGTTTTTATAGTATTTTAGATTAATTTGCATAAAATTGAGAAAGAGCCGTTTTACGGGCTCTTTTCTTGGAACTTCATTGTTTTAAGGGAGGGTTTCACCGACTGATGCTGCGATCCAATGGAGTCTCGGTGGATATGGAGACAATGACGGATCATCATCTCCACCTGCACCATTCAGTTGACTTTCTTCTCTCGCAATCACTTGCTCCAGAACATCTGGGGAATGAGGGTCTGAACACTGCAGATTGTTTTCAAGAAACTGTCTCTCTGCCCATTCATCTGGCGTTTGAGCACTTCCAACCTCTACAAGATCAGGCGGCTCGTCAAAATCACAGTGTGGTGTGGAAGGGGCGCCAAAAAATGCAGTGGATGCTTGGCGATTTTGTTTTTCGATTCGCATTCTTTCAAGCTCTGCTCTCGTTGCCATGTCTATCTCCTACTTGTTATACACAAAAGAACACCCTTGTGACGCTACAGACTACTAACTATAACGTTAGAAATAATCCTACACCTAATTAGCCCCTTTTTCAATGCATAACAAAAGCCGACGCGTACGCGTCGGCTTTTGTTGAATATTGCTATTCTCTAGTCCCTATCCCCTGACCCCTACTCTTATGCTTTCTTGAATGGAACACCGATGATTTCGAAGAAACGAGTTGCTTCTTCTTTTGTCTTTGCGGTTGTTACCATAGTGATTGCCATACCGAACACATCCTTAAGTTCTTCGTCCTTGATTTCAGGGAAGATTGTGTGCTCCTTGATACCAAATGTCATGTTACCGATATCATCTACTGATGTACGGTTAAGACCACGGAAGTCCTTTGTACGAGGAAGTGCTACGTTAAGAACCTTATCGAGGAAACCAATCATGCGAGCTCCACGAAGTGTTACAGCAACACCGATTGGATCTCCTTCACGAGTCTTGAATGATGCAACTGACATCTTCGCCTTACGAATAGTTGCTTTCTGTCCTGTGATTTTAGAAAGACGATCCATAACGATGTCATTTCGCTTACGATCACGCTTCATTGCAGACCCTGTTGAAACAGACACAGTAACCTTCACAAGGTGAGGTGCTGCCATTATGTTTGTGTAACCAAACTCTTTTGATAGTACATCAAAAGATGCTTTTTGTTTTTCCACAACTGATGGAATTGATGATTTTGCCATATATATTTTTTGTAAGTACGATTGACTTCTTTGGTAAAAACCTAGGAAATGGTATACGCGCTTATCTTACAAGGTTTTCCCTTGTGTTAGTTGGTAGACCTTTACTCTACTATAAATGTAGATAATTGTAAACAAAACACCATTCCTTGTGGGAGTGGTGTTCCTATTCTGAATATTGAAACCATTAACTATTACCCCCTATAATCAGAGCCTAGGCTCACTTTAAAAGAAGTAATAATTGGTGGGAGTATCCTTAGAAGATGATTCTTTGCATCCTCTTGAGGAATCAAAAGATCATGAATTGTTCTCTTATCTTTTAGAGATTCATAAAAACGAGTCTCTGCAGACATTTTGTATGACTCTACAACACGAAGGAACCACACGGCTTGAAGCCTTGGCGACTCCGCCTTCATCACGGAACGTAATTCGTTACCAATAATCCTTCGAAGGGCTCCAGAGACTGCTTCATAGTCACTATCACTCCCTCTCCTTTTGCGAAGGAACATTTGATTACCGTCTCGCATATCTTTAAGGAATGGACTTATGCTTGCAATAATCGGGAAAGTCCCTTGAGTAACTTCTCGAAGAAGTCTTTCAAATTCTCTCACAAGATCATTCCAGTACTCAACATCTTCAGTTCTTCTGGCACGAACCACTGTACCTATATTCATGATGTGTCTCCATTAGAATTATAAACCAGAGCAACCATACTAATCCTAGCGCCTTAAAGAGACTGTTGCAACCTCTCTACTCCTTACACACTCTCTATGCTATAGTTACAAGCACATGAAAAAGGTCTTCACTTTCTTTATTTATATATTCTCATTCATTGGATTTATGTTAACCGCTGTATTCTTTGCAGTAGAGTTTGGTTTAACCAATGAAAAAGGTCTTGTGGATGCTCAAAGAACTACATTTGCTAACACAGGTGCAACTTCCACCAAAATCACAGACTCTCAAAAAGGTTTACAATCAAAGCCTATTTGGACAAAAACTGAAGAATGGGGAGTAATTCATAACGCAATCATTCGTGATCGTGAGCCTATATATAAAGCAGCGGCACTTCTTGATATCAAACCAAGAACACTTGTGTCTATTATTATGGTAGAACAAATGAGACTCTTTAGTAGTGACAGAGAGCTCTTCAAACGAGTCTTTGCCCCCCTTAAAGTCTTAACCAGTCAAAGTCAGTTCTCCTGGGGGGTTGTTGGTATTAAAGAAGAAACAGCGATACAAGTTGAACAATATCTCAAAGCAAGTACCTCCCCTTTTTACTTAGGTAAACAGTACGAACATATTCTTGATTTTAATACAAACAATATCGATGAAGAACGATTTACAAGAATCACCGATGAACATAACCGCTACTACTCATATCTCTATGCCGCCGTCCTTATACGAGAACTAGAAACACAATGGAAGGCATCTGGATATGATATCTCAAAAAAACCAGGCGTGGTTGCAACGTTATTTAATATTGGATTCATTCACTCAAAACCAAATGCAAACCCAAAAATTGGTGGGGCAGCAATAGTGCTAGCAAGTAGCACCTATAGCTTTGGAGGATTAGCTGAGAGTTTCTATAATTCAGATGAACTGATTGATTTATTCCCAAGGTAAAACTAAACAAAAGCGACACCTACAGTGTCGCTTTTGTTTTTCTTTCGCGTATAAGTCCGTGTTTATTCCGTATTTCTCAGGGTTTACTATTCAGCTTTCTTTGCTACTTTCTTCTTTGCAGGAGCTTTTGCAGCAACGGTTTCTTTCTTAGCAGACTTCTTCTCTTTTTTGTCAGCAAGCTTTACGTTTGATGCATGGATAGGCATTGCAATTGATACGATTCCACCTTTGTCCCCTGCTTTAGTTGGACGAGTGTGCTTCTTCATCAAGTTAAGACCTTCAAGCACTACACGATTTTCTTCGCGAAGCACCTTAGATACAGTAGAAGTCTTTCCCTTCTCCTTTCCTGCGATCACTATTACTTTGTCTCCTTTTTTTACGTGCATATATTTTAGATTATAGATGTTAGAGGATAGAAGTTAGAGTTTATGTTGATTTTGTATTTTTCTAAAATCTATACCCTCTTTTCTATGCTCTTGTATTTATTATTAAATGATTTCTGGTGCAAGAGAAGCAATCTTCTTGTATCCATCAATACCAGTAAGAGAAAGTTCACGAGGAATTGGTCCGAACACACGTCCAGCCTTAGGTTCCTTCTTGTTCTTATCAACGATTACTACAGCATTGTCATCAAAAGAGATATATGAACCATCTTCACGACGAATTTGCTTTGTTGTACGTACAACTACACCATATACAACATCCTTCTTCTTAGTTTGCTTTCGTGGTTCAGCAACTTTAACAGAAAGTACCACCATATCACCAACAGAAGCATAGCGACGCTTACTTCCTCCAAGCACCTTAAATACTCGTCCGCGCTTTCCGCCAGAGTTATCGGTGATTATTACATTTGTTCCTGCTTGTATCATGGTAGTTCTATTAAATAATGCTTTACTAAATTACTTCTTTCCAATAACGGTGAAGTTTTTGTCTTTTGAAAGTGGACGACACTCTTCAATAACAACAAGGTCCCCTACTTTGTACTCATTATTTTCATCATGAGCCTTGTAGTGCTTGTCGATTTTGTAGTACTTTCCGTACTTCTTGTGTGCAACGTAACGATTTACGTTAACAACAACAGTCTTGTCCATCTTGTCAGATACGACAGTTCCTGTTAGTTTTTTGCGAGTTGTAGTTGTAGTTGTTTTCATAAATATCTAATTAGCGAGCGATGACGCGAGTCTTAACAGGAAGCTTACAACCTGCCTTACGAAGTGCTTCGCGAGCAACAGATTCTTCAACTCCATCAATTTCAAAGAGTACTCGTCCTGGACGAACTTCAAAAACGTATCGATCTGGATCTCCTTTACCCTTTCCCATCGGCACTTCTGCAGCTTTTTGTGTTACAGGACGATCAGGGAAGATACGAATCCAAACCTTTGCTGTCTTACCAGCAGAACGCTGCATAGCACGACGAGCTGCTTCAATTTGATTTGCGGCAATACGAGATGGAGTTTCTGCCTTAAGACCAAATGATCCAAAAGAAACAGTAGTACCTCTTGTTTCAGGTCGATTAAGCTTCGCTTCTGAGAGTCGAGCTGTCTGCCATTTTCGGTGTTTTACTTTCTTTGGGAATAACATACGTTTTTAATTAAATTACTATTACTTACTTTCTTTTTTAGATTGTCCAGAAACCTGATCGAACTTCATCCCACGATAAATCCAAACCTTGATACCAATAACACCATAGGTCATGTTAGCGCGTTCACGTGCAAAATCGATATCAGCACGAAGTGTCTGAAGAGGGATGCCTCCACGCTTGATCTGCTCACGGCGAGCCATTTCAGCTCCACCTAGACGACCAGAGACTGAGATACGAGCACCCTGTACATCACGGTTAGCCATCACCTTTTCAATAGTTGTTTTAAGAACACGACGGAAAGGAAGACGCTTCTCGATCCCTTCAGCGATCATTGCAGCAACAATAGCAGCATCAGCTTCTGGGTTAGAAACTTCGATAATATCGAGCTTAACATCTTGAGGAACAATAATCTTCTTGCGAGCCATTTCTTTTTTGAGAGCGGCGCGAAGTTTCTCGATTCCATCTCCACCACGTCCGATAATCATACCTGGGCGTGAAGTGTGGATCATAATACGATACTGCTTCTCACTTCTTTCCATCTCAATAAGAGAAAGATACATACCTCGCAACTTCTTAGTAAGAAATGCACGCACAAGAACATCTGCGCGAAGATTATCTACATATGTAGTAGTTGTCTTTCCGAACCAGCGTGACTTCCAGTCGCGAATAATTCCTAGTCTATGTGAATATGGGTGTACTACGTGTGTCATATAATTACTTTTTTACTGGCTTAGCTTCCGCAAGCTCAATTACTACTTTACTTGTGTGCTTGTGAATTGGAAAAGCTCTACCCATTGCACGTGGCATCCAACGCTTAATAACTACCCCTTTGTCTACTGTTGCAACCTTTACCATAAGAGTCTCCGCTGGAACTCCTGCGTTTGCAACTGCTGAATCAAGAAGCTTCTTCATAGGAAGCGCTCCCTTCTTTATGAGGTGAGAAAGAATACCCTGTGCTTGTGAGGCATTTTTACCCTTGATAAGTTCTGCAATAAGACGAACTTTTCTAGGTGCTTGGCGATAGTTGTTAAGTGATGCTTTCATAATAGTTACGGATTATTTCTTCTTAGTGTCAACAGTTGCTTTAGCAGTTTTTGCAGCTGAAATTTCAGCTTCTTTCTTCTTCTGGTCAATCTCCTTTTGCATCTTACCTCCGTGACGAAGGAACTTACGAGTAGGAGAAAATTCACCAAGCTTATGACCAACCATATCTTCAGTAACAAGAACTTCGATATGAGTCTTTCCGTTGTATACACCAAAGGTGAATCCTACCATTTCAGGAGAGATGTCGGAGCGACGAATCCATGTCTTAATAACGTCTGTTGTTTCAGGACGTTTGCCAAGTACTTTTTTAAGTACTCGTTCGTCTACGTATGGACCTTTGTGTAGTGATCGTGTCATAGTGTTAAATAGGAGTTTAGTATATCAGATTTTTGTTGAAAGTAAAGCCTTTTTTCAGATTTTTTATAAAGTATTACTTCTTACGGACGACACGTCTTGTAACGATGTGTACGTTTGAGTACTTCTTAGGAGCTCGTGTCTTATGGCCTCCTGTTGTCTTACCTTGCTTAGTCTTAGGACGACGTGTTCCTCGTGGTTGCGCACCTTCACCTCCTCCGTATGGGTGGTCTACAGGGTTCTTAGCCATCGCACGTGTCTTAGGACGAATACCAAGGTGACGTGAACGTCCAGCCTTTCCAACATTTCTAAGGCGGTATTCATCATTTGAAACTTCACCAATACATGCATAACAAGTATCGATTACTTTACGAACTTCTGATGAAGGAAGCTTGATAGATGTATATCCACCATCGTGAGCAACTACTTGTGCATATGTTCCAGCTGAGCGGACAAGCTTAGCGCCAGCACGAAGCTTAAGTTCTACGTTGTATACAAAAGTACCTACAGGAATATTGCGAAGCATGATACGATTACCTGTTTCAAGGTCAGCTTTTTCAGATACAATAAATGTATCGCCTACTTTCATTGATTTTGGAACAACAACATAACGCTTTGCCCCATCCTTGTACGCAGCAAGAGCGATGAAGGCAGATCGATTAGGATCGTATTCAATAGTCTGAAGCTTAGCAGGAATATCCATCTTGTCATACATGAAGTCGATATCACGATATGAACGCTTATGTCCTCCCCCTCTGTGCTGAGAGGTGATGCGTCCAAAAGCGTTACGTCCTGAGCCACGACGAAACCCTGATGTGAGTGGCTTGTATGGATCATTCGTTGTAAGAACTCCTCGGTAAGTTACCGTGGTCATGTTACGACGTGATGGTGTTGTTGGTTTATATGTTTTCATAGGCGATTAATAAAATTGTTGTTATGCAAGAGCTATTGTGTCGCCTTTTTTCAAGAAAACAATTGCTTTCTTAATCCCGGCTTGTGTGCCCCACTTTCCACGAATGAACGTGTTACGAACAGGCATATTAGTGATGTTAACTGCAAGAGGAGTTACTTTGTACTCTTTTTTTATTTCTGAAGCAACACTATGCTTTGTTGCGTTTTTTGCGACAACAAACGTATATGCATTTGCAGAAGATTGCTGTGAAGCTTTCTCAGTAATATGCGGAGCAAGAATTGCCTTACTAGGTGTTACTTCTTTTGTTTCTGTTGTGATAGTCTTTTTTGCCATATACGTTTAATTACTTAGTTGTCTGAGCTTCTGCTTTAGTAGCAATCTTAGAAGAAAGGTATGCAATTGTCTCCTCTGGGTTAGCAATCACGAGGTAACGTGTGTTTGCGATATCAAGAGGGTTGAGATCATCCATGTTATGAAGTGTCATATATGGAAGGTTACGGAAAGCACGCTTTGTTGTATCTTCTCCTTTCTTTGTAGAGAGATATACGTTATTAGCTTTCTTATAACAAAGTGTCTTGAACCCTTCAATAGAAGTAAGTCCCTTCATAGCGTTATCAGCTTCTTTTGTCTTACCAGTTAACTCCGGAAGAGTATCAACAAAGATAACCTTACCAGCAGCAACTTTAGCAGAGAGAAGAGAGAAGAGTGCAGCTACTTTCATTCCCTTAGGAATAATTTTCTTGTAGTCCTTATCGTTACGAGGTCCAAAAGTAACACCTCCGTGTCTCCAAATTGGAGAACGTGATGAACCGTGACGAGCACGTCCTGAACCTTTCTGATTCCATGGCTTCTTACCTCCTCCACGAACTTCTGATCGGTCCTTAGTGTGGGCAGTTCCCGCGCGACGGTTTGACGCTTGTGAATAAAGCACTTGTGATACGAGGTCAGCATTCCACTTAGCACCAAAAATAGCCTCTGGTACTTCGAGTGTCTTACTTACCTTTCCTTCCATTGTGTAGATGTTTACTTTCATAGTTCGTATACTAGTTTCTCTTATCGTGCTTTAATTTCCACAACTGTTCCACGCTTCCCTGCAACAGCTCCTTTGATAAGAATGAGCCCGTTTTCTGAGTCAACATCAAGAATAGTAACATTCTTCTGTGTGATTCTGTCACTTCCCATGCGTCCTGCCATGCGCTTTCCTTTAAGAACTCTCTGTGGGCCAGTTGCACCAATAGAACCAATTTCACGCATTGAGTGCTTCTGTCCATGCTGATGCCATCCTCCATGCATACCATGGAGCTTCATAACACCTTGGAAACCTTTACCTTTAGAAATACTTGATACAGTAACTGTATCTCCTTTAGCAAAAATATCACACGCAATTGTTGCTCCGATAGCTAAATCACCTGGTGCTGTACGGAATTCCTTAACAGTACTATATGCTTGACCTTTAAGGTGTCCGAGGAGTGCCTTAGAGACACGAGATGCTTTTCTCTCCCCTTGCCCAACTTGAATAGCCTCATAGCCATCCTTTTCTACGGTCTTGAGTGCAGTAACAGTAAGCGGAGATGCTTTGAGCACTGTTGCTGGATGAACCTTCCCATCTTCTGAGAAGAATTCAGTCATGTGTTGTTTTGTTGCTAAAGTAAATTTCATGGTATTTTGTATTTCGTATCTTTCTGTTGTCGTATTGTCCGATGTCTAGCTTTTACGCCATCTTAACGTCAATATCTACTCCTGACGGAAGTGAGAGATTGGTCAATGCTTCGATAAGCTTTGCATTAGGATTAACAATATCAACAAGGCGTTTATGAACACGCATCTCGAACTGTTCACGAGCATCTTTGTAAATAAAGGATGCGCGGTTAACAGTGTAACGTTTGATTTCTGTAGGAAGTGGAATTGGTCCAAGTATTACAGCCTCAAAACGTCGAGCCGTATCAATAATCTGCTTTACAGATGTATCGAGCACCTTGCTCTCATATGCACGTACGCGAATACGAAGCTTCTGAGTGTCTTGTGCTTTTGCAGATTTTTTTGTTGCTGTTGCTGTCATTTTTGTAAAGTAATTAGTGTTTAGGGTTTAGGGTTTAGGAATTTCCTAATAACTACACCCTAGAAACTATTGGCTAGTTTTATGCAATGATCTTTGTTACCACACCTGCTCCAACTGTCTTACCTCCTTCACGGATAGCAAAACGTCCCTGCTCTTCAAGAGCGATTGGTGCGAGGAGTTTAACAGTAAACTTAATAGTATCTCCTGGCATAACCATTTCTGTTCCAGCAGGAAGTGTAACTTCTCCTGTAACATCAGTTGTACGTACATAGAACTGTGGCTTGTAACCATTAAGGAATGGAGTATGACGTCCACCTTCTTCCTTCTTAAGGATGTACACTTCACATTCAAAATCAGTATGAGGCTTTACAGACCCAACCTTAGCAAGAACTTGCCCACGCATGATGTCGTCTTTTTTAACACCACGGATAAGAATACCTGCGTTGTCCCCTGCTACTCCTTCGTTAAGTGACTTGTTGAACATTTCGATACCAGTTACTGTTGTCTTAACAGTATCCTTGAGACCAACGATTTCAATTTCTTCGTTAATCTTAACAACTCCACGCTCAATACGTCCTGTCACCACAGTTCCACGACCTTCAATTGTGAAGATGTCTTCAACTGGCATAAGGAAAGGCTTAGCAATATCACGCTCTGGAATTGGAATCCAAGTATCAAGTGCATTCATAAGCTCAACAATCTTCTGTGCCCACTGATCATCAAGTGATGTAGCTTCAGATGCTTTAAGACCTGATCCACGGATAACTGGAGTATTAGCTCCATCAAACCCTTGCTTTGTAAGGAGTTCACGGATTTCTTCTTCAACAAGTTCAATCATATCTGGATCATCAACCATATCACACTTGTTAAGGAATACAACCATTCGAGGTACACCCACCTGCTTGGCTAGGAGGATGTGCTCACGTGTTTGTGGCATAGGACCATCAGTTGCTGCTACTACGAGAATAGCACCATCCATCTGAGCCGCACCAGTAATCATGTTCTTGATGTAGTCAGCGTGACCTGGCGCATCAATGTGCGCATAGTGACGAGCTTCTGTCCAGTATTCTGAGTGTGAAAGAGAAATGGTAATACCACGAGCTTTTTCTTCAGGAGCCTTATCGATATCATCAATACCTTTTGTTTTGATGGTAGCATCTTTAAGGTGAAGTACGTTAAGAATACCTGCTGTAAGGGTTGTCTTTCCATGGTCAACGTGACCGATGGTTCCTACGTTTACGTGTGGTTTTGAACGATCAAAATTTTCTGCCATATGTTTTTGTTGGGTCTTGTCTCCCGTCTTCTACAATATTTGTAGACTACGAGGATATTGGACTAATTAATTATGTAAATAAAAGAAACTAATAAACTGCTACTACCTAGCCAAGCGAGTCTCTGTAGTGCTAAGTGAGTCTTGAGATAATATCACAATTTAAATAAAATTGCAAATCACTTATAGATAAAAATCTTTCTCTATTCATAAACAACAGAACTACTTAAAATAGTTTTGACTTATTCTTCATTTTAAACTTTTCCCTTTAAAAGACGTTTCATTTCTTTGCTAAGAAATGCACTAGAAAAAATTTACTTTTTCTATTTTTATGGTATAATAAAAAATTGGCACTGTCATCATAGAAGAGGTAAAAATGCATAGCGTCATTGCAGAGGATAAAAAAACAGCATTGTTACAAATTATTCTCCTTGTTATACCAAAACAATACCCTGTGTTAAAGCCGCAACGGACTATCTTAGATACTATTTCAAACATTGAATATGATAAGAAGTTTGGCAACCTGAAGACTTACCTTGCTTGGTATTTACAGAATACTGAAGAGTTTCCTGTTTTTCCTGAAGACAGTACCGTACAAATATATGTACGACGAAAAAATCGAGGGAAAGGACTTGAAGTACTTTGCTTGCAATAAGAATCCCTTGAGGATCAAGGCCGCCTTTTTGGGCGGCTTTTTTATTTGTAAAAATGTACTCTAATAAAAATCAAAAACTATTTCGTTGAAATTCTTAATTTTGTCATTTTTATCAACCTCAATACCTTCTTGTTTGTATAATTTTAAACGCTTTGCTCGATATTCATCATTTACCCAGATTGTACCGTTTGCATATACGATACGGTGAAAGGGTATCTGTTTTTCCCCTTCTTGATAGGCTTTACTGAGAATTCCTGTGATACTTTGGGATGCCATAGGGCCAGCACCGCACGCTCGTGCAAGTCTTCCATAGGTAGTCACTCGACCTTTCGGAATTGAGAGTGCTGCTTCAACAACTCTTTGACTAAATGTTTTACCAGTTTTCTTTGGTTTCATGAGAAAAGTATAGCACTGGGTAGCTACTAGCTTGTAGCCTTTAGCTGTTAGCAAAGATCTGACACAAAGCACAGTCGTAAACCGCGCTTTGTGTTTCGTATTCAGTATTTTATATTAGCTACATGCTACAAGCTAACTGCAAAAGCTGTCATTTAGTACGAAACCGTAAATGAGAATGGTTTAATAGGAATCTCCATTTGTGCCCCAGTTACATCATCGGTTACCCCAATCTTTCCACCGTAGGTTATAAAACCTGCGTCCGTAAATTCCATATCACTTACATCAATATAGAGATCGTATATTTTTGACTGATTTTCGTAAAGAGTTACCCCAGAAAAACCAAAGACTCCAGACCCCCCAGCATAAGATGTTCCAGTAAGTGCATCCTTAAGGACAAAATTTGTTAGTTTTGCTGGAAGATTTTTAGCAGTTGAGGTTGAAGTGAGTGTGAGTGATTTTAGCGATAGTGGGTATGAGCTACTTAGTGTAAGTGTTGCTACTTTTACATTCTTTGTCGTAGGGGTAATAGAAGTACTATCATGTGTGGCAATAGTTGATGTTGTAAATCCTTTCAAAGTAACACGAAGAGTATTACTCACCCCTCCTTCATTAGTAACAGAAAGCATGTAGTCGCCAAGAGGTAACTTTTCAGAACAGTTTCCGTATGTACATGGATAGAGCTGATTAAATAAATTATTTTCCAATGTTATTTTATCAGTTGTAGAAGAAACTTCTGTCGAAGTAACTTCACCTAAAATAGTATCTTTCAAGGTATATCCTGAGTACAGTTTTATTATATTTTTCTCAGTAAAATTTGCTCCTGTGATTGTAAGGGGTGTTGCAGTTATAGCATCTCGTAGAAATGTTGTACGGCTAAGTGATGTTATGCTAGGTTTTTTATAAGTAAGCGTAGTTATATACTTAATATCTTTACAGTACCCGTTAAAGTTACATGTTACCTTAATAATCGCCCCATCTTCTGCACTCTTTGCTTGGATAGTGATGTCGTTATACTCTGAACGCATAATTGTATATCCGAGAACATCTTCAGAAGAAATAATACTTGGATCACGAGGAACATTTGTTAAGAAATTTGGAAACAAGTATGAGACATCAACATACTTAAGGCATGGAGAATCTTTTGTAACAACAACATCACCTAGAGTAGATGAAGCGATTTCAACTTTAAGAGGTTTGAGGTATGCACAAAGTTCAATAGGCGTCTCACCTACTGACATAACCTGAACCCCATGAGAATCAACATATCGTGCGTAGATTGCTTTTAGGAGCGCTGTTATGTCTTCTCTTCTTTTTCCATTACGCATTCCAGATGGAGTGCTTGGATATGGATTAAGGGTAGCAAGTGTCTGTAATGAAGATTGACTCAGTGTAGGGATAGGTGCGGCGGCTGCAGGACTTGTTTTACCAACAACAGGAGATGTTGCCGCAGTTGTAGTACTTGAAAGACTTGTACATGTTTCTTTTTTAATGGTAGCGCGTGTAAGTGGTCCAACATTTCCAACGGCAGATAGACCCTTACTTTGCTGATAGAGCTTTACAGCGGCAAATGTTTGATTTCCAAAGTAACCATTTGGCGTCGCTTTTAAAAAGCCTTTATCAAAAAGAAAATTTTGAAAAGTGAGCACGTTTGATGATTCCTGAAATCGAAAAAGGTTCACACCAATATCTGTACATGATGTAGCTGCTCCTGCATATGAAACACCGAGGAACATGCTCATAATAAGTATGATTTTTTTCATACAAAAAGTATACCACTCTAAAGACGCCCTACTCTGTTGATAAAATTACATATATAGATGATATATAGAACTATAAAAATCGTTAACAAAAAACAAAACCTCTCTTGTGAGAGGTTTTGTTTATCTATTAAGAATAGATATGACTTATTAGAAGATTATTCTTCCGTCACCAAGCATGTGAGATGCACAATCTTTTGCTGCCTGATCACAATTCTTAATGAACGATTCTGTTACATCTTTTTTCCAACCAAAGAACCAGTCAGCATGTGCTGAATACCCTGAAGGTAAAGCTTTATCATAACTATCTGAAGAAAGCCTCCAATACTTAGGTGCATCCTTTTCTTTAACTTGGTAATCTACGTTAAAGGTTATAGCAACAAGCGGTACTGGATGTGTTGCAGGACACTTACGATCAACAGTATATGACATATGACTCTGATGGTCTGGTGAATCAAGATTCACTCCATCCCAACACTGAGGAAAATTAACGTTCATTACTAGTGTTGAGCCAATTGGACAGTTAGGTATTTCACTTGTCCATCCATAAAACTTATCTGTTCCATCGATACAACTATACCCAAAATGTAAATCTTCCCACTTACTTGTATCTGCTGGACGATTATTATTTGGATTTCCAGCAAGAATTCTTAATCCTGCAGGGAAAGGTTTTACTTCTTCTGGCTTGATACCATTATATCCAGTCTTGTAGTAGAAGTTACTTGCTCTTGGTGCCATAGGTGTACCTGTGCGTGTATCAATTATAGCAGGCGCCCAATATGATGATCTATTTGCAATACCTCCTCGACATGTTGAATTTCCTTGATTCGCAATACTATCTACAGTACTGAATGCATTTGTTCTTGTATTACCAAAGAATGTATGGAGGTGAGCAGCTCCTGGTTGACCAGGTTTTACGATTGGATCATCAAATGACATGTGTGAATAATCGCAAACAGTACGAAACGCACCGATACCATCACCTGAATTTGGCGGCATTTCTCCTGTATACTTAACATTTTCTGTTTCAACCCCTTTCCATCCTGGTGGAATTTTTGCGACATCAATATCAGGTCCACCCATTGGCATAGGGGCAGGTGCGGTAATCTTAGATGAAACTCTCATCTGACAAACTTTCTTGATACCTGGCGCTGGATCTTTATCTGGGAAAGCAAAATCTTTTTCTATATCCCAATTAAAGCTACATCGTGTAGTACCGACATCTTGTCTCTTGTAATATCTTTTTACCCCATCTGAGGTAGTTGTTCCCATACGGACAACCTGAATACCTGTAAGTGTGTATGGCTCCCCTTCTTGTGCAATTGTTACCCATGTAACACCATTACCCGCTGTATCATTTATATCAGCATCAGCAACTACTGCTAACTTCATTGGCGCATAGTTAGTTGTACTTCCGTAGTGATTATGCGCAGAATGCCCTGTACTAGGTGCAGTAGTTACAGTTCCAGTAGACGGAGAACCTACACTCACACCTGTTCCTGTTGCTGGCTTGATAACTGTTCCTGTAGGGACAACGGTAATTGTGATCTCCTTTGTTGCAGAACCTGCTCCATTTGTACATGTTACTGAGTATGTTGTTGTTTTTGTTGGTCTTACATAATACACACCAATTTTTGCAGTTGCTCCATTCGGAAGCTTACATGAAGTTGCATATGCAGACATCCATGAAATAGCAACCTGTCTCCCTGGTGTAACCGTTGGGTTCTTTGTGGTTACAAAAATTTCTGGCATCTGGGTATCTGAGCTTCCTGTTGCAGCGTTGATTGCTGCTGCAGTAATTTTACCTA
>CAZJDZ010000005.1:0-24022 GCA_964544935.1 uncultured Candidatus Saccharibacteria bacterium | reverse complement strand
ACTTTTTAGTAAACGTATTCATATGAGTAATAAATTAATGTAAGAAAAACAAAAGGGCTATGTATAATGTACTGAGAACTAGTATATACCGTCTTCTAGAGACTGTTACACAGACATGTGGATATCCTAGAAAACAAAAAATGAGCTCTTGGCTCATTTTTTGTTTAAATTCCAAAAATGTTTATTTCTTGTTTTCTGCAATATCCTTAGCAATATTTGCTGGAACCACATCATACTTTCCGAATTCCATAGTAAATGATGCACGCCCTTCTGTCATTGAACGAAGACTGTTCACATACCCGAACATTTCAGAGAGCGGAACCATTGCACGCACTACCTTATCCTGTCCACGTTCATCCATTCCTTCAATCTGACCACGCTTAGATGAAAGGTTGCCTGTGATATCTCCATAGAACTTGTCCGGTGTAACGATTTCTACTTTCATAATTGGCTCAAGGATGACTGGCTTCGCTTTTCCTACTGCATCAGCAAGAGCCATACCAGCTGCAAGCTTAAAGGCGATTTCTGAAGAGTCCACTTCGTGGAAAGATCCATCGTACACTTCACATGAAACATCTACCATCTTGAATCCAGCAAGTGTTCCACGGTCCATTGCTTCACGAAGACCTTTTTCTACAGGAGTAATAAATTCTTGTGGAATAGCACCTCCCTTGATTGAGTTAATAAACTCAAAGTTGTCATAACGCTTGGTGTTCTTTGGAAGATCTTCAATAGCAATTGTGTAGTCAATAGGTTTGATATTGATCTTCACGTGACCATACTGTCCACGACCTCCTGATTGCTTGATATATTTACCTTCACCAGAAGCAGATCCAAGAATAGTCTCCTTGTACGCAACTTGAGGCTTACCTGTATTTGCTTCTACATTGAACTCACGCTTCATACGATCAACAATAATATCCAAGTGAAGTTCACCCATCCCAGAAATAATAGTTTCAAATGTCTCTGGGTCAGATGCTACACGGAATGTAGGATCTTCTACAGCAAGCTTTGAGAGTGCGATACCCATCTTTTCTTGATCAGCCTTTGTCTTTGGTTCTACACGCATAGAGATCACAGATTCTGGAATCACAATACGTTCAAGGATAATTGGGTGCTCTTCAGTACACATGGTGTCTGATGTAACTGTATCCTTAAGACCTACAGCTGCTGCAATTTCTCCAGCATACACAGTCCTCACTTCTTCACGCTCATTTGCATGCATACGGAGGATTCGTGATACACGCTCTTTCTTTTCCTTTGTAGCATTATAAATATATGATCCAGCTTCAAGTGTTCCTGAATATACACGGAAGAATGTAAGCTGGCCTACGAATGGATCTGCCATTGACTTGAATGCAAGAGCTGTAAAAGGTGCTGTATCAGAAACTTCTACAACAGTAGGTTCACCAGTATTACCATCAACACCCTTTGGTGCAGCGATATCAAGAGGTGATGGAAGGTAATCAATCACAGCATCGAGCACAAGCTGAACTCCTTTGTTCTTAAGAGCTGATCCACAGAATACTGGGAAAAGTTCATTTGCAAGAGTTGCTTTACGAACAGCTTCTTTTAGAACCTCGATAGAAAATTCTTTTCCTTCGAGGTACTGAGTCATAAGATTCTCGTCGGTCTCAACGATTCTTTCAACCATTTCAGCACGACGCTTCTTTGCTTCTTCAAGAAGATCACTTGGGATTTCTGCTGTACCAACTTCTTTACCCATCTCTCCTGTGAAAGTCATTTCCTTCATAGTGAGGAGGTCAATGATACCATTGTAATTTTCTTCAGCCCCAATTGGCATCTGCATACGAACAGCCTTCTTTGAAAGACGGTCAAGGATAGAATCAAACGCTTTGTCAAAATTTGCACCCATACGGTCGAGCTTGTTGATAAAACAAATACGTGGCACAAAAGCATCTGACGCATATCTCCAGTTAGTTTCTGACTGTGGCTCTACTCCAGCTACACCGTCGAACACCACAACCGCACCGTCAAGCACACGAAGAGAACGCTTCACTTCAATAGTGAAGTCAATGTGCCCTGGAGTGTCGATGATATTGAAACGACATTTCTTAGAAACATCCGTGGATGGCATGTATGTAGGATTCCAGAACGCAGTTGTCGCTGCTGAAGTGATAGTGATACCACGCTCACGCTCTTGCTCCATCCAGTCCATTTGGGTTGCACCATCGTGCACTTCACCGATCTTGTGTGATACTCCAGTATAGAAAAGAATACGTTCAGTTGTTGTTGTCTTACCCGCATCGATGTGAGCAATAACTCCAAAGTTACGTGTTTTGTTAAGTGGATAGTCGCGAGCCATAGTGATAATAGTAATTGGTTATTAGTAATTGGTTATTAATTAAAACGAATTTGCATTGCAAATTCGTTTTCCCTTTCTTGTATATACAAAATAGGGAAAAGAAAAACCGCTTTTGCAGTGATAGTAATACTATCATGAAAATTGGCTTTTAGCCAATAGCTTGCAACACAATGAAACAAAAGATATATGAGATATATTGGGCGAAAACACAAATAGTGCGGCGCCTACAGCGCCGCACTATTTGTATCCAAAACCTTTGATCTTTAATTTTGATTTTATAATCACAACCTTAACTATCTCCCTCACTTTTACTAGTATTAGACATAATAAAGGCCACATGGCCAATACAATAAATATTGTTTGATCCATGTGGCCTTGTGCCTCAACTGCGGATCGAAAGGTTACTTCGTACTGCAATGCCCAAGCTTTCCGAAATGCACATACCCGTAGGTTTGTAGTACATTAACGAAAAGAGAGAGGGTAAGCAGGCATGAGAGCACCCAGATAGCGATTTTCATAAGGATTACCCTTATTGTTGTTGATGACTCCTCTATACTACCCCTGATTTACCACAAAAACAAGAGGGCTCTTAGTTGAAAACAAAGAAAACCATAGTTTGTTTTACTTGCGGGATTACCAAGATCCGTTTTATTGAATTAAAAAAGCACCCGTTGGGTGCTTTTTCAGTTCGACACACATTTTGCTCATGGGTGTAAATTTCGTAAGAAATTGGATGCAGTGCGAGGAGTATAGGATTTTTTCGAAGAAGTCGTACAACTAGTACGGCGACTAAGAAAAATTCCGTAACGACAAAGCGCTGCGCCAATTTATGACGAAAAATTACCAGGCGAAGTGTGCAAAAGCCTTGTTCGACTCTGCCATTCTGTGTGTATCTTCTTTCTTCTTAACCGCTGTTCCTTCGTTGTTTGCAGCAGCCATAAGCTCATCAGCAAGCTTGAATCGCATAGCTTTTCCTTTTTTATTGTTTGCAGCTTCAAGAATCCAACGAAGTGCAAGCATAAAGCGACGATCTTCACGTACTTCACGAGGAACTTGGTAGTTTGCTCCACCGATACGACGTGAACGAACTTCAGTTACAGGGCCTGCATTCTGTAGCGCAGCATTAAAAGTTTCAAGAGGGTCTTCCACTTTAAGCTTTTCTTTGATGATATCAAAAGCTCCGTACACAATATCTTGTGCAGTAGACTTCTTACCACCTTCCATCACATAGTTAATAAACTTAGAAACCTTCATTGAGTTATATCGTGAATCAGGAGATACAATATTTCGATTTTTTACTTTACGACGCATAGCTTTTGGGCAGCTCGTAGCTTGTGGCAGGTAGCTTGTAGCTAATACAGAATTCATCCGTATCGCTACAGGCTAATGGCTAAAAGCTAAAAGCTGTTAGGTTTTCTTGTGTTCTAGTTCCCCGAAGCAGAGGGTACTCCACAAGATGTTAATTTCAGTAAGTGCTTCATTACTCAGTAACGAGTGCTATGTATACTACAATAATTTATAAAAAATAGCAAAAATGAAAAAACGGCGCTCATTGCGCCGTTTCAGGAAGAAAATACCTATTTGCTTCGTAGTATCCTTTTTCTAGTGGAATTTTTTCCCGCTTACTTGAAAGGGCACCTCTCTTGGAAGCATCTTCCAGCCATGCACATAAAGCTTCTTTTTCAAGTTGTATGCCACCTCTTGTTAGATAGTCTACGTGCTTGATAAATTCATAGAGCGTGTACTTAGCTCCTTTTTCAAAATATTTCAAAAATCTATCGTCAATCACTCCCGTATAGAGATGACTTCGCGTACGATCTCTGTACAAAGCAAACAAAGAACCGAGCAGCACAAGAATAGGAACTATAACAAACAGTATGGTTTCCATGACACCCTGCTTTCAGAAGAAAGAGTTCATACATAATACTACAAAATGAGGAGAGACCCTGCAAATATCTTTACTTAGGTTTAGTAATACAGTGCGGTAGGCTTTGCCTGCCGCACTGTATTACTAATAATCATATTTAAAAACTACTACTTATCCTTAAGATCAACCCAGACAAGCGCGTGATCTGTCCCCACAACTTCTGCTTCAAGTGGAAGCATACTGCAATCCTTCAACTCTTTATTCTCCACGTTAACTTCTGTAACTTTCTCAACTAGTCCTTGTGAAATTAGAATAGTATCAAAAGTAAGCTTACCTCCTCTATGATAATGAGTAGTTACATCCCCTTCATATGTTTTAAGCACATCTTCTAATCGCAATTCTTCTTTTTGACTTCCTTTAAGGATATCAAATGTACTTGCTATATTATTCTCATTAAAATCCCCAAGTAAAATTATTTCCTTACCTTCTTGTAGACGTGAAGTTGCATGTTTTCTTATTGCGCGAAGTTCCATTATCTTATACAAAACACAACGAAACTTCCCATCTACATATGCTTCACTATCATTTTCTATATCATCACCTTCTAGATACTGTGGAAGATTACTTTTTAAATGAAACGTGTTAATAGAAATTGTTTTTTCGCTAGTACGAAGCGTGATCTCAAGAATATCTCTTGACTGTACAATTGGTTGTAAATCCTTTGTATCTCCTCGTTCTTGTATTGAAGGAATGTAGAGACTACCAAGATTAACACTCTCGCAAAAAATATATTCTGTTAGCTCTTTTTTATAGAGGACAGCCATACGAATCCCTCGCTTATTTGGCTTTGCAAAAAAATAACTATACCCAAGCGCATCTCCAATTAAGGCGACACCTTTTTCCCCTCCTACTTCTTGAAGACAGATAATATCAAGTTTAAGTGTACGAAACTGTTCAGTAAAATATGCAATGCGTTCATTAAAAAAACGCTCGTTGATTGGTTCTGTTGTTTTATCATCAACAAACGTTCCCGGATCATACAGATTATGGAGATTATATGTAGCAATTTTCATTGTTGTATTCTAACACATTACAGTTAACAAGCGCTGACTCAACCTCAAAAGACACTTCAAGGAATCTTGATAGCAAAAAGCGCAACCTTCGGTTGCGCTTTTTTTGTGTATGTCTGCGTGGTCTGCATCCAGTCTGCGATGTCCGCGTTAGTTATTTCTTCTTTGCTGGTGCTGCTGCTCCTGCCTTTGGACGCTTAGCTCCGTAGAGTGATCGTGCCTGACGACGCTTATCTACTGATGTTGCATCAAGTCTTCCGCGAACGATATGGTAACGTACTCCAGCCAAGTCCTTCACACGTCCTCCACGAAGTACTACTACTGAGTGTTCCTGAAGTTTGTGTCCTTCTCCTGGAATATATGCAGTTACTTCCATTCCGTTAGTAAGACGAACACGAGCAATTTTTCGAAGTGCAGAGTTTGGCTTCTTAGGTGTTGTTGTTGTCACCTTAATACATACACCACGCTTAAATGGTGAATTATAGAAATTAGGCTTGTTCTGAATTGCATTGAAACCACGAGTCATCGCAATAGAACGTGATTTACGTATTACTTGAGAACGTGATTTCTTTACGAGTTGGTTAATTGTTGGCATAAAAAACGAAAATAGAATTGTACGTAGAATACTACCAAACAAAATACTAATTTGCAAGCCCTCTTTATCTTTTCTTAAAGAAAAAATAGCGGAAAATACTATCTTGGAGCACCTTCAACGTGTTTCACTGCCACAATAGCATTAGCCCGTAAGTCGTAAATAACAGCTACATTCTTATACATCAGTATGTAGTCGCCTTCTTTTATATCCTTATAAAAAGGATTTTGTTTCCGTAAATCTGTTTCATCTTGCACACGGACAATCTCGTAAGGGTCTTCAGCAGGTAATGGGGTAAGCCTTGCCACGCGTGCAACAATTTCACTTTGTGAAACCACAACTTCATTGGCAAACGTTTTACTGATAAAAAAATACGAACCATATACAAAACCAAAAGAAATAACAACCCAAGATACAATTTTAAATGATGAATGAAACGCCGAAGAAAGCAGCAAGGACTTTACCCCTTGTTTTGTATAACGCTTTATTTTTTTAAGATACGGGGAAGCTATTTCTTTATGTGTAACAGTACTAATCTGTCGTGATTTTTTAAATACTTTTGGAGTCTCCTTCGGTACATGACCACGAGAAGAAATGCCTTGCATTGATCTTTTCTTTGCCGTTTTTTGTTTTGTAAAAGGAAGGGAATACATCGTCCATCTAGTATACAAAATAAAAGACAAATATAAAAGACAACTTATACACTCTTCTGCATCAACATTACAAAAGAACTGATTCTATAAAGGAAAATACGTGTGGTATGAATATTGAATAAAGGACAGATGCTATAAGAATTGCCCCCACCATATAGAGAGGATTGTTCACAAAGTTATGTTTAATGGTTAACTTTGGGAAAAGCGCTTCTAAGATGGCCATTCCATCAAACGGAGGGATCGGGATTAGATTAAAGAATGCAAGTGAAACGTTAACAGAAATAACAGTAAATATTGCCTTACCTAGAGTTTCTGTGAGAATTCCTTGCATAAAAAGAAACTTAAATGCAATAGCTGCAATAAACGCAAGTAAAAGATTAGTAAGAATCCCAGCAGATGCAACAAATGCAAGCCCAATTCTTGTACGAATATTGTATGGGTTATATGGAACGGGTTTTGCCCAACCAAAAAATGTACCAGCTGTGAGAAATGCTACAAACGGAATAATCACAGACCCAATCATATCAATATGCGGAACAGGGTTAAGCGTAAGACGTCCTGCCCTATGCGCTGTATAATCCCCTTGTACATATGCAGCGTAACCATGAGCTATTTCATGTAAAATGATAGAGAAGATAATAATAAGAAACGGAAATATTCCCTGTGAAATGCCAATTAATTCGTTCATACTAACAATCATATCATAATGAGTAGCCATTAAACTGTTAATGTAACCAATACCGTTGACTACATTTTAAATATTCCTAAATACTCTATATAACAGCTCTCATTACATCAAAAAATGAAAATCTCTAAGAAATCACTTTTGTGCCACACCCTTATAATTACTATGTTTCGAAAGCAACTAAAAAGTAAAAACCGAACTTGCAAAAAGTCCATATATATAGTAAGATAGGACGACTAACTAGAAATCTATGGCAAACATCTGTCCTCTCTGCGAAAAAGGTTCAAAAGTTGTTGGAAAATACTCTAACTCTGTTCGTGCTACCAAGTTTAATCCTTGTGGTTCTCGTCGTGTATACCCTAACCTTCAGTGGGCACGTATCCCTAATGGTCCCCGTGTAAAGATCTGTACTTCTTGCATGAAAAAAGGAATCCACCTCCAAATCAAGCTTTAAATATTAAGAAAAATGCGATTACTACATATGTAATCGCATTTTTCTTTACGTACGTATAGAGATATCCTCTTTTTTAGTTGTTTTTATACTGAAGTAGGTATATATTCATAGTATATGAAACATACTACAACAATCCTCGTGATGACGATTATTTGTGTAACTACTCTTGCTGTATCGTGGAAGTTTTTTACACCAAAAGAAATACAGCAACTTCCTCCCGCAGTACTTTCATTCGAAGACTGTTTACGTGCTGGGTACCCAATTCTCGAAAGTCACCCAAGACAGTGCAAGACTCCTGACGGAAGAACATATGCCGAGGAGCTCCCTGAAAAAATTACCTATTCGAACGCTACTGCAGATAACATTATCGTTAACGTTCCCTTTCCTGGGGCTGTTACCGGTAAAGAATTTAGTGTACTAGGCAAAGCACGTGGCACTTGGTTTTTCGAAGCATCATTTCCTATAGAAGTGCATGATAAGAACGGAGTACTCCTTGCACAAGGAATTGCACAAGCTCAGAGTGAATGGATGACGACTGAATTTGTTCCATTCAAAGCAAATATTGTGATCCCTAAAATGTATACAGGTAAAGCAACTCTTGTTCTCAAGAAAGATAATCCATCTGGTCTCCCTGAAAAAGATGCTTCCATCTCATTCCCTTTTACCATTGAATACTAACCTTTAGTACTGTTTCCATTTTGTTGAGGACTTTTACTTCTTCAGTAAATTATGCAAATAGTTTGCATTATTTACTTGTATGCACTTCCGTCGTATCCCCATCTAGTAAGAACGTGATTGTTCCTTTATCAATCGTCGAAAGAATTTCTTGTGTATAGACTTTTAGTCTTCCAAGAGTCTCAGGGTTAGGGTGTCCGTACCTGTTATCTTTACCTGCACTCACCACAGTGTAGAGTGGTCTACTATACGAGAGCAACCTATCTCCGCTTGAATATTTACTCCCGTGATGCCCAGCTTTATAGATAGTTATATGCTGTGGCAGCACCTCTTGAATAAGTTTTGATTCATACGTACTCGGAAGATCTCCAGTGAGTAACACTGATTCATCTCCATAGGTAAGCACAAGTGATACAGATGCATCATTTGTATCTTTTTCATTTCCGTGAAAATTTGCTTCGGGATACAAAATATGTGCTACTACTCCGTCACCAAAAATAATTTCATCTCCTTTTTTTGCAACACTCACTGCCACCTGTTCTTCAGCTATACTTTTTTCAAGCTCACTAAAAATTCCCGTATGCCCAGAAAGCGGAGACATAACAACATGACCAACATCATATTTTTTTAGGACTGGAATAAGTCCTGTAATATGGTCAGCATCACCATGTGTTGCAATGAGCACATCAAGATGTTTACCAAAATATGTAAGTTCATCAGCAAGTCTTTCAAGTACTCGGTCATCAGGCCCTCCATCTATGAGCATAGTATGTCTACTTGGAGTATGTACCAAGATAGCGTCACCTTGGCCAACATCCAAAAAAGATACTCGTAATTTTTTTGGAGTAAGCGATGTGACGAGCTCATTAAAAAGAACACACATCACAAGAAGGAGAACAATACAACTTACGAGTTTTCCATACTCATGGAAAAAACTTTTAACTGTCTGTCTCGTCTCTTCATACCAGACTTTCATATCATATATGATATCACTCAAAGAAAGGTACGACCACTTCGTGGTCGTACCTTTCTTTTCTACACGCTATACGCTCTGTTCTTCACACTGTATACTACTTCTTATGCCAGATCTCCATACAATAATTTCTCAATTTTCTTACATTGCAATTTTTATATTGATGCTTACCAATGGTGCAGTTAATTTTCCTTCATCACAGTTTCTCTACATTATTTGTGGTTACTTTGTAAGCACAGGATCACTTCTTTTTATACCGACAATAATTGCAGGAACTCTCGGAAACACATTAGGAAACATTATCACATTTATGCTTATCAAAAAATATGATAAACCTCTTGCTCAAAAAATACTCATGCTTGATGATGCCACATTTACAAAAATACACACCGGTCTACACGCAACTTTTTCACGACGAGGGATGTGGTGGATTTTTTTTGGAAAACTAATACCCTCGATAAAAGCATTTATTCCAATCGTTGCTGGCCTCGCGCAAACAAAGACAAAAATCACATCATGCATCTTTTTAATTGCATCATTCCTCTGGGCTAATGCACTTACATTTCTTGGATATTATTTTGGTGAACATGTTACTTTAGGAAAGATCTCTGGCGTTTCATTTCTTATTGGAATCACTGTACTCTTTTTTGTATACAGAACATTCTCCCAACAAAAAAATGCATAGTCTTATTTAATAAGAGATTATTCCAGAAATAATTGAATCGTCTTTTGTGAGCAACGTTTCATTATTTTTTTGTATGGTAAAGAAATATGAAAATATAATAATACCTACATAGAGCAAGCTCATACCTGCAAACGAAACAGTAACTGTGATCGCAGCAAAAGGAAGTGTCTCGACGCTGCGTGCAACAAGAATAATAAGCTCACCTAAAAAGGTATCTATGTACCCAAAAATTAATCCAAAGAAGTTCGCAAACGGGGCTGTAACAATGATACAAAAAGTTACGAGCATCATGACCGGAACAAGAGGAAGAACCAGCATGTTAGCGATAAGCGCGTAGATCGAAATTGTTCCAAAGGTATACATAATGTATGGTAATGTTGCCACGTATGCCGCAGATGTTGTGATCAAAATTTCTCGATATGTTTTTGACGTAACTTTTTGAAAAAGAATACTAAATACTTCTTGTAAGTAAATAATTCCTGCTGTTGCCAAAAAAGAGAGATGTAAGGATACATCATACAAAAGATATTTTGGTTCATACATAATGATAGCAATAAGAGAAAGTAGTAGCGCTTGACGAGCAGAATAAGCTCTCCCAAAAAATAATGCCGTGAGTGCAACTCCTGACATAAGTGTTGCACGTATGACACTAACTTCAGCCCCAACCATGAGGACAAAAAATATTACGACTAAAAATGCAAACAACACTCTTACAATAAGAGGCATGAATACAGCGAGCAAAAGTACAAAGCTAATCAGTATCGCAATATTAAAGCCAGACAGTACTACGATGTGAGAAAGACCTGCTACACGAAATGTTTGTACAAGTTCTTGTGACATTGTCCGATCACCAAAAAGCATCCCTGTTGCGAGTGACGAAGCCGGCTCATCGACATACACAGAAACAGTGCTTACAAAAATTTCTCGTAAAGATTGTAAGTATACAAAAATATTTTTAGTATTTTCAACAGTACGTATAATTTCTATTTTTGGATATAACATCTCACTCCCGACATTATGAAGTGCTAAATATGTAGCATACTTAAATGGACGCTTACCTTCATTTTGAATGAATGTTTTCGGTAGCGAAACCACACCTGAAAGAGTCACCCTATCCCCTACTTGAAATTTTGGATACAGAGGAATTCTTATTTGAACATACCTCGTAGAAACTTCACTCTCCGGTAGAACACTTACTATTTGATATGCATCTTTTTCTTTTGCCGCAGTAACGACAGTTGCCTGAAATGTACACGAACGTTCGCAGATAAAATTACTTTTTTCTTCTTCAAATTGTGTTCGCACAATACTAAGCGCAAGCGCAATACAAAACAAACCAATATAATGAGAGAGAGAAAATGTAGAGGTAGTTACTTTTTTATTTTCTCTACCTATATACTTCTTCTCAAAAAAATAAATACTTAAGGAGCATATACTAGCCACAGCTGCCACACTTGCGATAACTGACCCGTGGACAGTTTTTTCACCGAGCACAACCCCCACAACAATTCCAAGTAAGGTTATGATAGTTGCTCTGTGCATAAAAAAAAGACGAACTTATAAGTACGGATATGCATTTCGCTCTCCTCGAAACAATTGCAAACCGTTTGCATCACCGTGTTTTCCTTGTATCATGTCTGCACAGCTTGTTGCGATTGTGTCCGCGCGCTCATTGCCAGGAACTCCAGCATGACCTCTCACATATTTCCACGTAAGAACAACTCCGCCTTTCTTGAGTCTTTCTTCCTCGTGCAATAATTTTTCCCAAAGATCTTTATTGAGTACATCTTTCTTTGTCGAGGTCTTCCATCCTTTCTGAATCCATCCCTTAATCCATTCTGTCATTCCTTTTTTTACATATTCACTATCAGTACACACTTCAACAGCAGTCACTTTATAATCATTTTGCTCCCCATCTTCTGTGTCTTGCTGTCTTGCATTAATATGTTTAAGACCTTCGATTGTTCCCATTAATTCCATTCTGTTATTTGTCGTAAGCGTTTCGTTGCCTCCAAGCTCGATCACCTCACTGTCAGTAAGTACAATTGCAGCCCAACCACCAGGACCTGGATTGCCTCGTGAAGATCCATCAGTATATATAGTAATTTTCATGGTTCCATTCTACCAAAATTAAATACAAACATACATCTTTTAAAGTATAAACTGTCAACGTTGTCTTTATTTTGATATCCATATACCATAATGGATGGACCTTAGTAAACTTCTAGGAGAAATGCCATGTCAAGAATAGAAGCTATTGAAACTCCACAGCAAAATATGAGCCCTGAGGTTTTCTTAGACATCATGAAACACCAAGGAATTCTTCATAATCGTACCTCTGAATATTTAGCATTCAAGATGTACATTGATCAATATAGAATTTCTCACAATGGTCCGATTAGCCTACTTGAGGTTGGCAGTGGTCTCGGTGATATAGGTCAACATCTTGAGGGAATTGTTGATACATACACAGGGATAGATACTAATAGCTCATTTGTTTCCTATGCCAAGACAAGATTTCCTAAACTTTCGTTCCATCTACAGAACTTTTTCTTGCTTAGTATGACCAATATCTACGATATTGTCTGTGTTCCATATACACTTATTAACCTCTTTGATTTTCAAAGACAAGAAGTCCTTATAAGAAAAGCTGTTACTCATGCCAACCTAGTACTTATCGATACTATTCTGCCAGATACACACGGTATTCATGAAAATGTAACACGTGTACTTGATGAATCAGAATTTTGTGGAGAATTTGGTGGAATTGTCCATTTTATGTGCGAAAAGCAATTAGAAGAAATAGCACAATCTCTAGGAGTTAGCTACTTAGCAACGAATTTTGATATTCCTACTTCTTTTGGGACCTTTCGTCATTCGATTCTAGCTTTTAACAAAACCCTCGAATAACCTCGAGGGTTTTTTAAAATAGGTTATCCCTATCTGTCTTTGTAAGTACAAAGTTAATCAATTTAAGAAAACCAGATGCAGACGGTTTATGCACTAGCTCAATTGCTGTTTCTGATTTCAGATCAATAAATAAAATAGTATCCTTAAATACATAAATAGATAATTTTTCATGGAAAAATTTATCAGGGATACTGTGTGACTGAGAGAGTCTGTCTTTAAACGATTCTTTAATTTTCCTATTTTTATCTGCAACTTCTTTTTTTAACTTACCACTTCTTAATGAAACAATTATAATATTATTCTGTTTAATTATTGAATGTAAATTAACAACTTCCTTTTCTCCAAGATATTGAACCCAGTCAGCCAAAGAATCTGCTCCTTGGACTCCATAAACACGTTCATGACTTCTAACGGAAAGCATGTGTTTTAAAGAATTTATAATACCTTCGCGTCCCGAATAAATATTTACTAAACATTCCTCAGAAACCTTAACACCTATTTTATTTATAACTTTACTACCCAGTAAATCTAACCTAAAAGATTCCACAATTTCATTAATACTTTGCAAGCTTGCTCTAGAGTAAAGATGGCGCTTTTTGTTATGTACTTTTTTACCTATTGCAAAACCAAGAAAAACAAGTCTTTTAAGTACTTTTTCAGTTGAGGTTCTTGGTACTTTTGCATTTTTAGCTAAACAAGTCACTGATTCAGGCTTATCAGTAAGAATTAAAAAAACTTTTTGCTCATTTTTAGTAAAAAAATATAAACCCATAAAATTTATTCATATTTTAACATAAAAAAAGAGCTGCTTTTAAGGCAGCTCTTGGGCCGGGTTGTTCAGCTTTTGACCGGAGGCCATCCACCTGCGACGACGACGAAATTCATTTCGATCTCCTTTGCTACGGGTTACTCAATGTAAGCAGAATTGATAGCGTTTAAGCTTTCATTATCCTGCTAACAAAATCTAGTTTATAAACAAACATGAAATACTCTTTTAATTTGGTACTATATACACAAAAATATTAAAAAACTTATATTTATCAATGTTAAATATACATTTAAATATGACATAAAAAGTGTCACATTTATATTAAAAAATATTTAATTTAAATAAAATATAGATACTTAATTGTTAATTATTCAAAACTTAAAGTAAATATGACCTTTTTTAGGTCATATTTACTTCTAGAAAAATATTGTAATTAAAGAACTTTTACAAAAAAGTAATTTTATTACAAATAAAAATTGTAATATCACATTTTATCTATAGTGTTATATGTAGAAGTTGTATGTTACAACTATAGGTTTACATATACAGGAGTAATCCCGTGAAAAATAATTCATTGTCTACTGGAGAGGGAAATCTTACCTTTGTACTGAACAGTGAAATAGCGCACACCCCACTATCCGGACTATCTCAGTCCCTAGGTGGAGGTCTCTACGATTCAATTCTTGAACTTGGTTGTGGAGATATAGAAACATATAGAACCCTTGTCAGCTCGCTGAAACAACCCTATGGTATTTATCTAGGCTTCAGTATGGACAAGGATACGCTTAAAAAAATGAAGACCTACTACGAAAGCCATAAAGCTTTGGCAAGTCACAGGAAGTCATGTTTTTTTGAGCGAGATATTCTACTTCTTTCTGATCAAAACAACTACTTTAACTTGATCTGTGTAAACTCTCTACAGCATCACTACATGGTGAGAACTGAAGCAGCGTTAAGAACTTTTATTCTCAAACTCCTCAAACAAGCAAAAAAAGTGGTGCTTCATATAATTCCTTCTGAAGAGTTGTCAGGATCTCAGCCCACACCTTCCTCAGACAAGGATTTCACAGGAGAACAAGGAAGGGTTTCTCCTTTGCAATTCTTCCCAATTGCTCTGTATACACAAATTGCACATGAGCGTAGAAAAATGACTTCTGTGTATGAAGGGGAGCCTTTTGGGTACGAGCATACTAGTTTCAAAACAAAATACTTGGTTTTTGAATAGATGACTTTTATGACGGAGGCTAGCACCCTCCGTCTCATTTATTTTTATATAACCACTAAATCTACTGATTATTAATTGTAATCCCCTGCTCCTTACAGCTTGTTGCCATAAAACTTTTAATAAATGTTGGACATTGTAGCGTAATTGTTTTCTCGATAACCCCAGAATTTTGCTTTATTCTAAAATTACAAGTTACATACCCATTATTATCAGAATCTTCCCCTTGGCAATTTTGACCAGCAATTGTATAGTCGCCATACATCTTAGATGTATATTCTCTTCCTTGTGTGAGCGCTCTTGAGGCACGTGCTTGATTACCAAGGATAAAGTATGCATATAATCCGCCAGTTATAACAAAAAATGTTATTCCAGCTGCAATATATTTTTTAATTTTCATATTTTTATTCTAGCATATTACAGATACTATTTTTAAAATCTTACCCCTGTTTACTTCTTTGACACCAGACTCATATTGGTGTTAGAGTAATCTGCATCCGTTCTTTACTTTCAATGAGAGGAATACTCATGGTAACCAGCAGCGTTCAAAATAATAAAATTGCAGTACAAGTGCTCAAGCTTCGAGCGGAAGGCACAACAATCAAACAAATTAGTGAAACATTAGGAATCTCAATCAATGAAGTGGTGGTAGCTATTCAGCAGCAACCACAACCTACACGCAAAAGGACCTATGCAAAGAAATCAAATACTAGGAAAAAAGGTCTCAATAAAAAAGATTTTGGGCGTGTTACCGAAATTCTAGAACAACTTAAAGTAGATGCCTTAGAGCTAAAACTACGTCCTAGTAGCTTGCTATCAACTCTCCAAAGGATGCTTCGAAAACAAGAACTTTTGGAATCCCAAGTTGACGAAGCCATCTTCCTTCTTACGCAGAAAGAGGCCCCTCGATCTATTTGCAAGAAGTTTGCTTGGTCATCAGAAAAACTTAAAAAAGAACTATGGGGGCGAAATCTCCTTCTTGAAGATCTCTACCAAGGACCACAGAAAAGTTCTCCTTACTACGGAGTCACATCTCTACAAATAGAATACGAAGACTCAATGATTCGTTACTATGCTTATCACGCAGGACTTAGTGTTGCTGAATACTTGTCGTTCAAGAAGATGGTAGGTCAGGATCGTATGAGGCGTCTCAGAAGCATCATGATCAATACCGAGAAATACGCGGCGAGGTCAAAGAGCTTTTCCGGTGACCCGCTATGCCAAGTCTCAGTGAAGGAGCTATTCTGGTTCTTGGTTTGCGAAATGCAAAAAAGGTTTCCGTACCCTACACCACTTGAAGCTTTTGATGCTCTGACGAGAAAATCGGGTCTTGTTCTTACAAAAAAGGATAGGTCAAAAGCATTCACACTCTCTAACATCGAACTCATACCAACAACAAAGTTCGGTGAACGGTTGGGTAAAGAGAATGGATATGGAAAACAACACAGTGTCGAAGGCAAGGGGTAACCCCTTGCCTTTTTCTTTTCATCTTTTTCTCTTAATATCTTGTATTATCTCACCTCCACCAACCTCATCCTCAGTTCCACTCTTCCACCGAAGTAGCTCTTCTCAAGATGAATAAGTGGTGTATAAAGACATTTCTTTACAATACAGTTTAAGCACTATAATTGTACCCTTCCTGCTTTACCTCGTGCTTCATGGATAACACCTTCTGCGTAATGAAGTGGACTTTCTTTACTTGAAGTGATTGAGGTTGAACCTTCCTTATTCCTCTCAAAAACCCAATTTACTACACCATGTCTATTTTCTGCTTTATTACCACCAAGTTCTTCCATAAGACGTAAGTCATGAGTAGAAAGCACCACCCCTCCAGGAAAAGACTTAATTGCTTCTGCAATGAAATGCATTGCTGCTTCATCCATATGATTTGTTGGTTCGTCTAAAATAAGCATGTCTGTCCCTTCAAGAACACTTACTGCCACAAACCATACCAAGCGCTGTTCTCCTCCGCTCAAAGAACTAATCGGTGAGTTTAATAGCTTCGATGTTTCACTTCTAAAACCTAGCTCTCCTAATTGTTTACGAAAACGCTCTGCAGTTTTTTCACTATGAGGATTAGTGCTTTCTTTTACCCATGAGAAAAAATCTTCTACGGATCCTTCTGTAACATCTTTAGGCCAAAACTGTGGCAAATACGCAATTTGTAAACCTTTTTCTTTTCTAAAATAAAGACCACCTTTCTTAACCATGGCTTCCATGATTTTTGTCTTCCCTGTTCCATTCTTACCGGAAAGAACTGTAATTTCACCTCCATGAACTGTTGGAACTTCAGTGTCTTTAATAGGAGAGTTAGGAAGTGTAATAGTTGGGTCAGTAATAAAAGCAGTTGCTTGAGAAAATGGATATGTATATTTTGTATCCCATACCACTGGTTTAATAAAAGCTGTCTCATGTCTTTCTTTTTTAACATATTCTGAATGAGGGGAGTTTGATTGTGTAACTGTTCTACTGCCAGCTTCTCGTTTAAGTTCTATTGTCCCATCTTTGCCAGCAAGATCTAAAAACCACTCAACATGACTCACGCTAACAATAGAAACACCTGCATTCTGATACACCTTAAAGAGACCTACAAGCTTAGCAATACTTTCAAGATCAAGATGGTTCGTCGGCTCATCAAGGAACAAAATGTCAGGCTCACTTGCAAGTAAAATTGCCAACGATAACTTTGTTCTCTCGCCACCAGAAAGTTCTTCCACTTTTCTATCTAAAAATATATCAATTTCAAAAAGCTCCTGCATCTTTCCAAGTAACTCCTCTACACGCTGATGCGCTTCTTGGTTTCTCATATTTTCATCATACTTATCCATATCTTCCCAATCTATTGGAAAATCTTGTTTATATTTTTCAATAGCTGTAAGGAGTACCTCTCGTGACTGCATTGACCCTATCTCACCAAGCAACTCTTCTTGATTAAGCCGCCCTATTCGGAGAGACTTTGCTCCATGTACTCCCTCTTTATACCCATAAGAACCTTGTGTAAAGAAGGCGTTATTTTTTTCCATAAATGCATCAAAGAATGTACTCTTCCCTACTCCATTTTTACCAATTACCACATAACTTTTTCCAGATTGAAAAAGTACTCGCTTAACATCAAGAGGAGGTTCGGTTCTACCAACTTGTGCATCAACTGCCCCAATAAGAGAGTCTCCTATACTTTGAAAAGCTTTCGCTTCTCCTTGAAAATGCGGAGGTGTATCAAAAATATGTTCACCGATATGATGCAGAAGATGTTTTCGATTTTTTTCTTGCTGCTCTTCTAAAGTAATTTCGGTACTAGGTCCCATACTTGGTGACTCTGGTTGGAATTTTTGTAACATATTTGTATATCACTAAAGTATATACTCTGACCTAAGTAAAAGAAAATAAAACCATCATCTCTCACTTCTCCTTACCTCACCTCTACCAACCTCATCCTTAGTTCCACTCTTCCACCAAAGTAACTTTTTTCAAGATGAACAAGGGCCGTATGTGGTTGTTTTGTTTTTTCTTCAATATCTTTTGGTGCGAAGAATTGAATGACTTCTACTCCGCAAGGTGCTTCCATTGATACGCAAAAAGGCTTCGAAGTGTGTCTGCAATAGGTTTACTCTCAACAATCAGACCGAGCTTGTCCTCCATCGACATGAAGCCGATTCTATCCTTTCCATACAGACTAATCTCAATCGAAAGAGGGAACTCTGTCGCACCTAAGAGCTTTGTCTTTCTGAGTGCTGGGGTATCTGCTCTTTTAAAAGCCTTACCGATAGGTGTGTCGGACGCAATCACTTCTGCCCATATCTTCTTCTCAAGACGCTTTGGTATGTAGTACTCAGTAATAAATTTCGAATCAAATCCCGTCATCATCGACTCTGACACCCAAGCATACATTTTTTGATCAGGATATCTCAGAATATCTCTATACACTTCCTTTATTCCCTCTTCTCCTTCAAAGAATCTAACTTTTGGTTTTTTAACAATATTATTTGCAATAGAAAGAAGCTCTGGCATCGAGTATTCGAGATTACGCCTATTCTCATCTGCTTGTTCGAGCAATCTCTTTGGATCTTCAGCGGTATAGACTGTTTTCTTACCCTTTTTAACAATACTCACCAGCCTTTTCTTGTGTAGTGCTTCGATAATGAAATACAACGTCGACCGTTTGAGCTCTGACTTCTTCACAAGTTCGCTCATCGTCGCCTCCCCAAGCTCAAGGAGTGCCATATAGGCGACGGATTCCTTTTCATCAAGACCTGATGCAGATAAGTAGTTATTTTTCATAAATGACGACAAAATTGTCAAAATAATAGTAGCATAAATACTATTATAATACAATAGTTTTGTGAGAATTATAGAGGCGAAATGACAAACTAATTGACATTTAATGTTTTTTATTGTATTTTGTTATCAGACAAGAAACAGTTCCTTAACAAAAATATTCCCCTGTCTCCAGAATATGCACTGTGATCGATACCAGTCCATATCCTGGAGTGCAGGTGCACCACGTTACATTTCCATTCGGAAATGGCGTAGGTGTGAGGGGAAAATATGTTCAAATTTATTTTTAATCTGTGGAGAATTATGTTCGGTGGGAGCAACGAGGTTTCTGTGGTTGAGGTAAAAGTCGATCCTTGGGTGCTGTTCGAGATTGAGCTGACCGCCAAACTCGAGTGGGCAAACTCAATCGATTCGGGCGAAGTTGCGAATGAAACAGGATCTACACCGGAAAAAGTTGAGGAGGTTGCCGGTTATCCAGGTTTGTGGCGAGAATTTGGTCTAATGATTAAGTCTAATGAAAAGTGCAACCTAGGGGATATTCTCAATCTTGGCAAGAGGATTCGCAACGTTGCAGGAGAAAGCTCAGATTTATGGGTTTGGTACAAAGCCTACATGCGTTCCAAGACAGGTTGGGGACCCCTTGGCTTAGAAGAGTACCGGGATTTGTCGAGAGAACAAATCTATACCCTTTCTAGGATAATTGACGTCTTCAGTGATGTTGGCAGGAAGCTGAAAGAATTCAAAACGTTCAACGAGTACAGAGCGATTGCATTGAAGCTTACCGACATATGGTACAACGAAGAAAGAGAGTACTTGCATTTGGTGGTTGAGCCATTCGAAAGCCGGAAAAACATCCTTTTGACTCAGGAAGAAGACTCGTGCAAAACAACTGATGAATTAGTTAGACTGTACCACTCGATCTGGGTTTGCGGCAGCAGTCCGGGGGATGGAGCATACTGGATTTGCGGTTGCAACAATAGAAGAAATCTGGGCTTTAAGATACGTAAACTCGTGGAAGCTGAAATTGGAGCTGCTAAGACCGCTTCACAGGCCGAAGCAATTAATGTTCCCAAAAACATTCAAACATCAAGTAGTGACATCAGTGAGCATCTAAATCTAGACAAAAGGAGGATGATTCAACAGTTGAAACAACAAGAGGAGAATGATCGAATTCTTTCTGTGCTAAAGAAGTAGTGCAGAGTTGGTCGGGTATATCTTCTAACGCGAGCGAGGCAATCCTCCCTCGCGTTTTTCTTTTCTCTATATCGTAAAGTCTTGGTGTCTTAATGTCTTCCCGTCTTACTACCTCACCTCCACCAACCTCATCCTTAGTTCCACCCTCCCACCAAAGTAGCTCTTCTCAAGATGAACAAGAGCAGTGTGTGGTTGTTTTGTTTTTTCTTCAATATCTTTTGGTGCAAAAAATTGTATAGCTTTAACACGTCCGCCTTTACTCGTTCCATATACAATTTCAAAATGCTCCCCCTTTTTACCAAACCACTTGGTAGCAAGTGCTTCTGCATCATGAATAGCAAAAACAGGCTTTGGGTTAGCTTCTCCAAATGGAGCAAGCACCGCAATTGCTCCATATGTCACTTCATTGATATCATCAAAAGAAAGTGAGGCATCCTCAATAACTTCCTGTGAACCGATGTCTTTTTTCTCAACATGTTTAATCGATTCATTAAGAGCGTCTGAAAGTAGTGGCAACTTCTCAAGAGTCACCGCAAACCCTCCCGCTCCTTCATGCCCACCAAAATGACTAAATACATCATGTCCAACATGAGCCATCAGTTCCACCACATGAATATCTCCAAGTGATCTACAAGACCCTTTCACCTGTGTCTTATCATCTCCTTGCCCCCAAACAAAAACAGGTTTTCCTGTTTCATCAATAATTTTTTGCGCAATGAGACCAAGTATCCCCGGCCCCCAAGCCATATCCCCTACTACAATCACTTCATTCTTGTATACATCAAGATCAAAAGAAATAGTCGAAATAATATCTTTTACCTCCCCTTTTCTCTGTGTATTAAGATCTTCTAGATCTCGAGCATACCCTTCAGCGCTTTCTCTATCTTTCTCATACAACATCAAGTGCGCTTGTATTGGATCTCCCATACGTGAAGCAGCATTAATACGCGGGGCGATAGTAAAGGCAATATCATCCTCTGTAAGAAACTCTTTCTTTATTCTCTGTTCATTAAAAATATGCAAAAGTCCATGCCGTTTTGTTTTACGAAGGACTTTTAATCCAAAATGAGCAAGTGCTCTGTTTTCATTAACAAGTGGTACCATATCAGCAATTGTCGAGATACCCACAAGGTCGAGCATCCATTTTTCATACGCTTCTGGGAGTAACTTAACTTTCTCAACAACTTCTTCGTATTTTGAATTTTGTGTTCCTTCCGCGTCTGTTCCGTGTTCCTTCCGCGTCTGTTTCGCATCCTTGCGAAGCATAGAAAGGAGTGCGCATGATAACTTCCATGCAACAGCACACCCACACAACATGTTGTCACTATACGTACACACATCTTGTTTTGAATTAATTACCGCAACAGCATCTGGAACGACCTGTGAACCAGCTGTTACCCCCTGCTCGGCGAAAGCTTGGGAGGCAGCATCCTTATGTACCGGCAAGTGATGGTCAGTTACAATAAAATCTACTCCGATAGACTTAGCATAGGCAATCTCTTCAATATTAGTAATTGCAAGATCCACAGTGATAATAAGTGTTACACCTCTTTCTTTAAGAGCATCTACCGCATGAGTATGTACCCCATACCCTTCATTATGACGATGAGGCACATACATTTCAACAGGATATCCGATATCATCAAAAAATGTTCGAAGAAGTACACCTCCTGGAATCCCATCACAATCGTAATCGCTATACACTGCTATTTTTTCGTTATTTTGTATGGCTTGTACGATTCTTGTAACTGCTTCTTTCATCCCATGAATAGCAAATGGATCCCCAATATGTTTTTCATATGAAGGAAAAAGAAAATCTTTGATTGCTTCTTCTCCAACGACCCCTCTTTTTTCTAGAAGAATTTTTGTAATTGGATGAAGATTTTTTGAAGAAAATGAAGAAGACATGTAGGAAGAGTATAGCAGAACCCAAACATTAGTTATTGTTACTTAGTCTTTTTACAGAATGTCCTTTATAAAGGACATAACTAAAATCCTTGTTCTATAATGTCTTTTATTGTACTTAATCTCCTTTTACCTTAAACTGCTTACGGATCTCTTTAACCATTTCATCATTCTTCCCTTCCATCTCCTTCTTCCCTGCTTCTCCTAATGCTTTTAATTCTTCAATTGAAAGACTTACAAGCTCTTTTGCTTTACTATCAAGATATTCCTCAGTGTTTTTCTCTGGATTATCAAGCACTTCATCGAATAATGCATGCAAAATATAGCCAATCTTTGGCCCAGGCGTTTCCTGTGTAACGTCCATGATACGTTTCCCGTCTGTTTTAAGCATCTTGAGGGTTATTGGATCTTTAAGTGCCTGCTCTACCATAGACTCATACATACGAAGCCTGTACGGCTCTTCTTTTGGCCTTCCAGTGCCTACTCTATCGCAAATACGTAAATCTATTAGTTCCCAGATATTATCCTTGCCTACGTTGGTTATGAGCCTTCTGACAGCTGAAAGACTTATCTGCTCAGTATCAGAGAAGAACATATGCCAACGCACAAACATAGAAACCTTGTCAGTTATATCTTTCGGGAATTTTAAGCGCTCCATTATTTCACGTGTAACGCGTCCACCCACTACATCATGGCCATAAAATGTAATAACGCCCTTTTCACGTGAAAAACGCTTTGTTTCTGGTTTTGAAATATCATGAAAAATTGCCGAGAGCCTCACATGTAACGGCCACTTCTTGTCCGCTGCATGCTGAAGAGTGCGAAGGTTATGCTCCCAAACATCATACATATGTGCCTGATTCTGTGTAACCCCTACCCCGCGTAATAATTCAGGTACAACATATTCTAAAAGACCTGTTTCTTTCATCATTGCAATTCCTCGCATAGGAAAATCAGTCATAATAAGCTTAACAAGCTCATCACGAACCCTTTCACGTGAAATGTTATTAAGTAACTGGCTATTTTTATCAATACTTTCACGTGTAACGCTTTCAATATCAAAATCAAGTTGGCTCATAAAACGTATTGCACGCATAAGTCGTAGCGCATCTTCGTTAAATCTTGTGTTTGCGTCCCCAACTGCCTGAATTACTTTGTTTTCAATGTCTTTTTGCCCATTATAAGGGTCAATGATTTCATGTGTAACGGGGTTATATGCTATAGAATTGACAGTAAAATCTCTACGACTAAGGTCGTCGAGCAGGTTTTTGCTCCATGTAACGGCATCAGGGTGACGATTATCAGAATATAAACTCTCCAAACGATATGGTGTAACCTCAACAATTTTTACAGTTTCATCAGAGCAACCAGTACCTAAATCTTCCCCACAAGTTACTACACCCACCGTTCCATATGAATTTTCATAAAAAGTCTTTGGGAAAAGTGCAATTATTTCTTCTGGTGTTGCATTTGTTGTCACATCATAATCCTTTGGTTTTATCCCCATAATAAGATCACGAACACAACCCCCTACCAGATATGCTTCAAATGAGGCAGCATTAAGAACTGCAATGACCATCATCACTTCTTTTGGAACTTGACCTTGAATTATAGGCTGTATTTGTGGCATAAACTATGTTAGTATTATCTCATTAAATGCTCCCGTGGTGAAATGGATATCACATCGGTCTTCGGAACCGCTGTTCTGGGTTCGAATCCTGGCGGGAGCACAAAAGATTGAGCAGAGCGAAAGCTTTTGTGCTCCCG
>CAZJDZ010000004.1:15780-79849 GCA_964544935.1 uncultured Candidatus Saccharibacteria bacterium | reverse complement strand
TTGTCTCCTGCTTGGAAGGCAGGCATTCTACCACTAAACCAACACCGCTTGTAGAAGATATACTACTATATTTTAGAATTTATTTCCAGTGGTATACCTTTCTAGTAATTCTTCCTATTCCTAAACAAATAAGAAATGCTACACTGTACGTAATAAAATCGTATGTCAACAACTGACAACAACCAAGATGAATCTCTTCCTCATGAAGTAAACGAGGAGGAGAGGGAGCTCGTTGAAGATCTTATCCTTCAAAATAGAACCCTTGATGCTCTCATCAAAGGATTAACTGCGGATATTGAAATATTTAAGAAAGATAATGAAGGCAAGTGGACTCCAGCTGACACTGTGCGCTTCACGATGCAGCTTAATATTATGAAAGATAAAAAAATGAGAAATCTTGCTTCAATTAATGAAATTGTTAAGAAACAAAACCACTAACTAAGTATCTCTATGAATGAAGATCTTCAAAAGAAATGGGTAGGGGGTATTTGCAAGAGAGATGAAAAAGTTCTACTTATTCATCGAATAAACAAGGAGAGGCTTTTTAATCAAGAATATTTTGTTTTTCCTGGAAAAGCGGTTGAAGACGACGAAAGTACTGATGAAGCGCTTCATGAAAGCTTTCAAGAACTTGGGCTAATCATTCAAACAGGTGACATCTTCTACTCTAAAGAAGATATTGATGAAGCTGAATATTTTTATACCTGTATATACTCTGCCGGAGAAATACTCTTACCTGAGGTAAATCCAGCTGAGTACGAGAAGCAGTTTTTTACTCCAATGTGGGTTCCACTATCTGAACTCGATGAACTCATGGTGCATCCTGAGTCAATAAAAGAACTTCTTCTTGAAAAACAAGAAGAAGTTGACAGATAATTTCAAATAATGCAGAATAATCAAAGACCTTCATTCAAATACCACCATCCTTCTAAAGGAGATTCAGATGCCTGAAAACATTACTCCTGAACAAGGACAAGAGGAGCTGCTAAGACTACTTGATCAACAGGCAATTGCCTTGCGAGAGTTCCGCCAACGTATACTTGACTGTGAATCCCTGACGGATACGGCTTCATACCAGATACTTCGGCGTTTAGCAGAAACAACGTTGCCGCTTTCTGTAGCAACAACGAGAGCAACACAGGAGGCACACAGCATTTCTTTACTGCGAGAAGTCCCCAAGGTCTGACACATTGTGTCAGACCTTTGTTATATATGCTAAACCCTTTATAAGAGTTTACTTTTCATAAACACAAGCTATACTTTGTAACATGACATCAATGAACAATGCGCCACAACCACAAGAAGGAAATAGATCCCCAGAAACATTAGAAACTCTCAAAGCAAGAAAAACTGAACTACTGGAAGAAGCAACTAAGCTACGAGTTGATATTGCAAGGCTAGGGGATATTAAAGATGGGGGCGAAGACTATATCGCACAAGCGGCAGGAAAGTTGCGAGCATATAGAACTCTTCTTATTGAAACAGAAGAAAAGCTTACAAAAATTGATGCGGAAATACTTGCATTACAGAATACTGTAAAATCAAAATCTACAGAAAATGTTTGGAATGAGACTGGAGCAACAGGTGGAGACGTTAAGAAGGATGTTGGACAATCACAAGAAGGGCGCGGTTTCAGAAGTTAAGTTCAAATAAACAAAAGCGCGACCGAAGGTCGCGCTTTTGTTTTTGCATCACATTCTTAGTTATAAGAACTGCTTAGCATTGTGGAGTCAATTACTTAACTGCATCCTTAAGAGCTTTTGCGGCTGAGAACTTAGGAACCTTTGTTGCAGGAACCTTAACTGTCTCACCAGTCTTTGGGTTACGAGCTTCACGAGCCTTACGTAGTTTTACTGTGAACTTTCCAATTCCAGCAATTGCTACCTCATCTCCTTTAGAAAGAGTCTTAACGATTGTACCGAAAACTGTTTCTACTACTTCTTCTGCTTGTACCTTTGTTGAGCCGAGTACTGCATGTACTGCTTCAACGAGACCTGCTTTGTTCATATGAGTGATTGATTATGATGACATGTTTTCCTAGGACCACATCATCAAAAAATAAATTTATTAAACTCCTCGTATGCATTACGCAAACGAAAGGATACAATAAGTATAGTACGCACAGGGTTTTTGGCAAGTCCTATAAACACACTATTATTTTTTGTCAAAAAAATTATTTTTCTTTTGCTATAGTCCAAAGCACTTCAAATTGTAATCTCATCAGTGCTGCAAATTCTTTTGACTGCACAATAAAACCAAAAACTTCTTTGTAAGAAGAAATAAAAGATACTTTATCTCCATAAATTGTATACCCCATTTTCCAATCCATTCCTTGTGGTAAATATTTTCGTTTTGTCAAAATATCCTTATTTTTCCATATATACTCTCCTTTTGGGACCATATCTTGTGGCCACAGTGCGTGAATCGTTATCTTATCTTTGATGCGTCTATCGTTAAAACGAATAAGTGTTTCTTTATCAATAACTTTTTGCATCTCCTCATGAGGCCACATGGTATACACGGTTTCACCTTTACTCCATAATAGATCATGGATAATGAAGTGTAAGCCCTCTTTTCCTTCAAAAAACTTAATCACAGGTGTCTCTGTTTTTGTTTGTTTAAGGAGTTCTGGAAGCATTGTGGTAAAAACTTTCTCATGATCAGTCAGTGTGCTTATTTTTTCAGAAAGAGCACTTTTGATACTGCGAACATCATCAACCGCAAAATATGCTTTGTTTTCTATTTTTCTTTCTACAATCAATCCTTTCTTTTTAAGAATTGTTAGATGATCATAAGTAGACGGGCGTGTGATATGCAACCTCTCCGAAAGAATACGTGGTGTTGTCTCACCGTGTTCAAGTAACTCACGATAAATTTTTGACGAAGTAGGGTGGAGATCAAGGTCACGTAGAATTGATTCAAGGGTTGTGTTCATGTGTGTAAGAAATATAAAGATTGAGTATATTTGTCGACTTTCGCCGACAGTTTAACATTTTACTTGTACTCTAGTAAAGTTATGGAAGACAAATGTTCTTTCACCAGTAATCAACTAGGAGATGTTGCCATGGCCTCAACAACTATCAATCGCCTGAAGAAGAGTTTTACCGCAGTTCCTCAAAGCGTCATCCACGCTGCACACTACCTCTTGTCAATCGGACAAGAGCAGAAGAAGATCAACCTTGCCAAGAAGAAAGCCAAGGAAGCGATCGACAAGATCAAAAGTGATCTCGAAGTCGAGCTTACTCCTCTTGTCAAAGAGCGTGACACCTTCTTCACGGCACTCTACACCTTCGCACAAGGAAAGAAGGGGGAGCTCACTGCCAAGCTTCGCTCAGTGAAGACTGAACAGGGGACGTTTGGTTGGCGCTTTACGCCACCATATGTGGAGCTTGATGAGGGTGAGGACGACGCTTCTGTCGTTGCCTATCTACGTGCCCACAACATGACGAAGTACGTCCGTGTGAAGTATGAACTCGACCGTGAAGCACTACTCTCTGATCGACCTGATGTACCTGGTGTTTCGTACTTGTCGCGCGAAGAGTTCTTCGCCAAGCCGAAGCTCATAAGCAAGGTCGACGGCAGTGCAGAAGAGCTTTCGATCGCTCTTCCGGACGAAGGCAAGACCGAGGCAATCGACGTCTAACTTTCAAGATATCTCAAGATGCTCAAGTGAGCATTACAAAATCAATAGCGCGCAACCTTCGGTTGCGCGCTATTTTCTACATCTCATACTATCCTATTCACAGTTACCAGCACATGCATACTTTTTTCTTTAACGAGCAAACTCAATCATACGAGATTCACGTATAACATGAATCTTAATCTCACCCGGAAAACGAAGCTCTTGCTCAACACGAAGTGCGATATTGCGTGCAAGATCACGAGCTTCTACATCATTAACAAGAAGTGGGGACACGAACACTCGTATTTCACGCCCCGCCTGAAGAGCGTAGACCCTCTCAATGCCGCTAAATGACATTGCTAGCGCCTCTAAGTCTGAAAGTCGCTGTATGTACCTATCAACTGTATCACGACGTGCTCCAGGCCTTCCACCTGATATTGCATCCGCTACTTGTACAAGAACACTCTCAACTGTTTCGTATGGATACTCTTCATGATGAGCTTGCATAGCAAGAATCACACGATCATCTACTCCATACTTCATAAGAATCTTACGACCAATCTCCACATGTGTCCCTTGAATCTCATGATCAACAGCTTTTCCAATGTCATGAAGAAGTGCTCCTGCTTTTGCAACATACACATCTCCCCCAAGCTCTTGTGCTAATACTCCTGCAATGTGCGCCATTTCGATAGAATGATTAAGCACATTCTGTCCATAACTTGTTCTAAAATAAAGACGTCCAATGATTGGAATAAGTTCCTCTGGCATTGAGAGGAGTCCACACTCAAGCACAGCTTCTTCTCCCTTCTTGCGCATAAAGACCCCAATCTCTCTTTTCGCCTTATCGATACACTCTTCAATTTTTGCTGGTTGAATACGTCCATCTTTGATAAGCATTTGAAGAGCATTGGTTGCAATTGCCCTGCGAACAGGGTCAAAACAAGAGATAACAATTCCGTTTGGATTCTCATCAACAAGAAGCTCAACTCCTGCTAGTCGCTCAAAAGCTTTTATATTACGACCTTCCTTTCCGATAACCTTACCTTTTATTTCTTCATCTTCTATTTCAACTATTGAAGTCATAAACTGTGCAATTGGACCATTTGCAATACGGTAAATACTACTTACCAAAATATCACGAGCTTTTTCTTCAAGACGAACTTCACCATCACGAGCAAGTTTAAGCATTCGTGATTGAATATCTTCTTCTGACTCTTTTACAATCTTAGTAAATAACTGCTCTCTCGCTTCCTCTCGTGAAAGTTGCGCAGCTTTTTCAAGACTCTTACTAACTTCAATTTCTTTTTCGAGAAGTCTTTCTTTAACAGACTCTAGCTCTTTCCCTTTTTGTTTGAGTGATTCAAATTCTTTATCTAGTTGTGATTCTTTGTGTATAACTTCGCTTTCACGTCGATCAAGACGCTCCTCTTGCTTAGCAACTCTATCTTCGTTACGCTTGAGTTCTTCACGGAGCGCACTTGCTCGGGAGAGAGCTTCGTCTTCTATTGCACGCGCATCACGCTTAGCCTGAAGGATTTTTTCCTCAAGCTCTGCCTCAAGCGAGCCACGTCGAGACTTAGCAACATGGTGACGAATAATATATCCCGTTGCTCCTCCCAAAATAAGTGTGACAGCGCCTTCAATAAGAAGTACTGTAGTGCTCATGTTATTTTGTCTTAGGTTTAAGAATCTGGTCTACAATACCATATTTCTTTGCTTCTTCAGCTGTCATCCAGTAGTCACGATCACTATCCTTTTCAATCTGTGCCTTTGTTTTTCCTGTCGCAGCAACAAGCATTTCATATAACTTATCTTTAAGTCTTAAAATATGCTTTGCAGTAATCTCAATATCTGATGCTTGTCCTTCAACACCAGTTAACGGCTGATGAATCATCACCTCTGAATTAGGAAGCACAAAACGCTTTCCTTTTGCTCCTTGTGAAAGAATCATTGCACCCATAGATGCTGCCATACCAGTACAGACAGTAGCTACATCTGGCTTAATATGCTGCATCGTATCGATGATTGCCATACCCGCCTGAATACTTCCGCCAGGGGAGTTGATATAGAGGGTAATATCTTTCTTTGGATCTTCGGCTTCAAGAAAGAGTAGTTGTGCAACAACAAGTGATGCCGAATGCTGATTAACTTCATCGTGAAGAAAGATAATTCTTTCTTTAAGTAAACGCGAATAGATATCATATGCACGCTCACCAAACTGACTTTTTTCGATAACAGTAGGAATTAACATAGTAAATAGAAAATAGATGTTAGAGATTAGATGATAGATTTTTCAAAATCTTCAATCAATCCCGTATATATCACCAATAAATTAAAGAAAACAAATGTAAAAAATCAAATCAAATCAAAATGCATTCTTGCTTTCATGACTGTCATATCTGTATTACTTGCACTATATCACAAAAGCGTGCGTGCTTGTATATGTTTGACACTATCATAAATAGTATGGTAGTACAAAGGTATTATCGACAGAATAACAGACATATCATGGAACAGCCTCTTTTTACAGTTACACAGAATGGATTTTTACTCTTCGCTGACCAAACTCAATATATTTTAGAGTGGGTAGGGAAAATGCTTAAAGTTACAGGACCTGATACCTGTTATTATCTGCTGGAAACGCTTCGAGGTCTTGAACAAGCAAACTGCACACTTACAACCTTTACAGTACTCATTGGAAATAACTAAAATCGTTTATATATAAATGGTTTTATGGAATATTGGTATTGACAATACTATTATTACATGATACAATATAAAACAGAGTAGCTCTGCCTAAATAAGGTATCTACAGCACTTTCACAAACTTTTTCATCTTTTTGGAGATTTCCCAATGAACTTCAGAATGTTTCTCCTGGCCTGGATTCCTGTGCCATTTTTGCTTGGACTGGCCTTGGTCTTCTTCTTGACCAAGAGTTACGCTTTGGGTGCCTGCGCTGTTTTGGCTCTTGCACTGTATGGCGTATTCCTGTTTGGGGACGTCATCGCCATTCGTCTTGCAATCACAAGAATGGCAAGCAAGATGGCTGCGGCTCTGGTTTCTGGAGCACAATCCTTTTCCCATATGGCTAGCCGTGCACAACCTCACGTACTTCATGGTACGCACGTTGCTGCACAAAAAGTTGGTCATGCGGGTGCAGGAATTGCTAAAGGAGGAGCAGAACTTACTGGTTTTGCATGGACAAAGTACAAGGACAAACCTTGGCTCTGGACAGGTGTCCTGTTGGTTCTCTTCGCGATCTGGGTTTTCCTAGATGCATATTCCGAAAAGGACTCGTTCCTGTTTCATAAGTCAGGCGCACTGCTGCTCATTGCGACTGGATTTTTCCTCAGCCATTTCGAGCAGTGGGACACCATTGCTCAAGCTGTTTTCAGAAATCTACTTCGCTCTTGGGCTATTGCTTCGGCAATTGTCCTTGTGATAGCAGGGGGTCACATCTACATTGAAGTTGGAATGATGACCAAACATCAAACCAACCTCTCGGTGCTTCAGGCGCTCGTGAAGAGTTGGCAAGGAGACACTGGATGGTGGTATATGACGGTAGTCTCCATACTCTCGCTTGCAGTTTCCATCGTCATCCTCAATGGGTGGCAGGGGGCAGTTGCTCGCTGGGTGGGAGATGTATTTGCCTTCATTGGTGGATTCTTCATCAACAAGCATGGACCACTGATAACCACTGTGTCATGGGGGGTTCTCATGGCCATACTTACGCTTGGCGCATTTGGAAAAAACCAAGAAAGTGGCGGCGACTGGGCAGGAGAGCTGTACGTGCTCTACTCTGCATTCATCTTCGTGATCCTCATAGGCTTGGGGGTTGTGATTGTGGGTCGAAGCAAAAAGTAAAGAAAGGGGGTTCTCAGGGCGGTTGCGCAAGCAACCGCCCTTTTCATATACATATTCATAAACACATATACATATAAAATGGGAAATAAAAAAGCCCCTTGCATTCTATGTACGAAAGAGGATTCGTACACACAATGCAAGGGGCTTTGAGAAAGATTATAGCTACATGGGTTATCGCAACCTAAAAGCTTATAAAAAGAACATTTTGACAGAGGAGGACAAGATAACCTCACCTGTTAAAGATAGAAACAAACTTCATGCAAACCTTTATGGGGTTTAATGTGCGGAGATCTTAATAATGATCTTTATGGTCCGCTATGTGAAAGAACAATTGTGGAAGGATTTGTGCGCAAAACTTGATATCCCGATTAACGCACGGGTGAGCGTTTTTGGTCACTACTCCTTCCCTGTCCTTAATAATACTACAATGTCTTTTACATGCAAGTGGGCAACTGTGGATAACTGTCTTTTACTTTTTACAACATATTCTGTCTCTTAAAAAGATTGTCTTTTCATTTAGTTGCAATGTCTTTTTAGCTTATGTAGGCTAATGGTTATGCGATTACATCGCTTCTACGTATCACAACCCCTTGGTGAAGAAGTTGTTATAGAAGACGTTCCTACAATTAAGCAGTGGTTAAAAGTGTTTAGATATATATCTGGTGATTCCGTTATTATATTTAACGGTGACGGCAGTGAATATACCTACACATTACAAGAAACATCTAGTACTAGATGTATTCTTTCTCTCTCACAAAAAAACCCTACTTATATTCCAAAGCGAAAAAGCTATCTCTTTATCTCGGTTATCAAGAAAGACCTCTTTGAATTTGCTCTTGAAAAAGCAATTGAGCTTGGCGTTACTGATATTGTTCCAGTCATTACCGAAAGAACCGAAAAGAAACTCCTTAACTACGAGAGACTCACGACTATTATCAAAGAAGCTAGTGAACAATCTGGGCGAGGGGACTTGCTTACTCTCCATGAAACTATTTCACTTGAAAAAGCTTATATTCTGGCGTCTGAAAAAGTCTCACAAGAGAACGTATTTATTGCAACACTTTTTGGTACACCACTAAAAGAGGTTGTACGTCGAAAAAATAGTCTTACCGAAGATAGTTCTGCTTCTGTTGCTTTTTTTATTGGGCCAGAAGGCGGATGGTCAGACAGTGAAGAAACCACATTTAAGGAGAAAGGTTTTACTCGCGTATCTCTTGGTGAAACAACACTACGAGCAGAAACAGCTGCAATCACTGCAGCTGTGGTTATCTCGCTCTTTTAAGTAAATAAATAGGCTATACTAAATAGCATCTATGCGATTCTTTCATTTCAGAAAAAAAGAAGACCTTCCTGTTCCAAACACCACTTCTCCAGATGTTCTACCTAAAGAAACGCCAGAAACAGACCCTTTCCCTACAAACTATGCACGAATGATGTTTTTGTTGGAGATTGAACCAAGACTACGTAAAGCAAACACACTTATAGAATTTTTTGAAATACTTGAAGAAGGGAAGCTAAAAAAAATACCATTAGAAAAAGGTGACTCGATAGCAGTTAGCACCCTCGCGAATGAAATTAAAAAATATCTTGAAGGGCTGCATGGACAAATACCAGCTAAGGGAGCTACGTTTTTTAATACTTTCAATATAGGTGAAATTAGCTATGCGGGCAAAAGTTTCAAGGATACTCTTGAACAACTTATTTTTAAAGAAGCAGAAAAAAGAGCTGCACAGGTTGAAGAAATGTCTGCAGAAAATCGAGTTATAGAACTTGAAATTAAACCAAAACTTCTTCAAGCAAAAAGTCGTTTGGAATTTTTCGGAATACTAGAATCAGAAAATATAAAAAACATACCTTTTTCTGGTGGAAATTCTATACCAGCAGAAACTCTTAATAATGCAATTATCAAATATATACTTGATCTTAAAGGAAAAATACCTGCTGCAGGTGAAATGTTTTTTGATGTTGTTTCAATTGGTGAGGTTCAAGGCATAGGTCAAGAATTTAAAGATGTTCTTAATCGCCTCATTCTCAAAGAAATTACAGAAGCGGGTGAAGACAGTCTCTGTCGAGTAACTTTTGAATCAAATCGACAAAATCTTCCTCAAGCAAAAACCCTTGCAGAATTCTTAAAATTCTTATCCGAAGGGGGGTTGCAAAAAATACCTCTTACTTCTGGTGACTTTTTGGAAATCGAAAAACTTAAAGAATCAATTCTTGAGTATATTTCCAAACAAGGTTCATCTCCTGATGGTAGCTTATTTTTTGATACGTTTATAGTGGGAGAAATAAGTGGCATGGGACAAAAGTTTAAAGATATTTTGAACCAATTAATTCTTAAAAATAAGGAACTTGATGAAGAGGAAGATACTTCTGGTTTTGCTCCTACTCAAAGTCCTGACGATATAAATACTCGTCCTGTGGAAGTGGAGTTTCCTGCTGAGAGTCTGCCTACCGAAGGAGTACCTGACATTTCAGACACACTTGAAAACGATACTGTATCAACAGCTTCAATTCCAAGACCATATAATTTTATTGCTCCAGAAGAAAAGGTTGGATACGGTGGAGTGAATACCTCTACCACAAGAGATCAGATAGAAATTGCTCCGGGGATTTTTGAAGAAAGTACTGTTCCGGACCTAAGTAACGAAGGCTTAGGTTTTCACAACCCCGATAAAGGCATCGTTATTGATGCATTACCGGCACAACCTTCCTTGGAAGATGTGAAGGCTCGAGTAGAAGAAGCGGTGAGTGACTTCCCTAAATTACCTGACGAAAATGTAGCTTTGGACAATTTGCGAGATGGAATACATGAAGCATTGAAATATGAGTCGAAAAATGCGCCTGATGCTGTGATAGTGGAAAAACCTGCTACGCTTAAACCAAATGCGCCACCATCTCATCGCCTAAAAGGAACCGGAATACTTGGAACACTTAGAAATTTTGGTAAGAAAGTCGAAGAGCTTGTTGAGAAAGTTGAGAAAAAAGAAGAGGAGCTTGCTAAACAAGTTACTGGGTGGCAAAGTAAATTTAGGAATGGTTTCAATAGACTTATTACAAAAGATACTGCTTCTAAAAAAGAAACCCAACCTGAAGGTGATACTTTTGATGTTCATCCTGAAGAAATAGCATCTATTCTTACTGCTTCTCCAACATCTCCAGAATCACATAAAGCTCTTGAAGCTCTTAGTTCCGTCGATAAGCGCACAGATAATCTACAACAAAATGCATTAGAAACAACAACAGGTGCAGCAAAAAATATTCTTGAAAAAGTAGAGATTCTTGGTGAGAAATTTAATAGGCTTCCAAAATCTGTACGGTACGGAACTGGTATCGCTATTGCAGGACTTGGTGCTAGTGGCGCGCCTCTTGTTGTACCTGCGCTTGCACTTGCTACAGTGTTTAGAGTAGCATCAGGTGCTGGTCTTTATGCGACCTTACATAAGGCTCTTGAGAACACATATGCAAAAGAAGAAGCTGCTGGGAGAAAAGTAAAAGTATTACGAAAACAAGTTATGGGCGCCGGAGCAATAACAGTATCTGCTTTTGCAGGCTATGCAATTGGACAATATATAAGTGGTTTGTTCCCAACAGATGTAGCGCCACATACTGCAGGGCTTGATGTTAGTCAGATAGAGTCTGCTGCGAGTGCTCCAGTACCTGTACCTGAAGTGGTGGCAAGCGCTGCGTCAGCTCCTGATGTAGAAGCTATTACTCAAGCTGCCAGTGAACAAGTAGCACAAGAAGCTGTAGCAGCACCTGCTCATGAGATGATTCATATAGTTGAAGAAGATGAGAATCTTTGGACTATCGTAAAAGACCACCTCATGCAGAGTGATGCGTTTACAGCTCTTTCAGAACAAGCAAAAAATATTGAGATATCAAAATATCTTGCCGCTATACAAGAAGCAAAAATATTCCCACATGGTATAGACAATATTCATGCAGGGGATGTTGTTGATTTTTCACAATTTGATGGAAAGATTCCTGAAGATATTCTTAAGCATGTTACTCTGTTTACCAAATAAATTATATGAATAACGCACACATTACACAAGAAATAGAGAAAAGGCTTGCTATAGCTAACCTGCCAGAGGATATTAAAGAGGCTGTTGTTATAGGACTTACAGAAAATATTTTAAAAAGAACGCTTATTGTTATTGCAAAAATTCTTACAGGTGATGAAGCTGCAATATTTACAAAGCAAATGGAGGCAGGAAATATAGAAGAAGTACTTACCAATATAACAAGAAAGCACCCAGAATTTAATGCGCTTATTTCACAAACTGTAGAAGAAGTACTTACAGAGTTTACAGATAAGCTACGGTAATCCTTTACTTTGTATAGCAACTAACAGACGAGGAAGTGTATCTCATGCTACACTAAGAACAACCCGAAAGGGCATTATTCTTAGAATTATATTTCATATATGAAACTTGATTACGCTCAAACCTCACGTATTTTAATCGCACTTTTATTTATTGTTGCTGGTGTTCAAAAATTAATGCATTTCACAGACACCTCAGGCTCTATTGCTAGTATGGGTGTACCACTTGCGCCTCTTGCCACCCTTATTGTAATTGCAATTGAAATAGGTGTTGCAGGTGCATTTGCTTGGGGATATAAAACAAGACTCTCTGGATACATTCTTATCGGATTCACCGCACTTGTAACGGTTGTTGTACATCGAGATCTTGGTAACGCACTCAATGTAATTATGGCACTTAAAAACATTGCAATCATTGGAGGTATCATGGCTGCTATTGGTTGTGCTTGTGAAGATTGTGCTGTTCACCCAAAGAAGAGAGTTTCTGCAGAACACGCGAACTAGAACGGACTTAGCAGATTAAATACAATACAAAAGCAGTGCCTTACGGCACTGCTTTTGTATTCGTATCTTTCTGCGAGGTCCGCGTTAGTCTGCGACCTTTTCCAAAAAGGCGAGAACTTTGTCGTTGGTAAGCGCCTGATAAAGATACGCCTTTGCACGTTCCTCATCAGCATCCTGAACTGTCGCAAGAAGGCGAACAAGTTCTACTTCTACTTCTTCTTCTGTTGCAGTTAGTTTTTCTGCTTGTCCGATCTTATGAAGAAGAAGCTGACTCATAGCACGCTTATGCGCGTCTGAGATCCAGTCTTTCTTAATCTCTTCTTCTGTCTTCTTAGAGTGAGCAAGGTATTCTTCCCATGTTCCACCGAAACGAGTAATATCTGCACGCATCTGTGCAAGCATGTTGTTGAGCTCTCCTTCGATGATAACATCCGGGAGTTCTGTCTTTGTTTCTGCAACAAGCTTCTCCATGATTGCAGTACGGCGCTTCTCACGAAGCTTCTGCTCTTTTTCAAGCTTTAAGTTTTCACCTACCTTACTCTTAAGTTCAGCAAGTGTCTTGAACTCTGGACCAAAACTCTGCGCAAACTCATCGTTAAGCTCAGGGAGGACAACTTCTTTTTTCACATCACCTTCCTTCGCTTCCTCGACGTGAGTGTGGTCATGGTCATGGTGGTCATGACCTTCGTGATCATGATGATCGTGAGCATGATCATGTCCTTCATGGTCATGAGCGTGCTGTGTAGCGCGACCCTTACGAAGTTCTTCAAGAACAACTTCGATATCCTTGTCAGTAACTTCGATTTTTTCTCCATCTGTTACAGCTTCTTTTGCAATCTTCTTGTATGAAGGAAGTGTAATGTCTGGCATCACAGGAACGGTGATAGTGAGTTCAAGGGGATTGTTCTTAGCAATCTTTGTGATTGTTACTTGTGGATCTGAGATTGGATTAAGCTTATGATCTTCAACAGCTTTCACATATGCTGCACGAAGTGCAAAATTAGCCATCTCTTCTAGGATAACCATATCACCGTACTTCTTGATGATAAGATCTTCTGGCGCATTTCCTTTACGGAAACCATCAACTTCTACCGCTTGTTGTACAGCAGTAAGGGCTTTATCGTGATAAGCTTCAAGTTCTTTTTCATCAACAACGATTTTTAATTCTACCAATCCTTTTGGTAAGTCTTTCTTTTCAATTTTCATATCGAGGAGCGAAGAGCGACGAAGAGTTCCGGAGCCAGCAGGTGGAGGAACAAACAGTCTGACTCAATGCCAATTAGTTATTTATTAAATTCTTTCTTGTAGAGTTCCACACCTTCTGTAATTACTTCCATCGCAGCTTTTGCGTCGCGGATAGTTGGGATAGTAACTTCTTTCTTCTGGATCTGCTTGTATGTTTCAAAGAAATGCTTGATCTCTTCGAGAGTGTGAGAATTAACATCCTTAAGATCCTTCACTTCATTCCACCTAGGATCCTTTACTGGAACTGCAATTATCTTAGCATCACTCTCTCCGTCATCAACCATATCAAGCACTCCAACTGGACGAGCTGTAAGGAGAAGTCCTGGGACAAGCGGATGAGTAGTGAGGAGGACCACATCAAGAGGGTCTCCATCATGCCAATGTGTCTGAGGAACGAATCCGTAATCAAATGGGTAATCCTGACTTGTGTACATAACACGATCTAGCTTGATAAGTCCTGTTTCTTTGTCGAGCTCGTACTTGTTCTTTGAACCTTTTTCAATTTCTACAATAACATTAATTTCTTGTGGAATATTTTTCCCCGGAGTAATATCGTGAAGTAAATTCATAGGGTGATAGTAGTTAGTTTTTAAGGACTAGGGATTAGTAAATATAAACTATTTAGCTTCTTCTACAGTTTCTGCTACAACTTCTTCTGTAACATTAAGAGCTTCAAGAACTTCTTCTACTTCTTCTGTGATTGTTTCATCAGTAACAGTACTCTGTGCTGTTAGGATGCCAGCTTCATCAGCCTCTGCAACCATTTCACCACCAGAAACAATATCAATCTTCCATCCAGTAAGTTTAGCAGCAAGACGAACGTTCTGTCCTCCTTTTCCAATAGCGAGTGACTGCTCATCTCTTGTAACAGTAACTGTTGCTTTCTTTTCTGCTTCATCAAGTTCGATAGAGACTGCCTTAGCAGGGGAGAGTGCTGTCGCGATAAAACGACGAGCATCCGGTGACCATTCGATAACATCGATTTTCTCACCAGAGAGTTCTTCTGTAATAGCTGATACTCTCACACCACGCTGACCAACACATGCTCCGATTGGATCTACGCGTTCATCGTTTGATTTTACGGCGATCTTTGAGCGACTTCCTGGTTCACGAGCAACTGCTACGATTTCTACAGTTCCTTGAGCGATTTCCTGACTTTCATTTTTGAAAAGTTCGATTAAGAATTTTGGATGTGAACGTGAAAGACGGATAGAGAGTCCACGGAACCCTTCTTCAATAGAGAAAAGGTACGCACGGATACGCTCTCCAGGACGAAGACGTTCCTGTGTGATCTGCTCTTCATATGGAAGGATAGCAGTAGTACGACCAAGATCAACAAACACTGCTCCGCGTTCTACACGCTGAACAACACCTGAGACAATAGTGTTTTCCTTGTCAGTGAATTCACCAACGATACTCTCACGCTCTGCTTCACGAAGCTTCTGGACGATAACCTGCTTTGCAGTCTGCGCTGCGATACGACCGAAGTCATCTTGGTTATCAAGTGGGAAGACGATTTCTTCACCAAGCTCTGCATTCTTCTTGAGAAGCTTTGCTGTTGAGAGAAGAATATGACGCTCTTCGTTGTAACGAGGGAGGAGCCCTTCTGCTGTTTCATCAGCTTCCTTAACTGGAGTAACTTCCTCTTCCTCACCTTCAACCGGCATACGAACTGTTGTTTCATCAACAACGATCTTCACTTGTTCAAAACTTGTTTCTCCTGTTTCAAAGTTAATCTGACAGCGAACAATTTGTCCACGCTTTCCATACTCTTTTTGGTATGCAGCAGCGAGTGACTTCTCTACTGCGTCAACAACTTTCTCATGAGCGATCTTCTTTTCTTGTTCAAGCTGCTCAAGAGCAACTTTTAGGGCTTTGATGTCTAACATAATGAATAGCAATTAGCTTGTAGCTAGCAGCTTTTAGCAAAAATACATCCTGCAAAAAACGTATAGCAACAAGGTTTGTAAAATAATAATGTATAACTATAAAAAACAAGAAAATTGTTTTAGATGCGCGGCGCATACAATTTTTGAGACCAAGGCGTACTTCTAGTACGACGCGTGGAACAAAAATTATATGCAACAAAGCAGATGAAATAATTTTCTTATTTTTAATTTTTTTAACAAAAATGGCCGGCGCTGAACTTAACAGGCCGACACACAACTCACATCCAAACTAACTATTTTAGTATACCATACGTGCAAAAAAGCGCAAGATGTAGGCTTAGAGCTCAAAACTGTAAACAAATTCAGAACATTTGATTGGAGGAAGTATGAGAATATGGTAGCCAAAATATAAAAACCCCGAGATCGCTCTCGGGGTTCGTCAGCGTACGCTGCGTCGGTGTTTTTCCTTTCTCCGACCGCACCACTTGGTGCTGTTTAATTTATTGGTCCGTCGTTTTCATTATCGGTTACTCTCGAGTACGACAACCTCGAGGCCCGCTAGCCTTCTTGGAAATCTGCTGACCAAGCAGATAACCTCACCACTCATCAGGCTATCAAGGAGTGGAACCTAACAAATTAAGTATATCATATTGTTATAATTTGTCAAGTTCTCCAAATGGTACACAGATTCAGAACGTTTGATTGGAGGAAATTTGAGCATGTGATGGGCACATAAAACAAGAAACCGCCCTCCAACGGTTTCGTTGAAAGACGGTTAGATTACTGAAGACATTTCTTTGTAGAAGAACGACTTGTTTCTTTTTGCCGATGATGTGTTTACACCGAAGTATTGCTCCCACAACTTCAACGGAATCCACCAAGGCCGGGACTTCACAAGGTTCACAATGTTGAGTCCCTCTGCTTGACATGAGTAGCAGGGGTTGAACTGTCCTCCTTCGAGAATTGCTGCACGCTTTCCACAGCAAGGACAAGGGAAATTATGGTCCATGACTATACCGTCGCCTTCGATTTTGATTTCAGCAAGTTTCACAATTTTCTCCTAAACGAACAAGACACACATAATACAATGATCTTGTGTGTTTTTCAAGTGCTCCACAAAGTACACAGATTTAGAACTATTATGTGAAACAAGATTGAGAGTAACTATATAAAAAGAAAGCCACCGACGCGCGGTGGCTTTCGGTGGTGTAGATAATTTAGTTTACCCATTTGTTTTTGTCCAAAGTTACAGGAAGGATAAGTGGTCGAAACTCTTCTTCACTGTAACACCCAAATTCACGACCTTGAACTTGTTGTTGTGTCATCCAAAGAAGGACTCGTAGACCAAGATCATAGACGTCCGCCTTGGTCTCTAAGGTCTCTAAACTGTAGACTCTTTGAAGCCGATCAACTTCAAGTTTTGCACCTTCGTCCAAAAGCATGGTGTATTTTGTGTCATCTGCCACAATTCATCTCCAGAAATTATAGAATTCGCCTAATTGAATGGGTAGGCGTAACCCGTTGCAGATACACTACAACACTTTTATGTTTAAATCAAAAAATATTTTGTGAGTTAGGTTCCTACCTAACTTATACCAAAAATATCTATACAATTTATAAATATTTTTTAGTGCTCCACGAGCAGGGATCGTAACGGAGCCACTTCCTCCGAATGATACTTCCGCATTAGTCCGCGTTCATTCCGCAACTTTCCGCAACTTTCCGCGGCTTAACTACTTCACCACAACACCGTCCGACAATCTAATAATTCTATCAGCTAACTTTCCATAATCTTCTTCGTGCGTCACCATCACAATAGTAAGCCCATCTTCTTTATTTAACTTTCTGAAAATATCCATAACGAGCTTTGATGAAAACGTATCTAAGTTAGCAGTTGGTTCATCAGCAAAAACAATCTTTGGCTTATGAGTGATAGCGCGCGCAATTGACACACGCTGCTGCTCACCACCGGATAATTCTGGTGGGAGGTTGTCTTTACGATGTACCAAGTTCACACTTGTCAGAGCTTCCTCTGCGCGAGATTTTGCGGCCTTCATACTAACACCTTGCATAAGAAGAGGGACCATAATGTTCTCTAGTGCAGTAAGTTCTGGAAGAAGAGAGTAGTCCTGAAATACATACCCAAGCTCGCGAAGACGAAACTTTGTTTTTTCTGCATTTCCAAAATCATCAACGACTCTACCATCTAATCGTATAGAACCAGTTGTTGGAGTATCAAGAAGGGACATCTGATAGAGGAGGGTGGACTTGCCAGCTCCTGAGCGTCCCATGATTGCCACGAACTCACCTTTTTCTACGGTAAGGTTAATACCTTTAAGCACTTGTGTCACTGTATCTCCATCGGTAAAACTCTTGGTGATATCTCGTATATCAATAATCATTTCTTTTGCTTCTCTGGTGTGTGTTGTCATAGATGTACAATTAATTTCTTCCTAGGATAGCGTTAAGTGTGTTAGTGCTTACAATAAATCGTGCAGGCAAGTACCCAGCAAATACTGACACAACCATCACGAGTAAAAATTTAAGCGCAACAGATGCCGGTTCTGCAACAAGTACAATAAGCGCAAATGGTGTATCTATCGGATGAGCATCAATAAGCGGTTTAAGAAATGCAAAAATAATCACCAGTGCAATTCCTGAACCAACAAATACATAGAAAAGCGCCTGACAGATATAACTAAATTCAATAGCAAACTCAGTTACTCCAACCGCTTTCATGATACCAATCTGTCGGCGACGAGTAAGTGCGTTGATATAAATGATAATAAAAATAGTGATGAGTGCTACAACCACAGAAACAGAACCAAGAATTGTCCCAATCACATTAAAGAAAAGTTTGATGCTTACAAGAAAGTCAGGGGAGCCTTCTTCTGCTGTATTGATTTTTGCATACTCGCCAAAACCATTATTAAGAAGTGGGGTTTTGACTTCATATGGATCGACACCTTCTTTCATAACAATGGCAATCTCTGATACATCTCCTTCAGTTTTGCCAAGCATTTTTTTAAGTTCACTATCAAGAATATATGCTCGAGAAGAAACAAACGCTACTTTTGAATCAACAATACCTCGTACAATAAAATCTTTAGTAACGGCAGTATTTTGATCAATAGTACTAGCAAGTTCCTGACCTTCATTTCCTGGATTAACAGTTACTTTAGCGCCAGAAACAGTAACTCTCACAGTTGTTCCAGGTTCGACATCACGTAGTAGTGATACTAGGTCACGTACACGAGAATATTTATCAAGATATCCAGACCCCAGAACGATGCCATTTGTATCTCCTTCTTGCAACCACTCTCCTTCGACAACTGCTTCTGAGAGATGTGTTGTTCTATCTTCTTGCGCTGGATCGATTCCAGCAATTTGGTTAGATACAATATTTGCATCTTCTTCTGTGCGCTTCTCCCACCAGTTTGCTTCTACTTTTGCACCAGCAACAATACGTGTTGTATAACTATCAATCTGCGGAAATGATGAGAGCACTTCGACAATATCATTTGTATGTTCGATATATGTTTTCTCATTGCGATTCACAATCATGAGATCTCCTGTCCATTGTTCTTTAAAAGCACGAGATGCTCCTTCGACAATACCCACAAGAAAACCACTCGTTGCTACAAGGTTAAGAAATGTAAGCATCATGATAAACACGATGAGGGATGTTGCCCACTTACTTGACCGTGTTACCTGACGAATCGCGAGAAAGAATCCTAACGAAATCGTGTTAAAAAAAGACTTCATAAAAATTAATTAGTTTGTTTTTGTGCCTGACGATCTGTAGTAGAGGGTGAGAGAACTACATCACCCTCAAAAAGTCCGCTTGTAATTTCAATCAATCCATCAACTCCTCTGATACCTAAACGAACAGATTTGTTTTCTTCTTTTCCTTGCGCAAACACAGTTACTGTTCCTTCATCAACAGTATTTACTTTTACAAAGCGAGCAGGGATTGCGATTACTTTTGATTTTGATTCAGTGATAATCTGCACGTTTGCAGTCATCCCTTGTCTAATACGTTCATCTTTCCCAAGAAACGTAACAATTACTTTGTAAACAGGAACAGTTCCTTCTGTAGTTGCAGTCGGATTAATGCGCGTAATTTTTGCAGGGAAAATACTATCCTTGCCGTATGCATCGAGCGTTACATCAACATCTGCTCCAATTTTTACTTTTACAATATCAGCTTCTGGAACTTTTGCTTCAATTTCAAAACCATCCGTTGCAAGCATGCTCACAACAGTCTTTCCAAGTGTCACTGTCTCTCCAAGTGAGAGATCAATATTACTGATCACGCCTTTGAAAGGGGCTGTAATAATTGTTTTTGAAAGTCCGGAGCGAGCAGAAGCAACTTGCGCTTCTGCTTGAGAAACTGATGCAGCTTGTGCTTTAACTCTATACGGATCAGTTCCTGCTTGTGTAAGATCAAGGTCACGAGAAGCTTGATTGAAGGTATTCTTTGCGGTAATAAGAGCGCTTCTTTTCACAGTAATATCAGAGAAGAGTGCTGTCATGCTTACTTTTACTGTAGAGAGTGTTGCTCTGTATCCATCAAGACTTATATTGCCTGCGCTACATGGAGCAAGGAGGAGATTGGAGAGTGCGTTCACAAGATCGTTGGTTGCAATTGCTGCCTTGTACGCTTCGTCAAAAGCAACATCTATTGCTTGTGTTGAAGAAAGAGAAGTAATGACAGAACTTTTAGTTTGAAAATCAGCAAGCGTGCTTTCGAGATTCGTACGCTTAATTTCTATTTCTCCCTGAAGACGCTGATCACATGAACTAAACGAAAGATGATACGCTCCATTACTTAAGAAAAAAAGTGATGAGAACTTATTTTTAACAATATCTGCTGTTGTAGCGTCAACATTTTGAATCGCATCAGGAAGTGTGTTATATGCTTGATCGAGGGAACTTTTTGCGTTATCTACTGCTTGCTGTTTAATTGCTATTTCTTCGGGGCGAGCACCTTGCTGTAATTGTGCAAGAACAGCTTGTGCATTAGAAAGATTTGCTTGTGCTTGTAGCAATGTAGCTTGTGCATCTCCTGCCGATAGGGTGGCGAGAACTTTCCCTTGCTCGACTGTATCACCTGTTTTTACACCAACAAAAGCAACTGCTCCAACGGTTTGAAAAGAGAGGTTTGCATCTTTTGATGATTCTACTTGACCAGAAATCTTCACGTACTGTTTAAGCGGACCAAAAGCCACTGTATAACTTTCTTTTTGTGATTTTGGTGTAGAAAAAAGTGCAAAGAAAATAATGACGACCGCTACCACAAAAAGGATAGCTGTGTATGTTTTATGACGTGCAAAAAAATGAATAATTGATTTATAAAAAGATTGAGGAGTTTTCGAAATTGTTTCTGACATATTAATCTCAAGTATATCATTGATGTCTCTAACTATACGCGGAAAACAGGGAAAGAAAAAATGAACATGCTATACTCTTTTTTATGATAAAACGCACCTCACCAATTATTGTTGGTAACTGGAAATCAACACCAAGAACAAAAGAAGAAGGGATCAAATTTATTAAGCAACTCGAAAAAAAAATTGCTACTTCAAAAAATAAAATTCCTAAAAAAGCATACTTCATCGCAGCACCTGATATTTTTATCCCTCACTTAATTCCTCATGCAAAGAGAGGGTATATCGGGGCAGAAAACGTATCTGGACTTGAACTTGGCCAGCACACAGGAATGGAAATCCCTTCACAATTGCAATCAGGAGGGGCAGACTTTACTATTATTGGTCATAGCGAAGTAAGAAAACTTGGTGAAACTGTGGAAGCTCGTGCTCAAAAAGTAGCAAACGCACTCCACATAAAACTTACTACAATACTTTGTTTTGGCGAGCACAAGCGTGACAAAGAAGGTAAATACCTCGAAGAGCTTGAAAACGATGTAAAAAATACTCTCTCTTTAGTAAAACGAGAACTTTTCTCGAATCTTATTGTTGCATACGAACCAGTGTGGGCAATTGGAGGAGCAGTGCCCGCAACTGCAAGTGAATGCTTCGAAGCAGTGATTGCAATTAGACGTGCACTTGCATCACTTGGCGGAATTGATTACGCAAAAAAAGTGCAGATTCTTTACGGTGGTACAGTTTCTAAAGATAATGCAAAAGCATTTTTGGAGGAAGGGGGAGTAGATGGACTCTTGATTGGAAGAAGTTCACAAGAAGTCTCTACGTTTGTTGATATACTCAATGCAGTGTATACACAAAAATAACATAAGCTACTTCATATGAATACAAACTGGCAACAACACTGTGCTCCTGATTTACGAACACTTAGAGATAAGCGAGTTATTGTGCGTCTTGATTGGAACATGCCGGTTACTGATGGTGTTGTTACTGACACGAGTAGATTTGATGTGACTGTAGAATTTCTTAATAATCTTTCACACGCTGGAGCAAAAATAATTCTCCTCACACATTATGGAGAAAAAGGGGAGAGCTTAACTCCGATTGCTAATCATGCAACAAAAAAACTTCCTTTTATCACCTTTACACCAACATTTGATTTTGCAGCCATTCAAGCTTCAGTGTCTTCGCTTGCACTAGGAGATGCAATACTTCTTGAAAACGTTCGACTTTTTGAAGGTGAAACAGATAATAGTCCGACACTTGCACAATCATTTGCAGAACTAGGAGATGTGTTTATCAACAATGCCTTTTCGGTTGCTCATCGCAAGCATGCAAGTGTCGTGGGGATCCCAGAACATAGACTCTCATATTTTGGTCCGACATTTGAACATGAGCTCGAAAATCTCACAAAGGCTCTCACTCCTGTGCAACCAGCACTCATGATTATTGGAGGTGCTAAGATTTCAACAAAACTTGATCTTATTAAGCAATACTTAAATCAAGGTGTTCAAGTATTTGTCGGCGGTGCTATGGTGCATAATATCTGGAAAGAACGCGGTATTGAAATTGGGGAAAGTCTCTATGATCCTGAATATCATCTTCCTGAAAGTTTTGTGAATCATCCGCTTCTCATCACTCCAACCGATGTTGTTCTTGCAAACGGTGAAACTGTTGATGTAGAACATATTCCAAAAGATGGTGTAGTAGTTGACTGTGGAACAAAGACAACTGATATGGTTAATAATCTGGTAGGACTTTCAAATACAGTGATTGCAAACGGTCCTCTTGGACTCTACGAAAAAGGGTGGCTTCATGGAAGTGAAAGGATTCTTGTTAATCTCGCAAACTCTTCAGTAACTTCATATATTGGCGGAGGAGATACTGTGTCTGTTGCAAATACACTACATCTCCTTGATAAATTTACTTTTGTTTCATTAGGTGGAGGTGCGATGCTTGATTTCTTGGTATCTGGTACACTACCAGGCATCGATGCTGTCACAAAATAACTCCTCACCTGTTATAGTAGATGCAGGGGATCATAGTGCTCTCAAGAAGCTTATTCTACAAGCAAAGAAAGGGGATACTGAAGCCTTTGGGGCTTTGTATAGCACACTCTATGTTCCTCTGTATAGGTACGTCATTTCCAAAAGTCATGACGTTGAGCTTGCGAATGATATTTGTCAACAAACGTTTCTGAAGTTTTATGAAGCTCTTGGTTCTTATGAACCAGAGAAATCTCCGCTTGCATATCTCTTTACGATAGCAAAACGGTTACTCATTAACCATAAAGAAAAGAAGACCTTTGAGTCTTTTGATGAAACACTCTTTGAAATCTACAGTGATGATACTATAACTATTATCGAAGAGGTACACATCAAACACCTAGCTGAACATATCACAACCTTTCTTCCTTCGCTCACCGACGATGAACAAGAAGTGATTCGTCTTCATTTTTTTGCAGAACTCAACTACAAAGAAATAAGTGATGTCATTGAAAAAGAAGAAGCATATATTCGTAAGATTAAGGAGCGAGCCCTCAAAAAACTCCGCATTCTCGTGTCTCATCTCCATGAACCCAACTAAAATAACACAACAATCACATATCGAGGATGCCTTAGCTATGTATAAGGAGAACGTATCGCCGTCAGAAACCTATTTTCAAGCAATACTTTCTCAAATACCAGAGCAACAAAAACTTAAAGAGGGACGTGCGATACGTTCCCCGTATAGATGGCTGGCTATCACTCAAGTTGTAACTCTTTCTGCAATTATTTTTGCAGTGCTTCCTGCATATATTGTCCACACAAATGACATACATAAAAATCCATACTACGAGACCGATAAACAAGTAGAGGATTTTGAGCAGCAAATTAACGACGAAGACTATCGAAACAATATTCGTGACTACTCTTTATAGTAATCATTTTTGTTGTACGATATACTTTTTATGAATAACCCTTATACCATGAAGAACCATTTACTCCATATACAACTAGCACTTCTTTTTGCTCTTCCTCTTGCCGCACACGCAGAGGCAGCTTCTTCGTCTCCTGCAATACAGGAAATCACTGCAACAACTACAGCTGCAACATCGACCGCGACATCAACACCTGAACAGTTGTTTACACAATGCCAACAACAAGCAATCGAGGATCGAGACACTCAGATTGCTTCTTCACGAACACTGTACAACACTGCTATGGCAAATGCGCTCACTGATAGAAAAAATAAAGAGAAGCTAGCAATCGCAATTATAGATAAAGATGCAAAAAAAGTTGCAATCAAGAACTCAGTAGACACATATAAAAATCTCGTAAAAAAAGCTCAAAATGATTTAACAGAGGCACGAAAAGATGCTTGGGAAACATTTGAAGACACTATACAAGCATGTCGTGAGACTCAAAACGACGCACTCGAGAATGCTGAAGCAACTTCAACAGAAGCAACTGTAGAGGACTCTGGAGTAGGGAGCATTCAAAATGTAATCAATGTAATCAAATCATTGTTTGATAAATAGTTGAAGATAGAATGAAAAAAGAAATCCGCAGACTTCGTCTGCGGATTTCTTTTCATTTACTTTCCTGTTTCCTTTTTAAATTCAACATCATCAAAAGAAAGAAGCACGGGTGCATGGTCACTACCCATAAAATCATCTAGAATTGTAGCGATTGTTTTTGATGACATAAGAAGCTTCGCACATGCCTTGCTCACAAAAAAATAATCAATTCTCCAACCAACATTTCGCTCACGTGATCGTGTCTTCTGGTCCCACCAACTGTATCTCACTTCACTCTCATGTTTACTACGAAATGTGTCGATGAACCCAGATTCAATTACTCTGTCTACCCATGCACGTTCAATAGGTAAGAATCCTATTTGCTTACTATTTTCTTTTGGACGAGCAAGATCTATCTCATTGTGGGCAACATTTAAGTCTCCACAAAAAATAACATGGGTATATTTTTTCTCTAATTTTTTAACATGTGCCAAAAACTTATCATAGTATCTGAGTTTAAATTGAAAATGTTCTTCATCTCGTCCACCGTTTGGAAAATATGCAGTGACAAATGCAAATGTATCAAAATGAAGCGTAAGACATCTTCCTTCTGTGTCATAGAGTTCATCTCCTAAACCATACTCGACTTTTGTGGGTTGCATCTTTGTATACACAGCAACTCCTGAGTACCCTTTGCGTTCTTTTGCGCTATCAAAATATGAAAAGTATCCAAGTGGTACACGAATAGCTTCATCTAACTGATCTGGAGTAGATTTTGTCTCTTGAATACCAATAATATCTGCATCTAGTTTAAAAAGATTTTGTAATGCACCTTTTTTATAGGATGCGCGAATACCATTTACATTATATGAGAGTATCTTCATAGTATAGAAGTATACCAAATTTCATAAACAGGCATATAAAAAGCCCGTCGCAAGCGACGGGCTTCCACAAGACATGGATACTTCTTTTCATGTTTTTTTAATTTTTTCTCGATTTGCGATGAAGTACATTGCTCCAGATTCAGTGATCGCAATAACCTTATCGCATGAAACAGGGAAGACTTGAATAACAGTATTGGACCCTGATTTTGGAACAGGAAACCCAACTGATACACCTGTATTCAAGGTGCGGGGAACAATTGTCGCAGACTGTGATGTCTTAATTGCATCTCCTTCAAAAATCTTGGGTTCGAAACGAACCACGCTGATATCCTTACCTTTCAGATAAACATCTTCAAGGGGCAACAAAACATCTACTTCACCTGAATGATCCAAGAGAGCAGGTGTTTCGATGACAGTCGTAGCGTCTGCGGTATATTTTTTGTATGGCACACCATACACTCTCATCAAAAATACTGTTCCTGACTGAGTAACAGCAATCAAAGTGACATCATCAATGACAAACAAATCCTTAATGAATGTAGAATTTGTTCTTGGAACAATATCTCCAACAGCGATTCCTTTATTCTTCTCAGCTAACAAGGTTGTAGATTCGCTCGTCGTCACTTCAAAAGGGATAGGGGAGAAAATTTCTTTTGGAATTTTGACAATCGTTAAACGAGAGTTTCGAAGCAGTCTTCCAACATTGCGAGAAGAACCTTCGGGCGACAATGGGGGTCCACTGATATCAAGAAACAGATGACTTACCTCTTGAGTACCTTGTGGTGAACTCATGATGAGAACCTTTCTTCAAAGATCAGAACGGACTTTATAATACTATAAAAATATGCACATGTCAAAAAAATGTTTCCAGCTACTCTTCTTTCTTTTTCTTCCCGTGAAACTTTTCATACTGATCTCTGAGGAACTTGTTAGTGACATTTGTATAAATCTGCGTTGTTGCGATTGATGCATGCCCAAGCATCATCTGTACAGTACGAAGGTCAGCACCGTTATAAAGAAGATCAGTTGCGAACGAGTGACGTAGTACGTGAGGGGTACACTTCTTGGCGATACCGACACGCTCTGCATATTTCTGCACAGTTCGTTCGACACTCCTAGGGGTAAGTCTGACTGACTCTTCTTGCACCATACGAGAATGTGCACGAGGGGAGTGGTCGATGAACATCGCTTCATCAATATCAACGCGGTTCTTAATATATGCTTTTACTGCTGCATGAGCAGAGCCAGAAATAAATACCACGCGAATTTTTCCACCTTTTCCTCGAACAGATATCTCACCATTACCAAGATCTATATCTCTATCGAGTGAGCATAGCTCAGACACACGAAGCCCTGTTGAGAAAAAAAGTTCCAAGATAGCTTTATCACGAAGCCCTGCGATTGTTCCTGTATCAGGAGCAGAGAGAAGTTCGTTTAATTCTTTTTCAGAGATAAGGTCAAGCTCACGCTGTGATGTCTTAGCTAACTCAATACGTTCTGGGTCATACCCTTGTACACCACGTTTTCTAATATATTTAAAGAATGCCCGAAGTGCTATGAGATGGTAGTTCTGAGTCTTTTTATCAAGAGTATCTTGGGCTTGTCCTTTTTTTGCTTCCCGTGCTGGATGACGATTAAGATACACGCGGTATTCTCGCATCATGCTTTCAGTAATATCTGAAGGGGAATCTACTTTTGCAAAATCCAAAAATCGAGTCAGATAATGGTCGTAGTTACGCACAGTAAGAGCACTGCGACCTTTTTCAATTTCTATGTACTGAAGAAAATCTTGTTTGAGGGAAAAGAGGGAAGACATGTGGCAGAGGATAGAAATTAGAGGATAGATTTTAGAAGATAGAAAATACTAAATTCTATACTCTGTCTTCTATATTCTCTTAAGTATATCCCAATGTCGGAAAATAATAGTATGGAAAAAATGGGTTAAAGGGTTAGCCAAGCTAAAATTTCTTCTATTTTGTAAAAACTCTTATATTTAATAGTTTTCTAGCTCCTAAACCCCAACTCCTAAACCCTGCCCGCTGGGGGTTGCTTTTTTATACAATATATGATATGATGTGGCAATAGTTATATATTATGCTTACATCTAAGAAAAAGGCTACTGCCATCAAAAACGTTCAAATTCACGCAAAAGATACAGGATCTCCAGAGGTTCAGGTATCTATTTTGAGTAAAAAAATCACTGAACTCACTAATCATCTTAAGACACACGCAAAGGATAATCACTCACGTCGTGGACTTATTCAGATGGTTGCTGATCGTCGTTCACACCTTAAGTATCTTGAGACCAGTAACAAGAAGCGTTACACCGCCCTCGTTACAAAACTCGGACTTAAGTAAACACAACAGTCACCAGCTGTTAACCAGAAGAAATGACGCTGTACGCGTCATTTCTTCATTTACACAGGAAGAACATTCTTTGTAGGTGTATACTAACTATAGTTTCTATTTTTTAAATAATTTTTATACCTGTGTAGCTTTTTATGTGCTGTACTTTTTTATACGCTACGCACTATACGCTACACCTTAGCACCATATATGTCAGTTATTAAACACAGCGACCAGCGTGTCGCAATTTTTATTGATACACAAAATTTATACCACAGCGCAAAAAATCTCTATAATACCAAAGTAAACTTCGGAGCAATTATGGAAAACGCACTCGGTAAGCGTAAGCTTATCCGTGCAATTGCCTATGTTATCACCACCGAAGCGGGGGACGAGACTCAATTCTTTGAAGCTCTGACCAAGCTCGGCATCGAAACAAAAACAAAAGACCTTCAGATATTTTATGGAGGGGCAAAGAAAGCAGACTGGGATGTTGGTCTTGCCGTTGACGCAATTCGTCTTGCTCCAAAAGTAGACACTATCGTGCTTGCAACAGGGGATGGGGACTTCGTTCCGCTTGTTAACTTCTTAAAAGAGCACTTCGGTGTCCAAGTTGAGGTTATTTCTTTTGGTAGATCATCTTCTACAAAACTCCGTGAAGCATGCGAAGATTTTATAGATATGTGTGACCATCCAGAAAAATATCTTATGGGGTACCGTGTCCGTCGTGCTCCGTCTGCAGCAAAGAAAACAAAACCGCATGGTAAAAAAGTTGTTCGAAAAGAATTTTCAGATGAAGACCTTGGAATATTTAGCGGGGATACTCCTCCATCATCTAACGTAACACTATAAAAGAACCGGTTTCCATCTATTCACATGAAATACACTCACAATAAAAATGTGGGTGTATTTTCTGATACACTACTAAACATATGATGCCTAAAGTCGACACCTTTGAACAAGATATTGCTACAGAAATAAAAAGGAAGGAGGCTTCGCTTACAGGGATTTCTGCTGCATCAAACGATGTTGGTAATATTCCCACCGCAGATTCTCCTACAAAGCAGCCTGTTTTTTTAATAGCACTTGTTGCATTTTTTATACTTTGCCTCCTTGGGTTCGGAGTTCTTGGTTATTTTTATTTTAAAGAAGATACAGCTGCTCCAGTTACGCAGGAGACGCCTCTCCCTACGATTCCAAAAGTAATTTCTGATATGCAAACTATCTCTCCGACACTTTCAGGTCAAATAGGGCGTTTTATTACTAAAGTTGAAAAGAAGGACCAAGGATACATAGTAACTATTAGCGATTACTCAGCTGTGTTTGCATACATGACGAGAAATGAAACCTCGTACATAGATGAACTTGCTTTACTTTTTGGTATAGTTTCTCCTGTTATTGCAACCACAACACCAACACAAACTAACGCCACAACAACGACAGCAACTACTACTACCGCCACTTCAACACAAAAAACAGCAACAACAACTAAAGCAACATCAACACCTGTTGAAGTGCCGACACCTCCTCCTGTAACCTCTGCTTTTTATGATATAACTATTTCTAACCAAAATATGCGTGTATGGTCAAAAGATGGCAAGGCAGTTGTCTATGCTTTCGTAGGAAGCAATACACTTCTCATTTCAAATAGTAAAGAAGGTATTCTTGCACTCAAGAGTGCTATACTTCACTAATGAGTGTTGCCACAATATCCTGTGCTCACATCGTTGGGTTAGAAGCCGAGAAAGTAACTGTTGAAGTTGATGTCTCTTCAGGACTCTACTCTTTTTCTATTGTAGGACTTCCCGATAAAGCAATTGATGAGAGTAAAGATAGAATCATCGCCGCACTTAAAAATATAGGCGCCCGAAATCCAAAAACAGAAAATCAAAAAGTAATTGTGTCACTCAGTCCTGCAAATGTTAAAAAAGAAGGGTCACATTTTGATGTACCAATTGCTCTCGCATATCTTGCTGCCTCAAAACAGCTCAAAATTGCTTCTGGTGTCGGATGGTTCGTAGGAGAACTTTCACTTACTGGAGAAATTCTTCCCATGAAAGGAATTCTTGTTATTGCAGCGTACGCAAAAAAGCATGGGGCTCGTGCACTGTATGTGCCCTACACTAACAGAGAAGAGGCTGCACTTATTGAGGGACTTACTGTGTATGGATGTAAAACACTTACTGATATTATTCTTCATGTAGGAGGAACTTTAGAAAATAACCAAACAATTGCGGAACTCACCCCAGAAAAAAAGACTACACTGACATACCAGAGACCAAATTCTTTTTTAGATTTCAAAGATATCAAAGGTCAAGAATCTGCAAAACGTGCACTTGAGATAGCGGCAGCTGGTGGACATAACATTGCACTCTACGGACCACCAGGAACTGGAAAGACTATGCTTGCTCGAGCTTTCACAGGAATTCTTCCACCACTCACAGAAGAAGAAGCGCTTGTTGTCACTCGTATTCATTCACTTGTCGGCAAAGATACAACACTCATCACTCATCCACCGCTTCGCAGTCCTCACCATACATCTTCGCATGTCTCTCTTGTTGGAGGAGGGACTAATCCTCGTCCAGGAGAAGTAACCTTGTCTCATCTTGGTGTACTTTTCTTGGATGAATTTCCTGAGTTCGATAAACGAGTTATCGAATCACTCAGGGAACCGTTAGAGGAGGGACATATCACTGTTTCGCGAGCAAAAGGATCTTTTACATTTCCTGCATCATGCACACTTATCGCATCAATGAATCCATGTCCGTGCGGATATATGGGAAGTAAGCAGAAGAAATGTATCTGTAAACCATCAGACATAGATAGATACGCTCGCAAACTCTCAGGCCCAATCATGGACCGTATCGATATGTGGGTACCTGTGCAGCATATAGATTATGATACGCTTGCCCATACACAAGAAGTTGAAGGGAGTGACACCGTGCGGGTGCGTGTTAAGAATGCACGAGATTTCGCTCGAAACCGTTTTCATACATCTGGAAGTACTCGTATCTCAAAAAATAAAGACATGGGGGCAAAGGATATCGCAAAATATATCATGCTTGATGAAACCTGTTTACAGCTCATGAAAAAACTAGCAACCACATATACACTTTCTCCACGTGCATATCACCGCGTGCTTCGTCTTGCAAGAACCATTGCAGACTACAGAGGATCAGCAACCATTGCAGAAGCTGATATTCTTGAGGCATTTCAATACAGACCAAAATTGTATCAGGACAGATTATAGGAAGAAGATAAAAAAGAACACTTTGTTTGTAAGACTATTAAAAAAGGGCGACACCTTCGGTGTCGCCCTTTCTTAATCTTTTATTCCTCAAACCCTATCATAGGGTACTTCATCGAGCACATTAAGCGCCTATTCTTTTGGTCATAATGATGATGTCGTCAAATGCACCCAAATTATACACAGCATCCTTCTTAGTTCCTTCAACAACATACCCTCTCTTTGCATAGAGCGCAATCGCGTTTTTATTTTTTCCAAAAACTTCAAGCTCTATTCTTCTCATTCCTTGTGCTTGTGCGTACTTCTCGGCAGTTTCCATAAGAGCACTTCCTACACCTTTACCTCTGTATGCTTCGCGCACAGAAATAGTGAGATATGTGTTTCCTTTCATTTTTGAAAATCTTGGGAAAACAAGACTTACATACCCGATCACAAAATCATCATCAAATGCTAAAAAAGTAACCATTCTTCTTTGACTAATCAAAAGTCTAACAATAACATGTAGAGCATTTTCTTTTCTTTCTCCCTTATTCCCAAGCACATACTCTGATTCGTTATCTATATCTCTTCGTAATTTTGAAAAAATTTGAGCATACCTATATGAAAATTTTTTAATAGTGAGTTTAAGGGGTTTCATATATTATTTAACTAAAATGGATTTTTTGCACCACGAACTTCAAAGTGAAGATGGGAACCTGTTGATCTTCCTGTATTACCAACTTCTCCAATCTGTTGACCTTGTGTAACCGTCTGACCTTGTGTCACATTAATAGCATTAAGGTGACCATATACCGTCTGAACCCCTTTATCATGAGAAATAATAATCATATTTCCATATCCTCCGTTGTATCCACCAAGTCTAGCGATAATCACACGACCAGATGCTGACGCAAGAACAGGAGTCCCAATACTTGCAGCTATATCTACACCGTTATGCCCATGAATCCCTTGAGACTTACGCCCTCCAACCACAGGCCTAACAAGAAAACCAGAAGGGGCTGAATATGTGTAACTGTTGAGAACTCGCGGCTTTGACTTTGACTTTGATGTTTTTGGGGCAGCTTGAATAATTTCAATTTCACCATCAGGAACAATAACTGTATCGCTCACTGCAAGTTCTGCATCCACAGCTAAACCGTTATAACTTGCGATATCCTGTTCGTCAGCTTTGTACTTCTTTGCAACAGATGCGATAGTGTCTCCTTTTTTAACTAGATGCTTGATTCCTGTAACAGGCAAAATAACAAGAGTATCTCCTTTTGAAATTGTTTTAGAGGTGAGATTGTTCGCCCACATAATTGTGTTCACTGAAACATTAAAAAGTTTTGCAACTGTCTGGAGTGTGTCTCCTTTTTTAACCTCATACACACTAATTATATCAGTTGTTGGAAAATCAACATCTTCTGTTGAAACTCGAAGTGGTCCTGAAACTGCTTGAAGAGAATCTTGCTCAAGATTCATAGCTTCTTCAGCGCCATCAGTTGTTGTTCCATCAATAATAGTTGGCTTGAATAGTGCCATTGTTTGTGTGGTAGCAAGAGACACTTCTTCTTCAGGAAGAGGTGTTTCGACAAAAATAGCCTTTACTTTATCAGTAAAATTACTAATTACTCCTGCAGATGCAGGGGAGACGGGAGTAAAAGCAACCAAAATTGCCAAAAAGGGGGCGGTATATGACGCTCTATGGAAGCGTTTTTGAGTATCTACTACAATAAGTTTGGTAAAATTATAGAAACTATAATTCTTTTTGATGAAGACAAAAAATTTCTTTGTAATAATACATAAGAAATTTTTGTCAAGAATTTCCCCCTGTAAGGAGTGTGCCCCTAGTATACCAAATTGTACTTGGTAAGTACAATAGAATTGTACCCCTATAGATGTGGAGAAGTGGTCTAAAAGACTTGTAAATTAAAGTATACTGGGGCTATCTATGGACGATAAACTTCCTGCTTCTAGTGATGACTTTTCCAAAGGCCTAGAGTCTTACGGAGAGAGTTCTATGACACTTCCTAATAATGGGGGAGTCTTGAGGCAATCTGGAACAGCTGGCCCGTTTAATCGTTTTTCACCACAGAAAGCAGGTACATTTACAATATATACCAAAAAAGAGAAGGCTTTTCCACAAGAAACAACCGCAAAGATTCTAAAAACACCTTACAGCAAAAATGTCGGGATGGAGCTTGGCCCTAAAAAAAGAGGAAAGGAAGAGGGGGAACTTCTCGAGCTTGGAAGACTGGCAAGGGATGCCGGTATTGTTATTGAAAGAGACGCTGAAGGTAATCCTCTAAAACTTGTTCAAGAGGTTGATGATGAGGAGCCAGAAAATGAGAAAATAGTAGACGCTAAAAAACTTCAAGAGCGCACTATGTTCGCTCGTCATTTTGGGAAACTAGAACAGCGTTTTGAATTACTGCAACCAAAAATGAGTATCATAACAGACCAAGACAAAAAGACTGTTATTTTTAATGCTATTAATACTGCATTTGAAAGTCTAGAGTGGTTAGAAAAATCTCCAGAAATAGACATCGACACCGAAAAAACACCTCTTGCGCTTGATGCTCTTGAGGAATTACTCGATCAGTTTGAAACGCTTATTAAAGATGGAGAAAAAGCACAAGGAGAGGAATCACTAGTAAGTACTGCAGAAAAAATAAAACTTCTTTCTGAACAATATACTGCCTTACTTGATGAAGCTGATTCTCTCAAAAAAACTCTAGGGGATGATTTTAATCTACCTATATTTCATACAGACTTTATCGAAAAACAAATAGAGGACGTTACTCGTCTACGTAACGACTTACAAAAAGACCCTTCTCCTTATGCTTTTGGAGCTTTTGAAGCAGGTCTTAGAACTCTCGAACGTCAAATCAGTGGAGCACAAGAAAAAGCAAAAACATTTTTAGAAGATGCGCCAAAACCTAAACAACCTGAACCAGTAGAAATCGCTCCTGTCAAACAACCAAAGAACCCAAGTATTAGTCTTGATATTTGGAGCGGTTGGCCTAAAACAATCACTACAGCCAAAAATGGTGTTTGGTTTTTTGGTGGAGAGAAGCTTGATGATGGTGATGCTTGGGCAAGAATAAAAACAAATTTTGATCAGGAAATGGCTGTATATCTTACATTTTTTAAAGGCAAAACTTCCAGAGAGAGTCTACAGAAAATAGCAAAATATGGAGAACTTATCGAAGCAAAAAATGAAATTCTACGTGCGTTATCTGAAAAAAACACAGAGGGTGTTTTTGTTCTCCTTGAGGTATTTCGAAATAGAATAGTTGAGGCAGAAGAGTCTTGGAAAGAGTACACAGCAGCAGAGGTAAAAAGGCAAGAAGAACTTCGGGTACAAGAAGAGGCGAAAAAAGCACTTGAGGTATCTTTTAAGGAAAGCCAGAAAGATCACATGGAAGGTATTGCTCTTAAAAATTCATTGTTTGATGGAATTGAAAACGAAACAGAGAGAAACTTTCTTCAAAACCTAGAAATAAAATTAAGTGCTTTACAGGATCAAATTGTACAACAAATGACCCTCAATGAAACAGTAGGGGTGCTTGCTGCGGAATATAAAAATATGGTTAAGGCTTTTCGTGACGTACTTAAAGGAGCTGAAAATCATCTCAAGATAACTCAAGGAGGGGTGGTGAAGAGGGCACCCGACACCGCAATAGTACTCCGTGCCGGAGGAAGAAGAACCACAGCAGGAGAATGGAGGAGAGAACAAGCAGGTAAAGGTGTTTATATAAAAGAAATAGGAGACACCAAGAAGGTTCAAGCTCAAGCAGAACTAATCAATATTCACAGAGAAAATTTTAAAAAATATAAGGATAAATACAAAGAACTGTATCTTAACAAAACATGGGGACGAGATGATCCCAACAAAGATGCTATTGAGGCTGTCTTTGCTGAGTACTTAGAAAATTTACAAAGAGAGATGGACTCCATAAAGGCCGGTATACGGGATAAGGAAAAAGAACTTGAAGAGGAGGGAGGCAAAGATGTAACTAAAGTACTGAAACTAACAACAGATCTAGAAGAAGCGAGAAATCTTATAACAAAATTGGAAGACGAACATTTTGAATTCTCTCAAAGAAGGGAATTCAAAGAGAGGAGCATCCCTCTGAAAGATTATGCTCCAGGTGTAATAGATAGAAAATATAGACAAACCTACAGCCCAGCACATGACCCCTCTATGGATGCAGTTGGAAAAGATCGTCCGACTGGTTTGTTTAATCTATCTGCTAAGATGGATTATGATCTTGCACAAAGAAGTAGAAAAATGCCGGATGAAAAAAATATGACTGATGAGGAACTTAGTGCGAAGCGTAAAGAAGAATCTCTACTTACTCAAAAAGTTGTTCCTAACCATCATGAAGGCATGGTGCGTTCAGTTACGAGAGATGACATACATCAAGAAGGGATCAAACACGCAGAATTTGTTATGTCTGGTGCAACCCCTGTAGAAGAAGAGATTCCTATTCCAGAGCAAGCTGCTATTCTACCTGAATCAAATAATGAAAGGCTTCTCAAGCAAAAAGCTGTTGATACTCTTCTTGCAACTCGTTCAACTCGTTTTAAAAACACAGATCTTAAAAATCTAAAACCTTGGCAACGGTTTGCTTTTGCAATTGCTACCGCAGCAGTAATGGCATCCGGAGCGGGGGTTGGGTTATTGCTTAAAAAAGAAGAAGAATCCGCTGTTGGCACACCAAGAAGAGCAGCTACTCTTGGGGAGGCGGTTTCTTGGACAGATGATCTCAAGTATCGGTACAACCAGATTACACTTAAAAAAAATGATTTTGAAAAAAACAAAGATTTTACTATAGAATCTTTTGTTGATGATCTTCTCAATACAAAACAGTATGACTTCTATACATTTATAAAAAAGTATTCACCATATACAACACTTGAAAAAGGGAACGCAGCAACATTAACAAAAACATCTTCAATGCGTGTATATGATTTACTTAATTCATCAGATGGTGTATATGGTATTACGAACGAAGAAAGAAGGGATCTTTGCAGTATTATTCAGATCTTGAAACTTATTGTTGAATCAGAACAAAAAGATACTTCTGTTAACAACAAAGAGGAGACTCTCAGTCAGTTATTTGATAGAGCACTAAAAGTCGCCACTCAAGCAAAGAATGCTTAATAAATAATCATTATCCATGAACTTCCAAGAACTATATAATCAACTCATTTCAGATTTTAATCTCAAAGATCTTCCAGAAGAAGACAAGGAGGAGATGCTTTTTGAAATTTCAAAAACAATTCAAAAACAATTTCTTCTTGATGTGTATGATGCTATTGGAGCTAAGCAATTTGATGCATTACAAGCATCTGCAAACATGGGGGAAGAATTTTATGCAACAACACTGAAACATCTTGTTCCTAACTACGAAGAACTCTTCCAAGAAGCACGAAAAAAGGTAGTTCTGTCATTCAACAAAGAACCATCTGTGTAGATCTGACTCGTATACCGCTTGTAGTACAATGGTAGCAATGAGTATCGAAGAATATATACACTTTGTACAAGGGCCAGCACCTTATCTATTTCTCTTTTTAGTTATTTTTTGTGAATATATTTTTTTGAAATTTAATAAAAAAAATTTCTCATTTTCACATACACTCGCTAATTTTGGAGTTTTGTTTATCGGTCTTGTTCTCTTCTCTTTTTTTAGTCACTATGTGCTTACGCGAGACTCTGTGCTTGCTTTTGTGTCTCACTACTCGCTTATCTACACACCTGTTTCGTGGATATACTTTTTCTTATGGCTCATCATATTTGACGGTATAAGCTACGCAACTCATGTGCTTTATCACACGTCTCGTTTCTTTTGGATGTTCCATTCAGTACACCACTCTGACAATAATCTTGATGCCTCCACAACAATACGTGTTCCTATTGTTTCTGCATTTTTTACGATAACTTCTTTTGCTTTTTTTAGCTTTCTAGGAGCTAACCCTCAGTTACTATCTCCAATTGCTCAAACAATTTTCTTTCACCAGATTATTACTCATTCTTTTTTATTTCGTAACAGCATCCCTCGCATATTTTCGCATATTTTTATTACACCTAACCTTCATGCGTTACATCATACAGAAAAATACGGTAACAAGAATTATGGTTTTTTATTCTCATTCTGGGACAAGATTTTTGGGACATATATACCAAAAAAATATGAAAGTGAAAACTTTGGTGTTGCTCATTTTTCAAAAACCAATAACCCTTTTATCATTAATATAGAGCCTATTGTTCATTTTTTTAAAAACAAAAATTAAGTATCTTAATACTGCTACAAGCATATCTATTTTAGATCACTATTTTCTTTACCCAGTCTTCTGTTACACTAGAGACCTATGATGACTTCCTCCAACAGAATCGAACTCAACCCAGCACAGTATGAAGCATCTATTCGTACGGAAGGACCTCTCTTGATCGTTGCGGGAGCAGGGGCTGGGAAAACAAAAACACTTACTGAGCGAATTGTAACCATAGTAAAAAAAGGTACGGACCCTCGTAATATTCTTGCGGTGACTTTTACCAATAAAGCTGCCAAGGAGATGCGTGAAAGAATTGTTTCTCGTCTAGAGGAGGAGCATATTATTGAAAAAGAAAATCCATACCACCACACACCTGTTATTAAGACGTTTCATTCACTCGGTCTTATGATGCTTTCTGAGCAAGCAGACAGACTCAACCTACTTCGCCACCCGACTATTTTAGACTCTTCAGATTCACTCTCAATTATCAAACGTGCAGTAGAACAATTAGGCCTTGATCCGAAGATTAACGACCCTTCAAAAATTCGCTCAATCATTAGTCGTGAAAAAGGTGACTTTGTTAATCAAAAAGAATACCAAGCGAAAGTAGCAACAGCTCAAATGGATATTGTTGCAACAGTATGGAGAATCTATGAAGAGGAGCTGAAGCGTCAAAAGGCAGTTGATTTTGATGACCTAATCGTTCGTGCAGTCTATATGCTTGAAGACCACGTAGACATCAGAGGGTATTACCAGAATCGTTTCAAATATATTCACATTGATGAGTACCAAGATACTAACGGAGCTCAATATGCATTCATTAAACTTCTTGTTAATCCAGAGACAAACAATATTTGTGTTGTTGGTGACACTGACCAAAACATCTACAGTTGGCGTGGCGCAAACATAAGAAATATTCTTAACTTCGAAAAGGATTTTGCTGGTGCTCACACTGTACTTCTTGAAGAAAACTATCGCTCAACAGGAAACATTCTCTTGCTTGCAAATACAGCAATTAAGAAAAATACTGTTCGTACTGAAAAGAATCTTTTTACTTCACAAGGTAGTGGCGAAAAAATAGAGGTGCAACCATGTTGGGACGAGGGGTCAGAAGCTGAACAAGTTGCTAGAAAGTGTAAAGAACTAATTGAGGGAGGGGAGAACCCTCAAAACATTGCTGTACTATACCGTGCCAATTTTCAGTCGCGAGTTCTTGAAGAAGGATTTCTTAAAGAAAACATCGCCTACAACTTGCTCGGTACAAAATTCTTTGAACGAAAAGAAATTAAAGATGTCATGAGTTACTTGCGTGCAGCACTTAACAGATCTTCTCAAGCAGATCTTCGTCGAGTATTTGATACACCAAAAAGAGGGATAGGAAAGGTGACGGTTGCAAAAATTTTTGCAGGCGAAGAAATACCAAAAGCAGCAGCTATAAAAATTGGACAGGTGTACGAATTTTTGGACAAGATTATGACCACACTTGAAACTGAACCTCTCTCTCATGTTATTTCGATGATCATCGTTGATGGAGGTATGGAAAAGGAAATGTTAGAAGGGGCAAGCGAAGATGCAGAACGCCTTGAGAACGCACGAGAACTTGTGTCACTTACTGTACGTTATGACGGGGTAGCAGGCATGGAAGCTCTCACACAATTTCTTGAAGAAACTTCTCTTCAGTCAGACCAAGACAATGACACTGCAGAAAAAAATGGTGTACGTTTGATGACCGTACATGCAAGTAAAGGATTGGAATTTAATCATGTATTTATTGTAGGACTTGAACAAGATCTTTTCCCTCATAAAAATATTGGTAATCGTAAACGAAGCAAGGAGGAGGAGGAGGAGGAGCGTAGACTCTTTTATGTAGCAGTTACTCGCGCTCGTAAACAACTCTATCTTTCGTATGCTGAACTTCGAACAATTTTCGGACAAAAACAGATCAATGCTCCGAGTGAATTCTTGGAAGATCTAGATGATAACATAGCTCTTCATCATGACCTCTACTACAAACAAAATGGTGGGGCTATAGTGTATATTTAGAATATAGACAAGAGAACATAGACCGCTTCGCTGACAGATGTCAGACAAATACATCACACAAATAATGGAAAGGGTGCTACAGAAGGCGCGGCCTACGGCCGCGCCTTCTTTTCTCTACACCAGATAGAATCTTCCGAGAAAAAATGCTAGAGTCTCTTCATACCATGTCGTCATACCACGCTCCAAAAAAATCTCTCGGACAGAACTTCCTCACTTCTATTCCTGCTCGTATGCAGATTGTTTCCGCTGGTGAAATAACTCCTACTGATACAATTCTAGAAATTGGTCCTGGAAAAGGCTTTCTTACTAAGGCTCTTTTAGAATCTGGAGCATCTATTGTTGCTCTTGAAAAAGACAGAGATTTACTCCCATTACTTACCGAAAACTTCTCATCAGAAATCGCTTCTCATCAACTTACTCTCATCGAGGGTGACGTCTTAGAATTTGAGCCTCAAAACTACAAGCTACAAGCTAATAGCTACAAGCTAATAGCTAACATTCCCTATTACATCACTGGAGCTATTCTTTCTAAATTTCTCTCTCATACATACCAACCAAGTACAATGGTAGTTCTTGTGCAAAAAGAAGTTGCTGAACGTGTCTGCGCACGAGACGGCAAAGAATCACTTCTTTCACTTTCAGTCAAAGTCTACGGCGAGCCAAAACTTGTCTACAAAGTAAACAAGGGGAGCTTCAACCCAATTCCAACTGTCGACTCTGCTGTGCTACAAATCAAAAATATTTCTAAGAATAATTTTAAAAACCAGTACCATGAGGCTATTTTTTTTAAACTCATTCATGCAGCGTTTGCTCACAAAAGAAAGTTTGCACTTTCAAATATCAAATCTGTTTTTGTAGACAATGATGTTATTTCACTTTTTAAAGAAATAGACCTTTCAGAAAAAGTACGCGCTGAAGACGTGCCTCTTTCTTCTTGGCTCTTACTTGCTTCATTACTTAGCAAATAACCTGCCAAAACCTTGCTTGTGTATGTATACCCATACACACTACATGTGGACAGATATACGATGATACATAGTTATAGAAGTATACTGGTGGCATGAGTCCTGATCGAAAAGACATATCTAGGTCATACATGTTTTTTGCACTGCTTATTGCAGTTTTTATTATGAGCGCATTTGTTCCTGCAAGTTGGTTTGGAGTAGAGACAAGAAAAAATGGATACACTCCGATTGATTTCACTCAACTTAGAGCTTCGGATGTTGATACGTACGATAACGACGATGACGGAAAAGTAACGTGGGAGGAACTTACCAGAAGCACCAAATATGGAGATGCTATTATTGCTGAAGCAAAGAATAACCCACCAAGTGCAGAAACGCTTGCGGCACTTAATGACCCAAACAATCTCACTTCTTCATTTTCAAAAAACATTTATCTTGCTTCAAATCAGATTATTAACGCAGGGGGAGTGAGTGCAGAGGAGCAACAGAAGATCATTGAAGAACTCATCACTCAAGAAGCACAAAAAGTTACTTCAAAAAAATACCTTTATAGTGAAATTCGTGTAGCGTCTAGTGAGAGCAGGGACACAATCAAAGCATACGGGAATACTGTTGCCACTATTATACAAGGAATAATTACTGAAGGGACTATTACAAAAGATGCTGAGGCTCTTGCAGCATTTGCGTCGTCACAGGACCAAGAAGGGGTGTCTGATATAATCCGCCTCAAAACAGAGTCTGCTCGTATAGATGCAATACTAAAAAAACTTCTCGCACTTTCTGTTCCTCCATCTGCATCGCTTTATCATATTACAATGCTTAATCAGATAACTCTTTACAGAGATGTGCTCCTTGATTTATCAAAAGGGGTCTCTGATCCTATTCGAGCAAAGATTGCGCTTGATAAGTACCCAGACACACTTGTTGGAACACTTCTTATTTACAAAAAACTTAGCGAGTACTTTACTCTCAAAAATATTGTATTTAATGCGAATGAATCTGGGTATGTGTTTACAATAGGGTATACTTTAGAATAATCATGACTCACGTATGAAAAAAATATTTTTTACATCAATTCTTCTTCTTGCAATAACGTCTTCTTCGACACACAAAGCTCATACACTTTTTGGAGCTGGAGATATTGTTTTTGATCCGGCTGCACTTGTTCAAATGGTTAAAGACTACGCTACACAAGGAGTTATTGGTAGTGGTGTTATGACAAGCGCAACACTAGATGTACTATCACAGGTTAATAGAGACGTTCTTACTCCTATGAACAGTGTTCTTACTTTACGAGCAATTATATCCTCTAACAATGGAATACAGAATTTGGTACGAGGAACCATGGGCCAAGAAAATGCGCTTCTTGTGGCAGACCCTGAGGAATATCTACGTAACAAATCAAATGGAGTTACTCAACAAGCAATAGGGAGCCTCACAGAACAAAATGGCCCTTACAGTGACAGTGTTATGGCTAATCTTATCCAAAGAACACGATATCAAAACAGAACTCTAGATGATAGAATTGCGTCCATCAATCAATCAAATATTCCTGCGATGGAACAGAAGAGGAGATGTACTGATGCCGCTCTTTCATCTCAAGCAGAAAAAGACATTAGTAACTCTAGTGGCAGCTACACACAAGAAGAGTATCGTGCCGCATATACAACCCGTAAAAAAGAGCTGAGCGACGCCCTTTGTGGCGATCTCAGTGACCCCAATACACGAGCAGCGCTCACAGCTATCAATAAACAAAATCCGTCGCTTGATAGTTTTCTTGCTATGACGTCTTGCGACAATGAGTTCTGTAGATCTCAGCGTATAGAGCAAGAAGTTGAGGCGAGAAAAAACCAGATAGCGCAAGCAGCTGTAGAAGATCTGAAATCAGGGGGAGGGCTTCGCAGTGTAACCACTTGTACAAAACGAGTTGCAACAAAAATAGATGGCACAAAATATGAGACAGGGGATCTTACTGCTCCATGTGTACAAGAAAAAATAACACAGACAGCAAACTCTATTAACGAAAGCTTCAAGAATTCATTTGATACAATTAAACCTCAACTTGCAACAATTGGTAATAGTGCTTCTGGAATCATGTCTGTTGTTGGCGTGGCAATGAATACACTTTCCTTAACACAACAAATTGGCAGCCAGCTTGGTGTCGGAAGTGGGGGAGGAACTGGTACAGGGGGAGGGACAGGAGGATATACTAACGACCTTTTAAATGATTCATCCGGAAAAACTAATCTTACAAAAACCCCTCTTGATTTCTTGTCAGGACAAAAAACTGCTCTTGGGGGACTGCTCGGCTGGCAAGCTAACCATCTTACATCTATAGAAAATGAAAAAGCTGCGATGGATACCATGCTTCAGTGTTTTGAAAGACTCTCTTTAGATTATCCTGATAATATAATAGTTAATGGACCTGTTGTAGCAGCAAGAAATTTTTATAACACCTATTATGCAAGAGAATATAATGGATCTAGTTCAACACGAGGAAAACTACTAGCTGATCAAGTGCGCGCTCAAACTGAAATCACACTTATTGATGAAACTATTTCAAAAATTAATATATCTCAATCAACAGAAGAAATTCTTTCAATTTTTAACAACTTTCAATCTACAGTAAAAAATCAAGGCTTACCTGAAGGTATAAGTGCCTCTGCGGTAGAACAAGGTGCGTACCTTATACACAAAGCCACATTACAAGAATCTGTAGACGTAGGAAACCTTAATACATTCAATCAAAACTGTATAGATACACGCAAGGATGCAGAGAAATAATTTACTTTACAGAAAATTGTTTACGTTTACCAACAATCCATTTCTATAAAGGTTATATGATACACTAGTGCTATGAAAAGACTTGGTGTAGTCATCTCTCTTATTCTCCTTTCTGTAAGCCTTTTTGGTGGTTTTTCAACGCCTCAAAAAACTCATGCTCAATCAGCAAACATAATTTCTTACAACTCGACTAACTACACTCATGACACTGCAAAAGGTAATGTCGCAAAAATTTTTGATAACTATACCGTAGCAATAAACCAAGGCTTAGATGCTGCTTCTAAACTTCAAACAGATGAGGGTAAAGCTCGATATGAAATATATAAAACATTAGCACCTAAATTACTAACAGCAGTAAGTACCGCTAAAACCGTATACCTTAATTCTTATGATACAAAACTCTCCCCGCCTGAAGCACAGATAAAAGCTCTTACAGAAACACAAAAAAGCTTAGGAAGCAGTATTCCGCCGTTAAGTGGTGACATGAATAAAATTCAAGCAATGTCCATCTACAATGCTTTTCAAGCTCAGTTACGAACAGAATTAGAAATAGCAAAAACAATTAATAGCGGCGGTTCTTCTGGAAACCTTAACTCAAATCCTGATGCGATAGCTAACGCACAGACACAAACTGATAAAATTGTTAGCGCACAAGATACAGGAACTTGTACTCTTTGGAGATGGAGTCTTGTGGCCTGTATCAATGAAGGAATAACTTGGATTATTAAGAATACACTTCTTGAGTTTGCTGGTTTCTTACTCTGGGCTTCTGCAAATATTTTTAACACTTCAATTCAAGTAGGGATTCTTCATTTCTCCGATTGGGCACCGGACACACTCTATCCTATTTGGATTATTATTCGACAAATCATCTCACTTGCTATTGTCTTCATAGGACTCTACTTAGGATTCATGTATATCTTAGGAAAGGAGGAGACATTTGAACGATATATCCCGTGGGTGGTTATGTTTGGACTTTTTGTTAACTTTTCATATCCACTTATCCGTACAGCGATTGATATTTCAAATATTATTTCACTTAATATTTATGCTTCAGCAGTAGGAAGTAGTGCACTTTCTGGAACATCAGAGAACACAGCAGGGGCACTTATTGTGAGTGCACTTGGGTTAAGTGGTTTAGTGTTTAGTGCAACTACGAACACTACTGGCAACATGCTTGGTGAGCTTAGCAGCGTCCCTGCAGCTCTTGCAGCAGTTGCTTTTGTTGCATATGCTGCGTTTATTTTTATACGAGTTACCATTATCATGATAGGGCGCACAGTATCGCTTGTGTTTCTTACTATTGCATCCCCACTTTTACTTGTTGATGCGGTTATTCCAGTACTTGGAGAGAGAGCAAAGTTTCTTCGAAAGATTCTTTTTGAACAACTTGCGGTTGGTCCTGTGTTTATGATTATGCTTGCTCTTACGCTTAAATTTTTGGAAGTATTCCATACAACAGGAGCACTTACTTCTTCTGGTTTAGGAAGTCTTTCTGGTCCTGTTTCTACAACTATCCCTGTATTCTTCAACATCATCATGATGCTCATCATGCTGCATATCATGATCAAGGTAACCGTTAGTGTCTCGGGAACAGTAGGAACTTGGGCAACTGAAGGAATAGGTAAGGTTGGAGGATTTGGACTTGGAGTTGCTGCGGGTGGAGCAGGTCTTCTTGCGCGAAAAGGTTTAGGTGGACTTGCTCTTAAAGCAAGAGAGAGTGAGTGGGTAAAAAAGAACGAAAACTCATTCCTTGGACGTCGTGCGTATGACCTTTCTAACTCTGTTGCTAATAGTACCTTTGATCTACGTAACAGCACGTATGTTGCAGGAGCCGCAAAGAAACTTGGGATGGGGATGGGGATGGGTTCAAAACTCGGTCATGAAGAAATTAAAAATGCTCGAGATGAGAAGCGTGTTAAAAGTGTTATGGCTCGTGCCGACAGAATAAAAACAAAGTACGAACGAGATGGAATAGGCTCAGACGGTAAGTGGCATAGAAAAGGAGAAGAGGACGAAGAAGCTGTAAAGAGACGAGAAGAATATCTTTCAAACAACGGGGGTGCTCTTTTCTTAACAAAAGACCAAAGAAACAAACTAGGCGATACTTATGTTGACGAGACTGGAGGTCAATTACTTGCCAACTATAAAAAAGAGGGTAAGGATGGTAAAAAAATGTTCACTGAACAAGTCAAAAAAGAGATGGATGAGCTTAAGAGGAGCGATCCAAAACTTGAAAGTAACAGAGGTATGGCACTTTCTCGAGTGATGCATGATATAGAAAAAGAGGAGAAAGGAATTCAGGAGAATCTAAACAAAGAGGTTCTTCGTGTTGAAAATGAACTCAAGGATATGAGTGAAGAAAAAAAGAAAGACTATTTCGCTCGACAGAGTGCAGATGTTAAAGAGGCAATTATTGCAAAAAGATCTGGGGGGTCTGCCTCAGCTTCTTCCCAAGAAGCAACCAAAACCTTAGGCGGACCTCTTGCTGGTGCAGCACTTCGTGAGGAACGTATAAGGAAAGTTGAAGAGGGTAGAGCTGCTGAGGTTGATAGAGCTCAAAAAGTGGTCGATCAAAAAGATTCTACTTTGGTAGATTCTGATACCAAAATTCTTGCAGAGGCAAAAGATAAACAAAATCGATCAATAGAAAATGCTGCTGAATTTTCTATCAACACAAGTAGCTTTGCACAACGCGTAGCACAAAAGCGTCAAATGCAACAAAAACTTGTACAACAACGTGCTGATGCCGGAGGGGCAGCGAATGCTTCTATCAGTCAACCTCATCCACCAGAAGTGCGTCCTTCATCTATCCCAGTACAATCTTCTTCCAAAGTTGTTACTCCTCCAGTTCCTCCAGCTGCTAACTCCTCTCAAACAGAGACATCTATCCAACCAGAATCCACCGCTACTGCACAAGCTTAAGAAAGACATACTATATACTATAAGTTATGAGCCTACCGTCGTACATCGCAAGTAACCATGATGAACTTTTTGATAGCGCAGAGCCTGCTGTTCAGGATCTGATTCTTAATGGTGATTTAGACCAAGCAACTCTCACCCTTGGAGCAAAATATAAAATTCCAATTGGTAAGCAAATCGCGCTTTCTAATATCATTTCTTTTATTTTGATTGGAGCAATACAGCCAGATGATGTTGTGCAAGCCCTTCAAGAACTTGTTGATGTAAATAGTGAGGATGCTATCCATATAGCTACAGACCTTGAGGGATCGATCCTTGAGAAGGCTCGTATTTCACTTTTTAAGAAAAGCGGCGAAGTAAAGACACTTGAGTATCAAGGAGATAAAACAAAGGACGAACTTCGTAAGTCTATTCTCGATACAACAAAAAGAGAGTCTGGCATTAACAAAGACCAATCATCTCCACTTCCTAAGAAAACAACCGTGATTGCTCCAGGGTCACGCTCTCAACTCCTTGAACAATTACAAGTTCTTAGTTCTATTCCAAATGATGAAGAAATAGGGGAGCGTCTCAAGCATATTCAGGAGCAGATTGGTGCAATTAAAAAGCAAGAAGAGGATAATAGTCTCACTTCTAAGATCGCCCTTAAAAGCTTTATGTTTGGGGAAAAAGGAAAGGATGTTGCTGACGCAACAGTTAATCACTCAACCTACAGTGTAGCTCCAACAAAATATAACGTTGATCCATATAGAGAATATTCGGAAGAATAGACAAACAAGACAAGAAGAATGTAAGACTTTTAGACCGTTTGTCTAGTAAGCAAAACAGTCTTTTTATCTTACTATCTTATATGTCTTATCTACGTCTAGTATTTTTTGTTATACTATCTATATGCAATTTCGAGTACCACAATTCATCGATATGGAAGATAAAGTCTTCGGCCCTTTTACCTTAAAACAGTTTGGCTACTTAGTTGGCGCTGGAGGAACCTCGTTTCTTATTTGGACATTTATGCCAATTAAATTTCTTGCAATACTTTTGATTATTCCTGTTGCAGGACTATTTCTTTCACTTGCTTTTGTAAAATACAACAACAGATCTTTTGGTGAAATATTAGAAAGTGCTTTTAATTATTACACTGGTGCAAAAGTCTACACATGGAGACAACCAGAAATGAAAAAGAATGAAACTTCAGTTGATCAAGTTGTTGCAAACACTCAAAAAGAAATTATTATTCAAAAAACAAATCGAGATAAAATTCATGATCTTGCACTTGGACTTGATGTTTTTGAACACAACTCACAGAAAGAGGATAGGGAGTAAAAAATTCTTAGGGTATACTGTATTGTAGATATGGCTAAAGGACTATCAACACAAGAGTTTGTTCCAATTGAGCGTGTACGCGATGGTATTGTTATTTTAAAGACAGGGGAACTTCGTGCTATCTTGCTCACCAACTCACTTAACCTTGGACTCAAAAGTGAAGATGAGCAGCAAGCAGTACTGTCCCAGTTTCAAAATTTTCTTAATTCACTTGATTTTCCTGTAGAGATTTTTGTGCAATCAAGAAAACTTAATATCAAACCATATATGGACCTCCTTAAAGAACGAAGTGGGGAGGTAAAAGAAGATTTGCTCAAGATCCAGATCCATGAATATATGGGATTCATAGCTAAGTTCACCGAAGAAAGTAACATCATGACCAAACACTTTTTTGTTACTGTTCCATACTTCAATCAAAGCGCTCAAGGAACAAGCCCTTCTTCTCTTCTTTCTTTAGGGGGCAACAGTTCATCAAAAAATATTGAGACAGGGTTTGAAGCTGCACGTATTCAACTTGAACAACGTACAGCAACTGTACTACAAGGACTTTCTCGTTTTGGGCTTCGTGCTCAAAGACTTGGAACAGAGGAGGTGGTTGAGCTCTTCTATAAACTCTTTAATCCAAGTGAAGGAGACAGAGCGGCTCCTAAAGTTACACAATAAATTATATGGGACTTTTTGATTTTTTAAACAAAAAAAAGGCAGAGCCTGAACATAAATCGCTCATCACTCCGGTATTACCAGAGCAGGTGTATAAGATTGCTGAGATGCAATTAAAAGATATTATTGCACCGAGTGCACTTGAAGTGCAATCAAAAGCGCTTAACTTAGGCACGTCAATTACGCGTTCTTTTTTTGTTATTTCATACCCTAGATACCTTACTGATAACTGGCTAAGTCCAGTTATTAACCTTGATAAGGTTTTTGATATTTCAATTCATATTGTTCCACTTAATACGAGTGAAGTCATGAAGACATTTCAAAGAAAGGTGGCAGAGGTACAGAGTCAAATCATGACTCGTGATGAAAAGGGGATGGTAAGAGACCCGACACTTGATGTTGCTTACCAAGATCTTGAAGATCTTCGTGACGGCCTTACACAAGCTCAAGAGAAGATGTTTGAAGTATCTTTGTATATTACTCTTTATGGTAAAACAAATGAAGAAATAGATAAGGCAGAAAATGAAATTAAAAATATTCTTGAAAGTAAACTTGTGTACGTTAAGCCGGCACTTTTCCAGCAAGATGCAGGTTTTATTTCAACACTTCCAGTTGGACAAGATTTGTTACAGATAAAAAACAAGCTTAACACATCTCCTTTGTCTTCGTTTTTCCCATTTGTTTCTTTTGATCTTTCTTCTGATAGAGGGATCTTGTATGGACTTAATCGTCACAATGGTAGTCTCATTCTCTTTGATCGCTTCTCAATGGAGAACTACAATTCAATTGTGTTTGCAAAATCTGGTTCTGGAAAAAGTTATTTTACAAAACTTGAAATTCTGCGAACTCTTATGTTTGATACTGAAGTAATTATCATTGACCCAGAACGCGAATATGAATTTCTTGCAGAATCTGTTGGTGGCCGTTACTTTGATATTTCACTTGTTGGGGAACACCATATCAACCCATTTGACTTGCCACATCCAACACAAGATGAATCTCCTTCAGAGGTGCTTAGATCAAACATTGTGAACTTGGTTGGACTTTTTCGTGTGATGCTTGGAGGTCTTACTCCTGAGGAAGACGCTATTATCGATCAGGCAATTACCGAAACGTATGCACTTAAAGATATTAATGGTGATACTGATTTTACAAAACTAGAACCACCACTTCTTTCTGATTTTGAAACTGTACTCTCAGGAATAGAGGGGTCTGAAAGTCTTGTTCAAAGAATCTCAAAATATACAAAAGGGACATGGTCAGGGTTCATCAACCAGCCTTCAAATGTGGACATCAACAAGAAGCTTGTTTGTTTTTCTATTCGAGACATGGAAGATGACCTCAAGCCAGTTGCTATGTATCTCATCACACATTTCATCTGGAACGCTGTTCGTAAAAATCTTCGTAAGCGACTCCTTGTGGTAGATGAAGCGTGGATCATGATGAAAAACGATGATACAGCATCTTTCCTTTTTGGTCTTGCAAAACGTGGAAGAAAATATTATTTAGGACTTGCAACAATTACACAAGACGTAGGGGATTTTCTTAAATCTCCATATGGTCTTCCAATTATTACCAACTCTTCAATTCAAATTCTTCTCAAACAATCCCCGTCTTCAATTGATATTGTTCAAAAAACTTTTAATCTTACTAATGAAGAAAAGTTCTTACTTCTAGAGTCCGGTGTGGGGGAAGGGATCTTTTTTGCAGGTCTTAAACATGTGGCACTTAAAGTTGTTGCTTCATATACAGAGGATCAGATTATCACAAGTGACCCTTCTCAACTTCTTAAAATTCAAGAAATGAAGGAGGAGGTTGAACAATCAAAAGGTGTATGAAAAAAATAATTACAATTCTTTCTTCTTGCATCTATCTCTTTTTCTTCTGTACACACGCATATGCACAACAAACAGATGCGTTTATAACACTTGATCCACCGAACCCATCGCCAAAAAGCACGGTTCGTATAACTCTTTCGAGTTATTCTTTTAATACTGGGATCGCATTTATTACATGGCAAATGGATGGAAATACCATTCTTCAAGGTAGAGGTGCTGATACTCTTACACTTCAAACAGCTGATGTTGGAGTGACTTCACGTATTTTTGTAAAAGCTGAGCTTGCTGATGGTAGCTTTGTAACCAAAACACTCTCAATCACACCTTCGTCAGTAATACTTATCTATGAAGCACCTAAAAGTTATGTTCCTGTACTCTATGAAGGAAGATCTCTTCCTTCTGACGGAGCAACAGTGAGAGTTACTGCGATACCTCAGATGAGTGACAAAGGTGTCATGCTTGACCCAGCAACACTTTCATATAGCTGGTATATTGATGATCAGCTTCTTAAAAATTATTCTGGGTATGGTAAACAGTCAGCAACCATAGAGCTCAACTACTTACAGGATAGTGATGATATCCGAGTTGTTGTATACAGTCCGAATGGAACTACTGCAACAAAAACAATAACTATCACTCCTCATCCTGTTATGCCACTTCTGTATGTATATGATCAGATATTCGGTACAACACTCAAGAATCTTATAGAACGAAGATTTGAAGTGGTGAAGGACTTTACACTTTCTCTTGAACCTTTTTATGTATCAGACAAAGAGACAAAGAGTCCTACATATACATGGTTTTTGGATGGCCTTCCATCGACCCCACTTGGAGGAAGACTTCTTGCTCTTCATCCAAAAGAAAATAGTTATGGTTCAAAATTACTTACGATTAAAATAGCAGGTCCAACAAGGGTTCTTCAAAATGCAGAACTAGAAACGGAACTTATTTTTGATACAAGAAAATAGTTTATACTAGAGTACATGCAATCTGTATCCTACACCTCTCTCGAACCCTCCAACCTCACCGCTCTTGGTATGACTGCTCCTTCGTTTAAAGCAGGGGAATCTATATCATTCTTTGCTACATCTTCATTTATATATGGACTCTTCTTTACAGCAATTGTGATTGCTGCTTTTTTTCAACTAGTAGGAGCGGGAATGCTACAGGTGCAAGCTTCTGAAGCATCAATTAGACAAAGTAAAGAGAAGATTAAGAAAGTAACTCTTGGACTACTTGGTGTGTTTTCTTTGTTTCTTATCTTGTTTACGGTTAACAAAGGGTTAGTGAATGGAGAGATAGGGTTAGGGGCGTTAGCGACGAAAGGGACTAGCACAAGTATCTCTATTGGCGCTCAAGCACCTTCAGGAGGAGCCGGATCCCCATCTGGGAACAATAGTATGCAAAATGCTATTAACGAAGACCCTGTTGTTCGTGAAAAATTAAGACAACTAGGAATTACTGTAAACAAATCAGTATGTTCTTCTCCTACCGCTACTGAATGTACAACTGTAGGTGGAATGCACCCAGAGACACTTATAATGCTTCAAAGCTTGAAAAGTACCTGTGGTGGTTCTATACAGGTAACAGGGGGAACAGAAGCTGGTCATAGCAGTCATGGTCCAGGAAGAACTCCTGTTGACCTTGGAATTAATGATGTGACTCTTAATGCTTGTGTTCGTAATTTCACCCCAGGACCAACACTTGGTTTTTGTAAAGCAACCTATAAAAATTTTGGTTATATTTTTTGTGATGAAAAAAATACAGCCGCACATTGGCACATATATAAATAAAAAAACTTAGCTGTAAGGTTTGTAAGGTACTACAATACAGTAGATTCACTGTACTTACTATATACAAAGTAATTAGTTCTAGCACTTTATACTCTATAATCTCTTATCTATCCTTGCTATACTTCTTTATATGGAAAGTAACCGTCGTTTGCGTATAGCTGTTGGGTTCGTACTATTTTTTGTTGTTATTGTTCTTGTTTGGTATTTTTTCTATGCAAAACCAGTAATTGCTCCTTCATTACAGTCAACAAATGATCCAATCCCGACAAGAACATTTCCTCCTCGATTTCAGTTTATATCTGATTGGATTAATGGTGAAGATACTAACTCTTCAACAACAGAAGTAACAAACCCTCTTGCAATGCCTCTTGTAAAAATCTGGGGAAAGCCAGCAACAGGTCAAACATTTATCACCACTCAAGTACTCAAAGAAATTACTGCAACAAGCACTCAAGGAACAACAACAATTGAAGTTAAGAAAACTATTCGTGCGACAACAACTGTGGTTATCTTTGTTGATGCAACAACTGGATATATTTATGGTTATCCACTAGAGACTGGTCAGGTTTTTCAAATAAGTAACTCTGTAATCCCTGGGGTGCACGATGCTTACTTTTTTGATAATGGGAGACGTGTGATTATGCGTTATGTAGATCAAACAAAAAATACAATTGTTGGACTAATCGCAAATGTCCCCTCAATCAATCAATCAACGGAAGCGTCTCCTCTTGGGAACATTGAATACTTAACTTCTCAAGTACTTGCTGTTGCTGTTAACCAAGCAAAAACAGAAAGCTCATATGTTGTCGCGACAGATAATGGAAGCGCTATCTATTCTGTTACTGCATCAAAAAATCCTACATTCATAACCTCTTCACCATTTAGGGAATGGGCTATTTCATACGGAGGGAATACGCTGTATGTAACAACTAAACCATCTGCATATATAGAAGGGGCGACTCTTAGCTTACCTCGATTTGAAGGAGAGGTTGCTGAAAAAACAGGTCTTATGACACTCCCTTTATCCCAAGGAACTCTGTTAAATAGCATGTGGGGGAAAAATGGTCTTGCAACATTTCTTTCTCAAAATGGAACACTTCGGGTTCTTCCTTTTGCAACACTTGCACCTAAGTGTGCTATACAGACTAAAGACTTTTTTGTATGTGCTATCCCTAGAACAATACCCAGAGTAACGGAAGGGTTACCAGATGACTGGCTCCAAGGAAGAATTTCTTTTAGTGATGATCTTTTTACCATTGATGTACGAACAGGTGAACAATACTCTTTATATTCCTTTAAAGAGGAAGAGGGCGCTTTTGATATCATTAAACTAACTACATCTGAAGATAATTTCTTTGTAAGCTTTACAAAGAAGCAAGATTCTTCTTTGTGGCTTCTTAACACAAATCTTCTTGGTGAAAATTAGTAGTTATGGAATATACCTCTCTCGAACCCTCCAACCTCACCGCTCTTGGTATGACTGCTCCTTCGTTTAAAGCAGGGGAATCTATATCATTCTTTGCTACATCTTCATTTATATATGGACTCTTCTTTACAGCAATTGTGATTGCTGCTTTTTTTCAACTAGTAGGAGCGGGAATGCTACAGGTGCAAGCTTCTGAAGCATCAATTAGACAAAGTAAAGAGAAGATTAAGAAAGTAACTCTTGGACTACTTGGTGTGTTTTCTTTGTTTCTTATCTTGTTTACGGTTAACAAAGGGTTAGTGAATGGAGAGATAGGGTTAGGGGCGTTAGCGACGAAAAGGTTTGGGGGAGGGGTTGCAGCTATTCCAAGTGGAACAAGTGTTGGGAGTGGAGGCTCTTCAAAAGCATGTGAATCCTCCGCTGGTATTATACAAAAACTACAGTCCGGAAATGTTTGTGCAGGAACAGTATGTAAAACTCTCACTGGTTGTAACTGGAAACAATATGAATCTATTATTGATCAAGCAACAGGAGGGGACTCGATGCTTAAAAAAATGACTATTGTAACGATGTGTAAAGAGTCTGGTGCAGTTCCAAACAGATCTCACCAAAATGATAACGGAACATTTGATTGTGGTTTAATGCAAATCAATCAAAATGGCAGTTGTACAGATGCTTCATATTCTGTAGTAGATAATATTACAGAAGGGGTGCGACGTATGAAACAAAAAATAAGTGCCTCTTCTCAAACATATTTAAGTGTCCCTGCAGTAGCTTCTGTTTTTGCTTCATACAACTGTTGTGGAAATGGAACCCCTCCAAACGCACCAAGTGTAGACTGTACCACACAGACAGGATTTCAAAATGCTGTTCCAAAATGGGTTTGTCCTATCAATCCAGGGGATGGTACTTTTAATATGTGTAGTGTAAAAAATTATGCCTGTGAGCTCACTACTTGCCTTGACTCATTATAACTACGTATAACTATGCCTAAGTCTTTCTTATTAAGTCTGTGTAAGACAAATGCGCGACACCTTCGGTGTCGCGCATTTGTCTTACATCTCCTCTCTATCCTCTATACTCCATCTTCTACCAGCGAGGCGGTCTACCCTCTATATTTTTAATGTGCTGGTTTTAAATGTGCCAACTTATTCTTTGTGTATATATCAAGAAAAATACTTGCTATATTACTAATAAACCAATACAAGGAAAGCGCTGACGGAAGAACCATTCCTGAAAAAATAATAATCACAGGAAGTACATACACCATTTGTATTTTCATTGATTTCATAAACTGATTTTGGAATGACTCTTCTTGTGACTCTTTCGTTTCTCCCATTCCTTGTGTTTGACGAAGTGCAAGTCTATATGAAGAAAACCCTGCTAGAAGTGCTATGAAAATACTTTTTTGTGTTACATCAAAAAGTCCAAATGCTAATGTGTGGAGAGTTTCTGGAAATGTTACAAATGAATATATTGACTTTGGATCATTAAATAACCCTTTTGAAAAAACGAAGTATAGTGCAAAGAAGATAGGGACTTGTAATATCATTGCAAACAAACTAGAGAATGGATTTATTTTTTCCTTTTTATAAATCTCAATCATTGCTTTTGATGCCGCTGCTGGATCTTTCTTTTGAAGCTCTTTGATACGCTTCATTTCTGGCTCAGCTCGTTTCATAGCATATTGAGTACGAAGTGCTGAAAGATTAAAAGGAAGGAGTAATCCTTTCACTATAAGTGTCACAATAATAATTGTTGCTCCTATATCATGAAGAGGGACGAGGTTGAGCACAAGCACAATAAGATTATAAATTGGTTCGTAGAAAAATGTATGAAACATATTAGTGTAGTGTAGCAAATGCTTTCTTTATTTCCTCATCTAGGAGTGAATAGGGGGTGTCCTTAGTTGTTTTTTTTGGGTATATAACAAATGAGTGCTGGGTTGGGATTTCAATTGTGGAAAGACAATTCATAATCTTTCTTTTAACACTATTTCTTACAACTGCTGTTTTTAGTGTTTTTTTAGAAATAACACAAGCAAACTTTTGGGTAGGGAGTTGTACATATGCAATATCTACTAACGCTCCACGAAAAAAGACTTTAGGACGAGCCTTTAAAAAGTCTTCTTTTGTAAAACGTTTGTTTTTTGGTGGCATAGAGTGAAACTAAGGCGTTTGTAACACCAGATTCTCAACTAACTAAACCGAAAGTTTCTTGCGTCCAATACTTCGACGACGAGAAATAGCCTTACGGCCTCCTTTTGTAGCCATACGTACGAGAAATCCGTGTGTGGTTCCTCGCTTCTTTCTTTTTGGGTTATATGTAATTGACATGGCGCTATTCTACATGAGAAATAGATAAAAATCAACCGTAAAAATTGTAAATATTAAAAGTTAACTTTACATATTTCTTATCCATAAATATAAAAAGAAATAGGAATTTTAGTAATGACCTTATATTTTTCATCTTCTATTACCCAACGTCTATTATCTACCTTCCTGTCAAGTTGTGACAAAACAATTGACGTGTATACTTACAGGTATCTATGGACTATCAACAACTTTGGAATAGTGCATTATCTCAGATTGAGATAGAACTTTCTCGAGTTAACTTTAATACGTGGTTCAAAAATACTCGTATTATTGATTACAAGGATGGGGAAGTTACTATTGGTGTCCCAAATGAATTCGTTAAAGATTGGCTTAATCAAAAATATCACAAATTTATTCTTCGTATTTTACGAACGATCCATGAAGGTGTTCGTGCTGTTATTTTTACTGTTGTAAAACCAGAAGCTCTTCAGAAAAAATCACAACATATTTCTATTATTGGGCAAACACTTCCTCTTAATGACCTTTACATTAATAAAGATGATGGTTTAAATCCACGATATACGTTTGATAGTTTTATTGTTGGTTCTTTTAATGAAGTTGCTTATGCTTGTTCTCAGGCGGTTATTAATAATCTTGGAATTGTATATAATCCACTTTTTATTTATGGAAACACAGGTCTTGGTAAAACTCATTTATTACAAGCTGTAGGAAATACGATTAAGAAAAAACATCCGGATAGAAAAATTTTTTATACATCTCTTGAAAAATACTATATGGATTATGTAAATGCTACTAATCTTAATAAAATTAATAGTTTTAAAGAAAAATATAGAAAATTTGATGTGTTTATTATGGATGATATTCAATTTATTAATGGTAAAGAACGTACTCAAGACGAACTATTCCATCTTTTTAATTCTCTTTATGAAATGAATAAACAGATTATCTTTTCTTCTGATAAACATCCTAATCTTATTCAAGGATTAGAGGATCGTCTTCGCTCAAGATTTAATCACGGTATGATTGTTGATGTTAATGTACCTTCTGTAGAATCAAGACTTGCAATTTTACAAATAAAAACAAAGGATTATCGTGAAAAAATTCCTTCTGAAGTATTACAATATATTGCAGAAACAATTCAAGGAAATATTCGAGAACTAGAAGGGGTAATGACTTCAATTCTTGGTCATATTCAAGTAAAACAACAAGTTATTAGTCTTCTTGATGTAAAAAATCTTCTTAAAAATAGTGTTCGTGCTAAAAAAAGTATTTCTATTCCAGAAATAGTAAAAATGATTTCTGATTATTATCATATTCCTGATGTATATATTTATAACAAAACACGTAGAAAAGATGTTGTAAAACCTCGTCAGATTGTTATGTATATTCTTCGTGAAGATTTTGATATATCATACCCGATGATAGGGGATAGATTAGGAGGAAGAGATCACACAACAGTAATCCATTCATATGAAAAAATAAAAGGATTACTTAAAGATAACCCTCAATTAAGTAGAGAAATAGAGGATATAAGAGCAATGCTTGTATAAAATAAATAAAAAACATACAATTTTGTATGTTTTTTATTATATATATTATTTTTGTGGAAAAGTCTGTGAATAAGTACAGAATAAACTCATAATAAATCTATATGTTGTTCTTGTTGTAGTAATTTTAATTACGGTATATACCCAACAAAACTAAAGAATAGTATATATAAAAGTTTATAAATTATAATAAAAATCCTTTATATATAAGTATTATTGTACTGTTTCCACAACATCCACATACCTATACTTAGTATTATATTTTATATATACTAAGTACTATGAAATTCGAATGCAAAGGAGAGGTCTTTATAAAAGCAGTACAACAAGTATCTCGTGCACGTAGTAAAGTACAGTCACAAAACTTTCTTCAAGACATACATCTTGAAGTTAATGATCATCTCCTTTCACTTCGAGCTACTAACTTAGAATTATTCTGTGAAAAAAGTATTCCTGTAAAAGGAGTGGTTAATGGTGCTTGTTTATTACAAGGGGAGACATTACTTCGAATTATTTCTACTTTTAATGCAAAAGATGTAACACTTACTTGTGAATTAGTTAATGGAGTATTTACTATTACAACAGAAAAAGGAGTTATTGAAATAAAAACAACACCATACGAAGACTTTCCTATGTTACCAACCCAAGGTGAACAATTAGGATCTCTTCCAAAAGAATCAATTGATATGTTGCTACGTGAAGTTTCTTTTTGTTCAGCTACAACAGATATAAAGCCAGAAATTTCTTCAGTGTTTGTATATACAAAAGATTCTTCGATTTATTCTGTTGCAACAGATTCATATCGTCTTGCTGAAAAAAATATTCCGAATGAGAAAGATTTAGATTTTTCTTTCCTTATCCCTCAAAAACATATAGGAGAAATTCTTCAAATTATTAACGAAGAAGAAGGTGATATAAATCTCTCTCGTAGTGAGAATATTTTATCACTTACAGGAAATACCTTAACTCTATCAATACACACGATTACAGGTCATTTTCCGGACTATAGACAGCTATTCCCGAAGGAGTTCACAACTACAGTATCACTCTCAAAAGAAGAACTTCAAAAAGCACTCCTCCTTACAACTTTTTTTAATGAACAGTATTCCCAAGTTGAATGTATTTTTACAGAAGGAAAATGTACTGTACATAGTAAAAGTGAAAAAGTTGGTCAAGTAACACACTCAATTCCTATTACAAAAGAAGGGGAAGATATAGAAGTAAAATATAATAATAAGTTTTTCTTAGATGTTGTACCGTATATTAAAGGTGATTCTCTTATTTGTAATTTTACAACACCTAATAAACCAGTATTTATTACCTCTCAACAAGATATAACTTTCACATATTTACTTATGCCTCTTAATAGGTAATCTATGGATCAAGGACTTTTCAAAAAATACTCTACCCAAATTAAAAATAATAATGATATAAAAGAACAGATTTGTATTCTTATTTTAGAAAAAACAAACATTACTATAGATCAAAAAGAACTACATATTTCTAAAAAAATAATCACTATACAAACAACATCAGTAAAAAAAGCATTTCTTATACAAAAAAACATTAAAAATATTTTACAAGAACAGGGATATATAGTTAAACTTTAAAACTGTAATAATTATTGTGTAAAAGTTGTTGTTGCTATTTCTGTAGGAATTATAGTTGAAGGAGTTGAAGATGAAAGAGATGTTGTATCACCTGCACATGGAAGCGAATGATTTGCTAGCCATTTCTGAAGAGTATTTTCCCAAAGAAAATATTGTGAATCATTTGTTGGATTAATAGGGTATTCTCCAGCAGGATTATTTTTTATTACAGAAGCAAGGATAGTATGAACACCATTAAATGAACAGTACTTTCCTTCTAAAATTGGCTTAGAAGAGGTGTTAGGGAGAGGATCAGGGAAATACTCAACCGGAGTACCTTCAACAGCAACAGTCATTGATTTTCGCCAAACAGGAGCGAGTACAAACCCAGCTGTCCTTTTATCTATAGGAGTATTATCATTATTTCCTGCCCACATACCAATAACAATAGATGGTGTATATCCAACAACCCATACATCTCTATAGTCATTAGTTGTACCTGTTTTTACTGCAACAGGTCTATCTCTGAAGTAAAGTGCAGAGTTGGCTCCATATGTAGCTGTTCGTGCTACATTATCAGAAAGAATACTTGAAATAAGAGTTGTTACTGATTCTGGAAGAACTTCAGTTTCTGCTTGTGTAAATTTTTGAAGAATACTTCCATCCCTATCTCGTATTTCAAGAATACCTTGTTGTTTATGATACATACCATTATTAGCAAATACACCGTACGCATTAGTAAGTTCAAGTAATGTTATTTCTCCACCACCAAGCACAAGAGAAAGACCATAACGACTAGGATCATTAATTGTTGAGAGACCCATTGCTTGAGCAAGAGTAATTACATTATTAATACCAGTAAGATATAGAAGTTTAACTGCTGGAATATTAAGAGATTGAGCAAGTGCTTCACGTAAAGAAACAGGACCTCTAAAAAGACCATCATAATTCTCTGGCATGTAACATACTGAAGAATCAGCACCGGCTCGCAACGGAGTTCCTTCAAAATCACAAAGAGAACTAAATTGAGTAGGAATATCAAACAAGACAGTTTCAGGGGTGTATCCAAGTTTAAATGCAGCAGCATATACAATTGGCTTAAAAGAAGATCCAGGTTGTCTAAAAGCTGTTGCAATATTAAATTGACCCGCTATTTCTGTATCAAAAAAATCACGAGAACCAACCATAGAAAGTATTTGCCCAGTTTTTGGATCAATAGCAACAAGTGCAGAGTTTGAAGCTTTAAACTTCTTCATGTTTTCTAATGCACCTTCTTTTACAATATCTTCAAATTGTTTTTGAAGTGTATAATCAATTGTTGTAATAACACGAAGACCTCCATTTTGAACCATATCGATACCATACTTTTCTTCAAGATATTCACGAATATACATAACAAAATGAAGAGCTTTACCACTGTTTGAAAGATCTTTTTCAAAAACTACCTGTTCTTTTTGAGAAAAATCTTTTTGTTCTTTAGTAATATGATTAAGTTCATACATCCTTTCTAAAACAAGATTTTTTCTCTTTTCAAGTTCTTCTCTATGTTTTCCATATGGAGAATAAAACGTTGGAGCTTGTGGAAGAGCTGCCAAGTATGCGGCTTCGGTTAAGGTTACATCCTTTGCTTTTTTATTAAAATAAGTAAGAGAAGCTTCTTCAACACCATAAATAGTTCCACCATAAGGGCTTTCATTTAAATATATTTGAAGAATCGTATCTTTAGGAAGTTCACGATCAAGTTTTATTGAAAGAATTATTTCTTTCAATTTACGAGAAATAGTTTTTTCACGAGAAAGAAGAGCATTTTTTATAACTTGCTGATCAATTGTTGAACCCCCTTGAGCATAACCACCAGAGGTAATATTAGTAATTACAGCACGAATAAACGATGTTGGTCTAAACCCAAAGTGCTCATAAAAATGAGCATCTTCAATAGAAATAGTAGCCTTTTGAATATACGGACTTATATCTTCAATAGGGATTGCAGTTCTACGAACATTATCATGAATATTATATAAAACAATTTTACCTGTCCTGTCGTAGATTTTTGTTGAGTTAGCTATGTTTCTATTTTCAAAATTATTAAAATCCGGAAGTTGCATGGTTGCAAGCCATGTTATTCCATACGCAAGTATAATAATTCCCAAAGAAAAAATAACAAGAAAGAATTCTTTAAAGAATCTGTGTTTTATTCGCTTTTTTCTATGTACATAAGAATCCGACATTTGTCTATAGTAGCACACACTTAAAGAAAAGTGGTGCATATGGTAGTATACAACCCATGGATAAGGTAATTACTGATGAAAAAAGAATAGAAGAACTCCTTACTCGAGGAGTTGAAGATATTTTTATAAAAGATGAATTAAGAGCACTCCTCCTTTCTGGAAAACAGCTTCGCATTAAGCTTGGAGTTGATCCTACAGGGCCAAAGATTCATTTAGGGCGTGCAATTCCTCTTCGTAAATTACGAGAATTTCAAAAACTAGGTCACCAAGTTATTTTTATTGTTGGTGATTTTACGGCTCAAGTTGGAGATGCATCTGATAAAAGTGATAAGCGTCCAATGCTTACTCGTGCTCAGATTGATGAGAACCTCAAAGATTACAAGAGTCAGGTTTCTAAGATTTTAGACCTTTCAAAAACAGAATTTGTTCACAATAGTGATTGGCTCTCAAAACTTTCTTTCGAGGAAGTTACTCGTCTTGCTGAATGTTTTTCTGTACAACAAATGCTTGCTCGTCGTAATTTCAAAGATAGATATGATACAGGGGTAGAAATTTCCCTTCGTGAATTTTTGTATCCAATTATGCAAGGATATGATTCTGTTGCAGTTAAGTCAGATGTAGAACTTGGGGGATTTGATCAACTGTTTAATTTAAAAGCTGGACGTATTATGCAAGAGTATTTTGGACAACCAAAGCAGAGTGTTTTTACATGCCAAATGCTTGAAGGAATTGATGGACGTAAAATGTCGAGTTCATGGGGTAATATTATTGCTATCGTTGATGACCCAAATACTATGTTTGGTAAGGTAATGGCACTACACGATGATTTAATTATTAAATATTTCACTCTTTGTACTGATGTAACACTTGCAGATATTGAGGGATTTACAAAAGAATTAACAGACGGCGTTAATCCAAAAGATATTAAGATGCGTCTCGCTTCTGAGCTTGTAACGTTGTATCATACAGAAAAAGATGCAACACTTGCAAAAAACTCTTGGATTGAAACATTTCAAAATGGAGGAGTTCCTGATAGTGTTCCAGAAATAAAAACAACAGGCGATAAAGAGTTAGCTGATATTCTTGTCGAGAATGCAATCGTTTCCTCAAAAACAGATTGGCGTAGACTTATTCAAGAAGGTGCAGTTACTGATGTTGAGAAAGGGACTATTATCGATCCAAAACAACTTGCATATAATGCAACATTTAAAATAGGGAAGAAACGATTTGTAAAAATAATTGTAAGCTAAAATAGTAGAGTTAAGGGATACATAACGAAATACAAAAGTGGCGCCGTAGGCGCCACTTTTGTATTACTAAACACTACAAGCTGATAGCTGTTTATTACCAGTATCCTTCATCATTTGCTGCAAAAGCAATATCTATTTCATCAGCTTCTTCGTCGTCTACAACAGCAAATACAACATCTTCTTCCTCAATAAGAACATCTTCCTCAAAAACTGCTTCAAGAGCATCTGGATTTACGTCCCCACCAACCTTTGGTTCTTCTTCTTCAATAAGCATACTACTCAAAAATAATTTAATGTATTGAAAAGATACCATCTAACAAACATCTATGCAAGTTTTTGTGTGAATATTTAAGAATATCTTTGTAAAATAAGGCGATTATTACGATTTGCACTATGGGTGAGTGCTATTGCTATTGCATCTATTTCATCATCAAGTGTATGTATAAGAAGGGGTTGTTTTAAAATCTTTGGCACCATAATTGCAATATCATCCTTTGATGCCTTACCGTGGCCTGCGATTGCTAATTTGATTTGTGGTGGAGAATATTCGTAAAGCGCAACACCAACTTTGTGTGCAAGATAAATACATATACCACGAACTTCAGCAACAGTTATAATTGTCTTCTGGTTTTTTGTAAAAAAAAGCGTCTCAATAGCAAGTTCTGTGGGTGTATATGTTGTAAGTATTGTTTCTAATTGTTCACCGATCACAACAAGACGTTTCTCAAACATATCTTTTCTTGAGGTGACAATACATGTTGAGAATACTAGCGTCTCTTTCGTTCCTTCTTTATCTAATATACAAATACCAAGCCGATCAAAACCAGGATCGATTCCCATGATGCGAATAATAGGGGAGGACATAGTGATATAAGTATACAACTTTCAGCTATTAGCTTGTAGCTTTTAGCTTTAATACAAATGCGTGACGCCTACGGCGTCACGCATTTGTATTGTATTAAGTATGATCACACTACAGGCTAGACCTCCCTACTTCTTAAACCTCACCATAGCCTTCTCCGTTGCCTTTCGCCCGCGCGCAGTACGTTCAATCATACCAATCTGAAGAAGGTATGGTTCTGTAACGTCAGCAATTGTTGCTTCTTCTTCTCCAGTTGCGGCAGCAAGTGTGTTAAGTCCAACAGGTCCACCATTAAATACGTTAACTAGACACTCAAGAACAAGTCTCTCAGAAATACCAATTCCAAACTCATCAATCTCAAGGAGTGAGAGTGAGGTGTCAACCACATCTTTATCAAGAAGCGCTTTGTGTACCTGAGCGTAGTCTCGTGCACGTTTAAGATAATAGTTAGCAATACGTGGTGTAAAGCGTGAACGCTTAGCAATTTCGTATGCTGCATCATCTGGAACAGTGGTATTAAGTTTTTCACCACTATGTTTTACAATAGTCGCGATTTCATCTTCTGTATAATATTGCAATCTGTATACCCCTCCTGAAAAACGAGAGCGAAGAGGGGACGATAGGAGAGATATGCGAGTTGTCGCTCCTATAAGAGTAAAAGGAGGAAGATCAAGTTGTATTGTTCTTGCAGTTGGTCCTTTACCTATCACGATATCAAGCTTTCCAGACTCCATGGCAGGGTAGAGAACTTCTTCAATTAGTTTATTGAGACGGTGAATCTCATCAATAAACAGAACATCCCCTGGAGTGAGGTTCGTAAGAATTGCCGCCAAGTCCCCAACTTTCATAATTGCTGGGCCACTTGATAGTTTGAGATTTGCGCCGAGTTCTTTTGCAATCAAATGTGCAAGTGTTGTCTTTCCAAGTCCTGGTGGGCCATAAAGAAGTATGTGTTCAGGAGGAGTATTTCGCTCTTTTGCAGCAGTTAAAAGTATATGTAAATTTTTTTTGATGACTTCCTGCCCAACATAATCCGAAAATTTCTCAGGTCGAAGAGTACTATCTAAATGCCTTGTCTCTTCTAATTCAATTGGGGGGTTAAGTGGTGTCATGACGTATGGATTTGGTCAAGATTTGACAAAAGTTTTATATATGCTATAATAGACCTATCGTTTGAAATATAAACAATATTTTAAACATATTTGTCAGAACCTATATATCTCTAAACAATCGGGATTTACTCTCACTTTCTAATTCGAAGGACGATCTGGTTGCACTTGTTGCATCTGTGTCTATCCTCACGAAGGACTGTTCTTCACCAAGGGGTTGCTTAGAGGTATATGGGTTTTTGTTTTCCAAAAATGCCTCATTTCCTTCGTTGTGAAAGATTTTTGTTCCCGCAAAGCACTACTCATACATTTTGG
>CAZJDZ010000004.1:0-15770 GCA_964544935.1 uncultured Candidatus Saccharibacteria bacterium | reverse complement strand
ATATATACCAATCAATATTTTTTTCTTTTCACTTATTTTGCTCGATTTTGTAGAGCAAAACGAAAAAAAAAATTAGGTTTATGCTATTTATTGTAAATCATTTTTTTATAGGATATTGTTTAATTTTTATCGGTTTATAAAAAAAAATCCAGCGTACCGGAGCCGGGCGCCCCCCCGGCCGCCCCACTTCTATCTTCTATTGTCCATCAAGCGTAGTGATCTACGCAGCCTTAAACTTTTGCATCTCTATTCTGCCGCGTATAAATCAACAACACGGCCAATTTCGTCAAAAGAAGTAACTCCTTCTAACATTTTTATTATAGCATCTTCACGAAGTGTGGGGATTTTTTGATTTTTCGCAGCATTTCGTACCTCTCGTTCACTCGGATTAGTGATAAGAACCGCTTCTATTTCAGGTGTCATAATAAACGCCTCAAATATCCCCACACGTCCTTTGTATCCAGTTCCTGCACAATGCTCGCACCCAGGAGAGTGGAAGAGTGTATAGCTAGGGGATGGATTGTGTCCCGCCATAGAACCCTCTTTTTTATTAATCACCATTTCCCCTAAGATATTTGTGATGACACGAGATTCCTTTTCATTAGATTCATAAGCACCTTTACACTCCTCACATAGTTTTCGTACAAGACGTTGTGCAAGAGAGATAGAAAGTGCTCCTGCTATTACTTTTGCATTAACACCAAGATCAGTAAGACGCGGAATAGTACCAAAAGCATTGTTGGTGTGCAGTGTTGAGAACACAAGGTGACCTGTGAGTGCAGCATTGATGGCAACCTTTGCAGTATCTTCATCACGGATTTCTCCAACCATGATTACATCTGGATCTTGTCGGAGTGCAGCACGGAGTCCTGACACGAAGGTATACCCCTTATCGGTTTCCACTTGGGTTTGTGTGATTCCTTCTAAGTGATATTCAACAGGATCTTCAATAGTAATAATTTTTACTTCTGATGTATATACATGATGAAGAAAAGCATAGAGTGTTGTTGTTTTCCCTGACCCTGTTGGACCTGTTGTCAAAATAATACCGTTTGGTTTTGCGAGTGCACGAGTAATTGCTTCTCGTAATATTTCTGGGAAGGCGATTTTATCAAGCCCAGAAACGGTATTTCGTGGGTCAAGCAATCTCATCACAAAACTTTCACCATAATTACCAGGAACAATAGAGACACGCATATCAACCTCTACTTCGCCAAGATCGATACTGAATCTTCCATCCTGAGCACTGCTTGCATTTGAAAGTTTAAGTCCAGAGAGAAGCTTAAGACGAGAGGTAATGTTTTTGAGTAATGAAAAGTCAAAAAAAGCTACATCTTCAAGGACTCCATTGATACGATAACGAAGACGCACCTTATTTTCCTCTGGTTCGATATGGATATCACTCGCATTAAACTTAAGAGCTCCCGCCATCACCAGTTCAAGGACTCGAGTTGTTTTGTAGAGCATCTGTGAGCGAATCATCTCATCAAAAAATCCACGTAACTCCTCTTTTGTTTCAAAATGCTGCATGAGGTCCGCCATTTTCTTCTCCGAAAGGTCAAATGTACCACTCTCTACTTTCATGCCATGTCCAAGTTCTTTATAACGATCAAGTACATGATTTAAGGACGCATGTGAGCACAAGAAAAGTAGCAGTTCATTTCCTTTGTCTTCAATAGGGCGAAGAATAGCTTCTAATTTTTGGGCAGAAGGGGAGATTGTGGCTAGATAAAGCTTTCGCCCAACTACCTTAAAAGGCACCACACCAGCAAGCCGTGCCTCTTCTTCTTGAAGAAACATCATTGCGTCCGGTTCAGGGGCAAGACCCCGCAGATCTACGTATGGAAGATTGTATTTATCAGAAAGAATTTTTACCAAATTCTCCTCCTCTTCATTTCGAAGTTCCAAAAGTTCTGCGTTTTGTTTTGCATCGTCAAAAACAGTTGTCATAAGAGTAGTATATAGGGACTAGAGGGTGGGGACTAGGGGATAGAATGAATAGCTGGTAGCTTGTAGCCGTTAGCTTGTAGCCACTAGTTGTCAGCAAATACAAGAATAGAAAATATGTAGCATGTAGTAAAGATAAGAACCAGAGTTATCTTTTCCGCGCATGTCCGCGTCAAATACGCGACATTCTGCGTGTGCTATTGACAAAAGTGTATTTTCATGTATACTGTGTACAGACATTTCAGGCGATTTTCAGGATTTTCTGAAGATCAAACCGCTCATTTTCATCTTTTTTTGGAGACATCATGACCATGCGTCTGATTTCCTTGATTTATCTGGGTTTTTTGACCCTTCTGATGACCGGCTGCATGATTCCGTACCCCAACCAAAAAGGTGGTTTCCAAGCCAACGTTCACGGACCGAACTACTCAGTCGGCGTCGGCGGCGCAGGTTCCACTGGCAGCCAGCAAGGCGGTTACCAGCAAAGACCCATCCAACAAGGACTTTGCCCTCAAGGTGGCATCTGGGACGGTCGCGGCTGTGTCATTGGCTGTCCTCCTGGAAGTGTCTGGGACGGTCGCGGCTGCAGAATCATCCAACAGGGTGGCTTTCAGCAACAAGGGCAAAAGATGTGCCGGAATCCGCTAACCCCCCTCCCAGGTGGAGGGTGGCGCGATAACGGATCCTTCCCGTGCTGAAAAGAACAAAATAACCCTTATTCCACAAGGGTTCCCAACCAACGGGGCATACAGCTGAAATATCGCTGTATGCCCCTTGACTTTTTTATATAATAGTGTATACTGTATACATAATTGATTGAGACTAAATCTCATCAAGATCCACCAAGTTCATTAACTTTTTGTAACAATTTACTAGGAGGTCCACCATGACCATGTTCATCAAGGCGCTCTGCGTCACCCTGCTGCTCGCTTTCGGGCAAGCGGCATCTGCGGCAACCTACTACGACTCGGAAGAGTCGTGCGTTTCTGCCATGGAAAATGGCACTGCGACCGAGTACAAGCCGACCGGCAAGGCCAAGGGTTATGGTGATCCTCGCATCACCGGCCTTGGCCTTCGAAGTCTCGAAGCCGAAGCGTGTGCTCAAATGGACACCATGAAAGGTGTCCAGTGGGTGTTCCAAAAACAAGGAACCCCCATGTACACCAACGGTACCGAGGTGAAGCTGCACGGCGAATGCCAGAACACGATCTACAAGATCGTCTACCGCAAGCCGAAGCCGGCCCCTGTCCCGCAAGCACCCGCTCCGCAAGCCGTTCCTGCGCCTGCTGCCGGTCAACCGACCAGCAGCTGCACAACGGACGACTGTGGCAACAAGACGGTGAACGTGGTCGAAAAGACCATTGTCAACCGTGTCACGGAAATCGTCGACACCTGCGTCGTTAACGGCGTCACTGTCCAGATGCAGAACAACATCTGCCAAGGACAAGTGGTTCGCGTGACTCTGCCTGTGAAGGTCGAGACCAGCACTACGAGCACCTGCAACGGCAACTGCGGCAACAGCAACGGCCCCCAACGGCCCACTGCCGGTCCGGCACCGATCGCTCAACCGACGAATGGTTGCAGCGGCTCGCAATGTCGTGAGCAGGTGAAGGTAACCCGCGAGGAAGCTCGTACTGATGGCCGCTGTTTCGTGCAAACGAACATGGGCTATCGGTTCGAACTCCGAGCCAACACCTCAACCGGTCGTCTGATGGTTGGTCTCGTCGACCCTTCGACTCTCGAAAAGATCGAAGGCACGCGAGGCATGTACGTCGGTGACCAGCAAGCATCCAAGAACTCCAAAGGAGTCGACTGCGATGGTATGCAGCAGCAGCTGTACAGCAACTGGGAGACCGTTCGCTCCGCGTACAACCTTCCGTCGGTCTGCACCATGAAGGTTGCCAAGAAGGATTGAAGGATTGAACCTCCTTCAAGCCGAAACCCCACCCACAAAGGTGGGGTTTTTATTTATGGTATTGACAATGTATCATTAGTATGATACAATGTATTTTAATACTTTATGCTTTAAATAGAGTATAGATTAATGTATATGAAAAAACTTTTACACACTTTAATACTTATTTCCGCAAGCGTGTTTATTATTGCTACAACAACTACTCACGCTTTTGCTCAGGAATGGGTTGATGATTACACTTGGAATGACTATACGCCTGCATATAACGGTAACACCGATTATGTAGATACGTATTCAAATTACTACGATTCAAACTATGGAGGAAACTCTTGGGTTGATGATTACACTTGGAATGACTATACGCCTGCATATAACGGTAACACCGATTATGTAGATACGTATTCAAATTACTACGATTCAAACTATGGAGGAAACTCTTGGGTTGATGATTACACTTGGAATAACTATACACCTGCATATAACGGTAACACCGACTATGTAGATCTATCATGTAATGATTGTTATTCTGGGGGCTCATATACTGCACCTACATATACAACTCCTAACTATACTTCTCCTTCGTACGCTTCACCTAGTTATTCTAACTATACCTCACCTTCATACACTAACTATACTTCTCCTTCATATACCTACACGAACACTAACAATGTGACTGGACATGTAATTACAAACATCATCTGTCCTGCAGGATCAATCCTTACAAATGGTCAATGTATCAGTACTGTTACAGGAAGAGTTATTACAACAACTGTTTGTCCTACAGGAACTATTCTTAACGGAACAAACTGTATTAACACAGTTAATGGAAATATTGTTACAAATATCGTTTGTCCTACAGGAATGACTCTTACTAACGGTCAGTGTATTAACACCATAAATGGTAACGTAGTAACTAATGTTGTTTGTCCAGCAGGAACTACACCTAATGGAAATACATGTGTGAATACTGTTACAGGTAATGTTGTTACAAACGTTGTTTGTCCAGCAGGTACCACACTTTCTAATGGTCAGTGTATCAACACAGTTACTCCTCCTGTCACAACAGTAACTAACTGTCCTCCAAATACTCGTCTTATCAACGGAACATGTCAGCAAATCGTTACTCCTCCAATTACTACACCAATCTTCCCTCCACAAATTGTTAAATTCAATAACGTGGTAACAAGTATTGCAACACAAATCACCAATACTTCAGGACGTTGTAATGGAATTGGACTTATTGCTAACAACGCTCAATCAACTGGATGGTTCGAATATGGAGATACTCCAGCTCTTGGAAGAACAACTGCAAGTACTGCAATCGGATCTAGTGCAACTGCACCATTCTCAAACGTACTCGCAAGCCTCCGTCCAAGTACCAAGTACTACTGTCGTGCTGTTATGCAGAATCAGTATGGAATCGTTAAGGGTGAAATTGTAAGTTTCGTTACAACTGCAACCTCAGTTAGTTACGTAAAACCACCTGTACACGTACCAGTATCAACACCAGTTAAGAAGCCCGCTGTCATTACTTGTTCTGATGGAACAATCCTCAACGTAGACAACAAGACTGTGTCATCAATGATTTCTAAAGGTGAAAAGCTTGTAGCTCTACAGATTGAAAAGGTTGAAGGAAATCTTTCAAGTGGATCAAATGTTCGTTACAAGGTTATATACAAGAATCTCGTAGACACTCGTCTTACAGGAGTTGTTATCAAAGTAACACTTCCACAAGAAGTACTCTTTGCAAGTTCTAACAGTGGTGTCTATGACCCAATGACAAGAACACTTACTCTTAATCAAGACAGTATCGACCCATATACAGAAGGAGTAATCCTTATTAGTGGTATGGTCGTAAACGATGCTCCTCTTGGAAAGACAATAGTAACTAATGCATACGCTGCATACACTGTTCCTACTACTCATGCACAAGACGAAGTTACTGCATATGTTGTTGGCTCAATCGTTCCTGCTGTTGATACTATCAACAAGGACACTGGAGCAAAGAATGTGATTGGAGCAAATAGTGGAAAAGGGTTCATGCCAAACAGTCTTATTGAATGGCTCGCACTTATCGCAATCCTTTTCATTATCTTTATCCTTGGACGTAGTATCTACGCTTCATACAAAGATGACGAAGCTGCAAAGCATCACTAAAATCACACAATAACGTAATGCCTTATGTGAGCCGAAAGGTTTACAAAACCGCCCCGTAAGGGGCGGTTTTGTATGGTATTATAGGCACATGAAAGAACCGTTTATTATCGCAGAAAAAGATTTACAAGAAATGGCAAAACGAGTTATCGATACACTCGCAGAGCATACATCACCAAAAGCAAAAATACTTTTTCTTGAAGGAGATTTGGGAGCAGGTAAGACTACTTTCACCAAAGAGTTGGCAGTAGCTCTTGGTATCACAAAGGACGATGTACACAGCCCAACATTTATTTTGAAGAAAGAATACAAAGCAGCACATCCATTTTTTGAAAAACTTATTCATATCGACGCATACCGTTTTGATGATCCACAAGAAGCAAACGTGCTCAAACTCGACCGCGATGTGGAGAATGAAAAAGCGTTAGTTGTTATCGAGTGGCCATCAAAACTGGGAGGAGGAATCGACGAGGATATGACAATTTCATTTTCTGTTATTGATGATACGACACGAGAAGTAGTTGTTAATTATGTGAATGGATAATATGAAAAAAAGCACACAAAAAACAATTGTACTTCTTGACTCTCATGCCATCTTACATCGTGCATATCATGCGATGGGAGGGTTTGCGACGCGTGATGGCAAGCCAACAGGAGCGCTCTATGGGTATGTCATGATGGTGCTCAGAATTTATGAAGACATCAAACCTGATTATATTGCTGCATGTTTTGATTTACCGAAGCCTACGTTTCGTCATCTTTCATATGATGGATACAAAGCAGGTCGCACAAAGACTGACGACGCACTCATTACACAAATACAAGAAGCATATTCATTATGTGAAGCGCTCTCTATTCCTGTATACAAAGAAGAAGGTTTTGAGGCGGATGATTTATTGGGGACGCTTAGTGAACAATTGAAGAAACAAGAGAATACAAGAGTAATCATTGCCAGTGGTGACATGGACACATTTCAATTGATTGACGGAGACAAGGTCACTGTCTATACCCTTAAGAAAGCAAATGAAGCAGCACTCTTCACCACTGATTCAGTGGTTGAGCGATTTGGTTTTTTACCACAATATATTCCCGACTACAAAGGCCTCGCCGGTGACACCTCGGATAATATTATTGGCATCAAAGGAATAGGGGACAAGACTGCAACAGAGCTTATTAAGAGATATGGAACAATAGAAGAGATGTATGAGGTGCTCAAAAAAGATAGACAGAGACTTCTTGACGACGGGTTCAAGGAGCGCATAGTAAAACTCCTTGAAGAAGGAGAAGAAGAGGCTTTGTTTTCAAAAACTCTCGCTACCATAAGACGTGATGCACCAACTGTGTACCAAGAGCCGGCACAAATATGGAACGAGACTATTGATATGGAGAAGTATCAGGCTATGTGCGACTTGTATGAATTTAGATCACTACGTAACCGTCTTCATAAAATTAAAGGTGAAACTGAAATAGTAGAAGAAGAAGTTACTGTGACGCCTGAAGTTTTGAACGAGTTCCGAGTGATGGTGAATCTGCTTCATAGTGAGATGACGAACGCTAGTTTCGTTGACATTCAAAACGTGACCAAAGAGACAACTGAAGAAAAAATTCGTGAAGCACTTCTTTCACAACTCAAGAAAGAAAATCTTATAGAACTTTTTGAAACTGTAGAGAAGCCACTCATGGAGGTATTGAAGGCGATGAACATCGTAGGGATTACGCTTGATGTACACAAACTAGAAGTGATGAGTAAAGAGCTTCATGCACAAGTGTCACTTCTTGAAAAAGACATCCACACACTCGCAGGTAAAGAATTTAATATCGCATCCCCTAAACAGCTAGGCGATGTGCTGTACGACACGCTCGGACTCGGCAGTAAAATCAAAAAAACAAAAACAGGTCAGAAGAGTACCAACGTTTCCGAGCTTGAAAAAATTCAGGATGAGCATCCTGTTGTTCCTAAAATTCTTGAATACCGCGAGCTGACAAAACTTCTTTCAACTTATGTTGACCTTCTCCCGACATTTGTGAAAGAAGATGGTAAGATTCATGCGCGATTCATTCAGACAGGTGCAGGGACTGGGCGCTTTAGTTGTGAAGATCCGAATCTACAGAACCTTCCAGTAAAAAGTGAACTAGGTCAAAAGGTGCGAGGTGCCTTTGTTGCAAGTAAAGGAAAGGTACTCCTCTCGTGTGACTACGCACAGATTGATCTTCGTTCTGCTGCGATACTATCTCATGATCCACATCTGGTTGAGATTTTTGAAAAAGGAATTGATGTTCACACCGGAACTGCTGCACGAGTGTTCGGAGTAGACGAAAAAGATGTAACGAGCGATATGCGTCGCAAAGCAAAAGCTATTAACTTCGGTATTCTTTACGGCATGGGAGTAACTGCGCTCAAGGAAGGCATGGGAGTTGAACGCAAAGAAGCTCAGGAATTTTATGATCAATACAAAGCAACGTTTGTGAGACTCATGGAATATCTTGAAGAAGTAAAAGCCTCAGCATGGAAGTATGGGTATACCGAGACCTTACTCGGGAGGCGTCGCGAAGTGCCACTGCTTAAAAGTCCACTTCCGTTTCTTCGGGCACAAGGGGAGAGAATTGCAATCAATGCTCCTATTCAAGGAACAAGTGCGGATATTTTGAAGCTTGCTATGCTTGATACGTTTTCATATATCAAAGAAAATAAATTAGAAGGAAAAGTTGATCTCTTGCTTCAAATCCACGATGAGCTTGTATTTGAAATTGATGAAGACATGAAAGACGAAGTTGCAGACAAACTTGCCTCTATTTTGGAAAATGTTTTAAAGAAAAGAAATCTTACAAATCTCCCTCTTGCTGTAACCAAATCACTCGGAGCAAATCTTCAAGTAATCTAAGCCATTGATATGCTGTATACAATTGTAGGAACTCATAAAGAAAGACGTGATAAAGCGAACAAAGAACTCTCTACGTTAGGGGAGGTAACTCAGTACATCTATAGTGAAAAGGCTCACGAACTTGAGATGCATATTAGTGCACAAGATATGTTCGGCGGAATGCTTATTGTTACCTGTGTTCAATTGGGAGATGTTGCTTCTTCAAAAGAAATTCTCGTGGAGATGCTTCCAAGACTTGAAGCATCTTCAACTATTTTTATTATCGATGAACCTTTTGCAGATGTTCATCTTACTAACAAATTAAAAAAAGTTTCAAAGAAATTTTTTGATGCAAAGGAAGAGAAAATGAAAGACACAAGTGTTTTTAAATTATGTGATTCATTTGCAATGAGGGATAAGAAGCAAGCATGGATTGATTTTACTGATGTGAAGACACGGGAGCCAGGGGAGTCCATTCAAGGAGCACTCTGGTGGAAGTTTCAGACTGTTTGGCAAGGAGTTAAGGATGGGAAGAAATCACCCTTTTCACTTGCGGATTGTGAACGTATTGGAGGAGAACTTGTTCGCTCAAGTATTTTAGCTCATCGTGGAGAAAAAGATTTGATGACAGAATTAGAAAGAATAATTCTGTCCCTTTAAAGAATATTTTTAAGGTGTTGTTGTTGCTTCTAATCGCGCGCGGCAGTCAGTTTCAAATGTCTCTGCTTGAGAGTAGAGTGTTGGAGTAATATAGTAACGTTTCGTACCTTCTTCATTTTTTGTAACATCTAAATACCATGTTTTTTCTGGTTCGCTCCAGGTGCTGTCACATGTTTGATTTGTTCCAATGGTGTGATACTTGAGAATTAGTTTTTCATGTTCAGTTGCTAAGAGATAGATTTCACTACTACATGCTCGAGGATCATCATGAGAAAGTGTTGAAGAATTTTCTTCGTACATAAGAGTCTCTGTTTTGTTGATTGTATCTAGAATATAAATCTTGTTTGAAAATTCACATTTTTCAATATCTCCAAACCAATTTTCACTAAGATAATATTTTCCAGCCTGCCCATCAACAGGAATCCCGTCAATCACTGGAGGAACTTCATTTAGTTCTATAGCATTCACGTAACTACCTCCATTCCCAGGAGGTGCAGGGAATCCATAGATAGTGTCACCATCATCATTAACAAGTTTATTGTCTATAACGTCATAGCGCTCTTCGTTAATAGGAGATTTTGGTTGTGTGGGTGCGGATACTTCTTGATTTTGTTGTGCAGGTGGAGGAACTTGTTTTGTTTCTGTGGTAGGAGGAACTGTTTCAGGAGATTGTGTTCCTGTAACTTTTCTTACGATATTTGATGTTGCTTTTCCAATCTTCGAGAACAGAGAGCCTGTTGGTTGAGAGTCTGAGATTGGAGGAAGAGGGGTCTCAATTTTAGGTTGCTCCATGTAACTCGGAACATCTTGCTTACAGGTGCCAAATTCGCAATTTGGCCCACTACGAGAAACAGATGTTCCATCAGGACACATCATTGCATCTTCAGGACACGGAGTGATGAGATTTGCTTCTTTGTCTTTTTTAAAATAGACAAGACCACCAAGCACAAGTGCTGCTACGACAACAATACCTATTTCAATAATAAGACTTTTCTTCATGAGAAAAGTATAGCAGAGAGAAAGGTGGGGAGGATGGGGGTTGTTAGACTGGGGGAAGGGTTATGCCCACATATCTTGTTCACTGTTGACTCTTTTATACCAACTATTTTTATTATATAAATATTCTTTACTGCTTTTGTCTAACCACTTTAGATAATCATCAACCGATTTTAATCCCCAGTTATTTGCGTCCTCATTATCTACATAAGTAGAACATTCATAGACCCTATAGAAAAAATCATCATCAACCTCCTCCAGCATATCGTATACACCATCTGTCCAGTAGTAGGTTTCTAATTCGTCACTAAAAGCCTCAAAAGTTAAAGTTTTATTCAAAACATCTTCAATTAATGCAAGAAGTTTTTCTTTTACAGTTCTATATTCTTCTCTGGAAGGCAATATATCTCTTTTAAAAAGTTTGGCTATTTTAACAGTAGGTATATCAGCATAATTTTTATACTCTTTACGATAAAAAACATCCCAGTAACTTATACTCCTTGATTGAAGATAGTCCCAGTATTTTTTATTATTTTTAGTAAAAGTTCTATATGATTGTAAATCCTTCCTTTCAGAAAGAGATACTTCTATTAATTTTGTTATCTCAAAAACATAATCACCTAAAGCTTTTATAACAAAAGGAATTACCCATGGTTCTTTACATGAAATGATATTTCTCAGATAAGCCTCCCTTTTATACCCATCATAATGCATGGAATAAATACAATATAAAATTACTCTCCCTTCATCGCTTAATCCCTTAATTTTTTCTTGTGTGGGCTCATCATTAGGTATTCTGTATGGAATATAAATTATTTCATTATTTACCACCAGTGTCGCAGTATTATGAGCTTTTCTACTGTTGAGTGTCGGGTAAGGATTTTGGTATATGGGTATTATTTTAGTGACCTCCAAAACAGTTTTAGAAAGATTTTTTGGAAACATTGCCAAAAAGAGTTTAATTTCTTCTTGTCGGCGTAATAATTTATCTATTAGATTCATTTTATTTATTAGCAATAAGTATATCAGAATCATTTATGGGTTTACCTTTTTCTTTTTAAAGGGATCGGTCACAAATCTGCCTCGCTTTGCTCGAAGCAGATTTTCGACCCCGTATTCGATCCCTTACGAAAGTGACGCAGGTTAACCTGTGGTCACAAGTTACTAACTTCCTCAACATACATTGTATGTTTCCGTCGTAAGTACTCGCGACCCCGCCTCGTCTGTTTCAGAAAAGTCTGGAAGGAATCGGTCACAAATCTGCCTCGCTGCGCTCGAAGCAGATTCGCGACCCCGTATTCGATCCCTTACGAAAGTGACGCAGGTTAACCTGTGGTCACAAGTTACTAACTTCCTCAACATACATTGTATGTTTCCGTCGTAAGTACTCGCGACCCCGCCTCGTCTGTTTCAGAAAAGTCTGGAAGGAATCGGTCACAAATCTGCCTCGCTGCGCTCGAAGCAGATTCGCGACCCCGTATTCGATCCCTTACGAAAGTGACGCAGGTCACTTTCTCTGGGGACACAGAAATATAAAAAGCAGAATCAAATGATTCTGCTTTTTATATTTCTGTGCCCCGAAACGTGACACGACCCCCGAGGTTCATTACCCCACAAGTCCCGTTTGGTAATTTTTAGTATATCAGTTCGACCCTTCTCGTGCGCCTATGAAATAGTGACAAAAGTGACACACCTTAGACCTTTAATAGTTACAGCTCTGTGTAACTATCTCCTAAAAATCTTACCCACAAAGGTGTAACAAACTATGTATACGATCGTAAGAAGTATTTTAATGTAATCGCTAGCAAATATATCTGGTCCAAAGATTAGCCCAATAATAAATAGGATTCCAAAGTATAGGTAGTTGTATATAATGCTTCCAAGTATTGCCCATCTCCCTGTAATCATGTATCTGATAAAGGCAACGAGGAGTATAAGAAACAAGACAACCAAGAAAAAGCCCCAGTGTTCCTTTATTAAAGTAATAAGCATATCCCAAAGTGCTTGGTATATCTCTTTTGTTATTTTATCGATAGCATCGCCGATCATGGTGGCTATCTGTTTTGGAAAGTCTGCTCCAAATGGTTGTGTTGTTGTTCCCATGCCACATTTCTATTCTATGGAATTTATATCACTCGCCTTTGTATCTTTCCTGTAGTCTGCGTATTCTGTGTGTAGTTTTGTAAATTCAACCAACTCTTCAATATTTATTTTGCACTTAGTAACATCTTCGTCTCTTATTACTATAGTCAGTTTGTCACAATAACTTTTCCCAGAGCATGAAGCAATAAACGATCTAACAATTTCCTTGTATACTTCTTCTCTTGGTATTTTTAATCTACCATTACCAGTACCCAAAAGTGGGATTGCCACATGTTCCTTTGCTCCATGTGTTGAAATATAAGACCATAAACCACTTAATGTAAGAGAGAGACTGTCCTCACTCGCTTCAACTCTTTTATCGTTTACTTTATATGAATTAACAACAAAGTAAAATATATTTTTTCTGTCCTCTGTTTCTATTCTTACAGTTGTTCCAATTTTATACTTTCCATTTTCTTTCTGGGTTGCATAGATCTTTGATTTGAGCTCCTGATTGATTCTTTTTTGAATAATAGAGTTATCACCTGCAAAGAACTTTTTTATAACCATAGATTTCACACTTGTTGCTACCTGCACACTTCCGTTGAGGTTCATATCAAATTCAGAATTAACTGGAACAATATAAGCCGAGTTTGTTTTTTCAATGCTCCCAATCTTTAGAGCAACTTCAACGTCACGATTATTAACTTTGAAAATAAAGTTATTTTTCGGCCTATTTTTTATCAAGGCATACGCCAAAGCAAGAACACCTATAATAGTAAGAGACTGATTTTGTTTTAAGACTGTTGATATGGGGTTTAGAAAAGGAAAGAATTCAATTACTGCAATTATAATCGAAAGAAAACCAAGGACACTTGCCGTATCTACGACAATCGACCAGATTCTCTTCTGTGTTATCCATCTTCCACTTATCATAGGCCCAATTTATCATAAACAGAATCCTTGTAATGGTATGCTTCTGATTTACCTTCTCTAGAATAATTTTCATGAGAGGTGGGCCAGTGTTCTAGGGCGTACTGAATAATCGCCCTGTTAAAGGTAACATGTACAGCTAGTTTATCTCTTAAAATAAGAGGACAGCGACTTTCGTCCATAGATCTTTTACCATTTAAGTTAACAGCGATAATAGGAAGGCCTTGTTTTCTTGCTTGTTCGATTTCCCATCGAACGTAAGTATTTTGGAATTTTGTTTTTTCTCCAACCAAAAGAACAAGAATTTTTGAATTCTTCATTCTTTCTCTCAATGCAGTTTTAATTGAATCCTCACTGCTCCATGGCCTTATAGTGTTAAGATCATGAGCGTTACCAAAGTCAAAATCCGTATTATCATTTTGCTTCCATGCCTGCATAAGTCGGTAGTAATGAATATCACTATCTGCATCAAAAGCAATATATACTTTGTTTCTATATGCCATATTAGTGTTTCTTGTCTACAGGTGGAACAGGGTCATTGCCGTAGCTGTCTTTGTCGCTAATCTTTCCATCTTTGTTGTGAATCACATGCTCGACTTTTCTTTCTTTTGCTTCTTTTATAGATTTTTCCACTGCAGCATCCTTCTTATGTGAAGAAGAAAGAGGTTTTTCTTGCCCTTCTAATTTTGTTTCCCACATTTTACGATCATCGTTGTATACAGTGTGTATATTTTTCTTTGCCATAATAAGTAATTTAGTTAACTTTTAATAATTCCAACCACTTTGCCGTTTAAGAGAAAATCATCTCCCTCGTGAATAAAGATAGGGAAATACTTTTCTGTTGATTCTGATTCAAGAACAATCTGTTCGCTCTCCTTACGATATCTTTTAATGTTTGCCATACCGTCAATTACAGCAACAACAATATCTCCATTTTTATAGTTCTTGTATTCGCTATCAACAAGCACAAAGTCTCCATCCTCAATAATTCTATCTCCATCTACTTTTGCCAAGTTCATTGATGATCCACTTGCTCGTAGAGCAAAGAGACCCTTTTTGTTTCTCGGTAAAAGTGAAGAAGATATTTTTAGATATCCATCTATTCTCTGCTCTGCAAAAATTGTTGCGGGTCCACAATTTGCGGCACCGTATACAGGCAGTGAGTATAGGGGGCTTTTTGTCGCTGAGTTGAAGCCTTTTTTAACAAGCTTTATAATGCCTTGCTCCAAGTTCATTTGTATAAAGCCATTCTTTTCAAGTTGCTGTAGGTGGTACTTTGCTGTCTGTGGTTTGTCTTTTGCTCCTATCAGTTCGGCTATCTTTCGTAAACTTAAAGAACCAAAATTGTCATGAGTTGCTATCAAGTCGAGGAGTAGTTTTTGTGTTAAATGCATGGTGTTATTCTAACATTTTTCGTAACTTTCGACAATGTGCATGTACAATCTATTTACATTTTACGCCCCCTGTGAAATAATGCAAGTATGGGTTACCAATTTAAAGTAAAAGCAACCGAAATGCATAATGGCATGAAGTATAAAGTTATTGAATTAACTGATTTAAAGTTACATCTTTCTAATAAAAAGCCCACGCTTTCAATCGGTGAAAAAATAACCAATGCTTTTAAATTTGGTAACCCAGGAAGAATCTACTCTTCTTTCAAAAAGGTTCCCATCTCAACAAGTAGTAATACTTTTACTTTTCAGATACCTCTATCTAGTGACCAAAAATTAATGTCATTTATAAAGGAAGTAGAAAGTGCTGGTGAAAAAGTAATAATTCAATTACCTGAAGGGGGTCTTCCTATTTACGCGGGGGACGACCTGACTCATTTTCTACAAAGTAAAAATGGAAGAAGGTTAACTCGCGGAATGAAAAAGAGCAATTAATAATAGTTTCCTCTGCGTAGTAAAAAGTTGAATAGTGTACCGTCCTAGACCGTGCCTATTTCGCGCAAGAGATAATTGAAGTTTTTTAACTTCTGTTATTTCGTGCGTGGGATAGGCATTTTCTATTCCCATGCATTTTATTTAGAAGGTTAATAAATAAAATCAGTATGAACAAATTACAATGGGTAACCGTGCAGAGAAAAGTTAACGATCTCGTTCCTCAGGAAATAAATCCTCGTAAGATTACCGATAAGCAAATGAAAGATCTTACAAAAAGTTTAAAGAAATATAATCTCGTAGAAATACCTGCAGTAGATCTAGATGGAAAAATCCTAG
>CAZJDZ010000003.1:12640-91540 GCA_964544935.1 uncultured Candidatus Saccharibacteria bacterium | reverse complement strand
TGGTAAGCCATTACCTTACCAACTAGCTGATACTGTTTAAGCCGCTCCCGAAGCGTTAAAACTTTACTCTTGCGAGACCATCATGTATTACTCCACCTTTCGGTGGGCTATTCATGACTTCGGGGTGCGTTCCTAAATATTACTACCTCGTTTGCTACTAAACTGTCCGTCTTCCATATATCACTCCGTTAATTTGTATAAATACTCGTCAACTTCGATCAATACTTCCGTCGGATTAGTTCCGTTCAACTTGCATGCCTTATCCACGCCGCCAGCGTTCATCCTGAGCTAGGATCAAACTCTATTTAATAGAGTGTGACAAAAGAAAAAACAAAAAATGCACAATTTGTGTAATGTATGTGAAGCGTCACTTTGGCGTCACTTCTATTTTTAAAATAAAAGTGAAGCCAAATAGCTTCGTATTGCTTTGACAAATGACTACCATAACCACTTACTTTCTATCAGTAAGAAGTAGGTCCTATTCTATAGGAAAAGGAAAGCAAAGTCAAGGAAATTGTTCAGCATATATCAAGCTACACCTACTAGGTGTATAAATAACAGATTTGATACTCAAAAAACACTCTTATAGGTAATAAGACTTAAAGGAATCATGAGCCTTTTATCCACAGAAAATAGTTGTGCTTTATAAGAAAACTATCTGCTATACTAAGTAACAATGATAGAAATTAATCCCATCCCAATTATAGCGATTGATGGGACATCTTCTTCTGGTAAAGGAACAATTGCCAGCCTCCTTGCAAAACACCTTGGATTTAACTACTTGAATTCAGGAGCTCTCTATCGCCTGTCGGCACATCTGGCAATTATTAATAATATTGATATCAACGATCACACAGAAGACAATCTCAATAAGATTGTCTCTCTTATTGTTGAGGAAAGTAAACATATTGATTTTATTGATAAACAAGTAATCTATAAAGACGTAGATATCTGGCCAATCCTTGCTTCACAAGAAGCTGGTAATAACGCGGCAACAATAAGTTTCTACCCACCACTGCGCTATGCAATTAGAGAGTTCCAGCGAGGACGTATTGTCTCCCCTGGTCTCGTTGCTGAGGGTCGTGATATGGGTACAGCTGTGTTTGTTGATGCACAAGTAAAAATATATCTTGATGCTTCTGTTGAAGCCCGTGCAAAGAGACGACTCAAGGACGAAGAAAAGAGAAACTCTGGTAAGACATATGAGATGCTTTGTGAGGAACTACGAAAACGAGATGAGACCGATAAAGGGCATGCAGTTGGCGCACTCAAATTGGCAGAAGATGCATTCTTTATTGATACAAGCGAAATGACAATCCAAGAGGTACTGGAAGAATGTACTGAGTGGTGTATAACAAAAGGAATAGAAACCAAATAGCTTAGCTAAAATAGATGAGTAAGAAGAAAGCGCGGCCGTAGGCCGCGCTTCTACACTTCAAGCAACTCGTTACGCTCGAAGAACTTTTTTATTTTCTGCTTCCCATCTTCATCTAACTCATAATAGATGTCAGCGACAAGCTTTTCTCCCAAAAGCATACGTTTCAGAAAAAGCTTGCTGTCTGGCAACATATCGTCATACGGTATATCATCAAAAGCAAAAAGTTGTGGCTCACTCATTTCTTCTGACTCCTGAGGAACACCTTCCCAAACTTTCAAGAAAAAGAAGTAGACGTCCATATTGGGAATGTTTGTTTCATTCTCTGGCCAGTAGAAGCGAAAACGTCCGCATGGAATAAGATTCTCCCCCAAAGCAGTAATGAGCGCTTCAGACTCAACTTCGCGAATGGCAGTAGCTCGAACTGAGACATCTCGTTCTTCTTTCTTGCCTCCATAGCCATTTAACTTTGCTGTATTCTTCAATTCTTCTTCGCCTATGTGAATATTCTGCTTCTTGCGAGCAAGATAGATTCCCGTTTCAGTGATGAGGTACACCACAGTCGCAATTTTTGTCGTAGGTACAGTAGAGTTTTTCATGCTTGAAATCTCCTTTCTTTTTAAAGTATGAGCTTTATTAATACAAAAAGCAAACTATGCTTACTCTTTAGACATATACTCCAAAAGATCTTTTTTTGCCTCTGGAAACTCCTCAAAAAAAGCAATAATATTCTTCACACGTAAGCCATCTATTCTTGTATGATCAAGCGGGAGCAAATCATCTTCGCCTTCAAGTTTCTCAAGAAGTTTAGGGTCTCTATCTTCTAACCCTACTCGACCAAATGTTATTCCTCCATCTTCTGAGAGTTTCTTATACCAAGTCTTCCGGCGATCTCCAAAAAAATTGGTTATTATGTTTCTATTATTAAGCACAAAATAAGCGTCAATAACTTGCTCAACGCCATTTTCTTGAAAATTTCGTTCTTCCATGTGCATGTATTTTATAATATTATTTTCTAAATCGTAATGCCGTAACTACAAGTGTACCAAGGAATAAAAAGAGAACAACAGCCATGAAAGGAAACGAGACGAATCCATACTCAATAAATGACGGCTTAGCACAGTCAACCGCAAAAGGTGCGCTTGAACATGGCTTCATAAGATCAAAACCAATTTGAAGCATATGATGGTACAGTGCAACACAAAATCCTACAACAGAGAGAATGAGCACATACGGGAGCACTGCCCTATCACGCTTGTACCATGCATACCCAAACAAAAACATTTGTGGGTACAAAAACACACGCTGATACCAACAAAGATCACACGGTTCATACCCAATGCCATATTGATAATAGAGAGTAAGCAGGACTCCGCCTAGCGTAATAAAGAAACCAAGCGGGAAAATAAATGTACTGAGACTTGTAAGATACGTATTTGTCTTTTTTGTATAGACACAGTAACCAAGATATAGCACAAATAGCACAACTCCTATTCCGCCAATAATCGTAAGTAGTGATAAATAATGATTAAGCATCCCCGCTAGCTGAGTAGTATCTTGCATGTGTAAAAGTATACCATGCGAGCAAAGGCAGTAAAGACAACACAGTTAAGACTTTTACAGCGAAAGTAGGGATAACCTTTGGTTACCCCTACTTTCGTTGCATATGTCATCAGTCTTCTAGTCTTGTACCACTATTTCTTCTTACCGTTCCAAATTGTAAGCAGTGGACTTGCTACGAAAATTGAAGAATATGTTCCTACAATAATTCCAACCATAAGTGTTAGTGCAAAGAATTTTGTAGATACAGGACCAAAGAAGTACAGTGTAATAAGTGAAAGAATCACAGTTACAGATGTATTAATTGATCGAGTAAAAGTCTGTACAAGACTTTCCCCTATAACATCATCAAACGGACGCTTATGCCCATGTACTTTAAGATTTTCTCGAATTCTATCAAATACTACAATCTTATCAGAGATTGTAACCGCCATAACCGTAAGAAGCGCAACAACAAAGAGCGTATCTATTTCTGCTCCATACTTAAATGACAAGATTGCATATACTCCTGTTGGAATAATAATGTCATGAATAATAGTAACCATCGCCACCACTCCATACTTCCATGACTCAACTGGAACAGATACTTCACGAAATGCAAATGCAATAAACGATAGGATTGCGATTGCAACAATCACGATAGCAATCATCGCTTTCTTAGTCATTTCACTTCCCATACTTGGACCAACAGTATTCACTTGAGTTTCAACATATGGATGCACAGTCTTATTGAGCGTTGTGCTAATTATTTCCACCGTCTCTTCATATGACTTCTGAGAAATAAACTTGTACGATGTTTCTCCTGTACTGTATGCTTTGACCCCTTGTTTTTCAAAAACAGCATGATCAACCTTTTGTGGATTAGCTGGGTAGTTGATCTCAACAACAGTTCCTCCTGTAAAATCAATTCCTTTCTTAATGCCAAAATGAGCAACTGAGAAAATACTGAACGCAACCATAACAAGCGCTATCCCGATGAACAATGATTTGTATTTAACAATAAACATAAATATAAAGCTATTTAGTAAAACCAGAACCAAACAGGAAGCGACCAACCTTCCCTGCTTTTTCCATAATAATTGCACGCAAAAACACTCGTGTAATTACTTGTGCTGAGAATAGTGACACGACCGCCCCTAAGAAGAATGTAAAAGCAAAACCTTTCACAATAGATGTTCCGAACCAGAACAAAATAATTGAAACAATGATTGCTGCAATATGTGAATCACGAATTGAAGTCCACGCACGAGTAAATCCTGTCTCTACTGCATCTCTAAGTCCTTTACCGTTACGAAGCTCTTCTTTCATTCTTTCAAAGGTAAGCACGTTTGCATCCACCGCAAGACCAAGTGAAATAATAAGCCCAGCAATACCTGAAGCAGTGAGTGTTACAGGGATAAGCTTAAAGAGTGCAAGCATCATCACGCTGTATGAAACAAGTGCAAGAGAAGCCATAATTCCAGGAAGTCTGTACCAAATAATCATGAAAAGCACGATAAGGAAGAAGCCTGCGAAAGATGACTTTTTACCAGCATCAATTGCTTTTTCTCCAAGCGATGGCTCAACTAAGTTCTTTCCAAGAAGAGAAATAGGCACTGGAAGTGCTCCTGAGTTTAAGCGTCCAACCATAGTACGAGCTTCCTCAATTGAAAATGCTCCAGTAATAACGGCCTTTCCAAGAGTAATTTCTTCATTAACTGTTGGTGAAGAAATAGGTGCTCCGTCTAGAAAAATAGCAACTTGCTTACCGATATTTTCTTTGGTAATTTTTGCAAAAAGTTTTGCTCCAGTCTCATCAAAAGTAAGTTCTACCATTGGTCGATTAGTTGTTTGATCAAAGATAAGAGACGCCTTCTTAAGATATGTACCTGTAAGCTCTGTACTTTCGTACGCCCCCAACAAATCTCCTATAGTAGAGGAAGCATCAAGTGGCTTAGCATCTTTTTTCTGTGTTCGAAATTCAAGCACTGGTGTCTCACCGATAAGCTTTGCAGCTTGATCAATATCTGCAACACCAGGTAATTCAACAACCAGTCTCCATTCTTTTGCAAGACGACTGTACGCAGTAGTAACTGTTGGTTCACGAACACCAAAAAGATTCACTCGACGTTCAATAACATCACGAAGTGCACGTACACTGTCCTCTACATTTGTATCTGCTGGAAGTGATTTTGTATCAACTGCATACGTAAGTGATGCTCCTCCTGCGAGATCAAGTCCAAGCACAAAGTCTTTTTTAAATTCCCCATTAAAAATAGTATCTCCTTTCCATAGCCACCCACCAATAACTGCGATAATCACAATCACCCAAAATGCTTTAATTTTCTGCTTCATATATAGTAATGGGGTGATTCTACCATATTTCAAACAATGAAAGAAGAGACTCTTTTATCTGAGGAAGATACCTATCGTGGTTCTTATTTCGTTAAACGAAATACAAATGTAGCAACACTAAACGGGAAAAACTTCTCTAAAGAACGTGTCTTACTCACTAATTCAAAATGATATTCTTTTGCATATGAAAAAATATCATCCTCACAAGGAAAGGACATATACTCGCCCCTATTTCTAAAATATAAAGCATCACAAAGACGAGCTTTGTCATTAGTAGCTATATATGTAGCAAGCATTTCAGAAACCTCATTATGCTTTACATAAACAAATCCCTTTGCATGCTTTCTTTTTTCAAGCGCAACACACGCAAGTAAAGCTGTTACATGTGTATCAAAAAAATCCATTGAGAGGTTACTAATAAAATAAGCGATATCGTAATCGCCTTCTTCCAAGAGAATACACTTAATCCAGAGTATTGTTCCTTGGTGAGCATTTTTTGCAGCGACTTCAAAAAATGCTTTACTTATATTCTTATCAAATGTATTTAATATATTTGGAGCAATAATACAGTCACTTTCTACCTGCAGAGACTCACTAAACCGTAGTATGTACGACTCCTTAATTGTAAGAAGTGGAAAATTCTCATCTTTACCAAAAAAAGAAACTTGCTTCTTATTCTGTAGAAGCAACTGAATATCTTCTAGCTCTCTCGAAGACAGAACCCACGGGTATGCTTTCTTATGGCTCATAGCCAAAATAATACCATAATACTAGAGTCAACAAAGACTATCTTATAGGGTATACTCTGTATGCGCTGGCACACAACATACATGCAGAAGAAAGCAAATTTCACCCAATTACAAAAAAATTTCTTTGAGGTGCGAGATGTGCTTACCTCTACAAGTTTATACACAAGAAGACAGTACTTATTCTTGAAGAAAAAACTTTCTTACTATGATGTTTTTGAAATTCTTCTCAAAGAGAATATCTTAGAAAACTACAACATAACTCCGACCTCAAATGACATTCTTCCGATGCGCACCTTATCTACACTTTTTAAGAATGGAGCATCTGGTCATTCAGCAACAATACGTACGGAAGATTTTGGCATCGTCATCTCAAAAGCAATAGGTGAAGGCTTAGAACGTTACTTCCTAACTAAACCAGAATGTTCAAAAAATAGTCTCAAGAAAAAATCAACCAAAGACATGCCACACCTGGCACATTTCCCTGACTACTTAGACGAACAGAGACGTGTTTCCCCTTTACTCTGGGACAAAAAGATACCTAGTGACGTTGAAACAGTTCCTGTGCTGTCACTTTTTTTAGATACAAAGATTGATATCCCTGCACAATATATATTCTGGAGATATAAGCAAAGCGGCACAGTTCAGATGACCAGCCAAACAACAAATGGTGCTGCAGGACATTTCACTTGGGATGAGGCAGTTCTCGCGGGACTACAAGAAGAAATACAAAGAGATACATTCCTTATGTATTGGCTTCTAAAAAAATCTGCAAAACGGGTACGTCTTGATTCAATTACAAATGAAGAATCTAGAAAAATTATTGCAACACTTGCCTCAAAAGATCTTGAACCTATTGTTTTGGTCATGGAAAATACATATGGCGTACCTGTTTTTACTACGATACTTAAAGACAAGCGAAAACACCCTCACTTTGTAAGTCTTGCCGCCGGAAACGATATTTCCTCTCATGAAAAAAGTGTACTTTCTTCTTTATATGAAGCTGTGAGCTCTCTTACGTATAACGAAACATTTGCAGAAGAAAGATTTTCACTGGACAAAACATCCTACAAACCTTTTCTAGACCCTTCTGTAAATCGACTTCAAAGAATAACCATGTGGGCAGATGAAACAATCAATACCGATGTTGATTTTTTGATATCAGAAGAGTATGTTACGTTACAAGATATTGGTGGGGAAATACAAAAAAATAACCCTAAAGATACTCTGATAGAGCTAACTAAAAAAGTACAATCAGAAACGCCAGATATCTATGTATACACAGTATCATCCCCTATTCTAAAAAAGATTGGGTACCATGTTGTTAAAGTGATTGTGCCAACATTTCTACAACTTCATTTATTAGAAACAACTGCAACACTACGCTCCGAACGTCTTGCAAAAGAGCTTGGTAAAAAAATAGAGGATGTAACAATTCGTGATTATAATCCAACCCCTCATCCATTCCCATAATCTATGAACATTGATAAAAAACTTTTTGATACCTTTCTAAAAGGAAAAAACTTTGTTGGTGATGATTCAACATGGCCAGAATCTTGGAAAACTATCAACCATAAAGAATACAGAAGACCTCTTGCTTCAATCGCAAGTAACTCTTTTCCGTATCCGGAAAATATTTTTAAAAATCTAGATATTCTTACTTTATTGAGCACAAGAAGATCTTTACTTTCTATGCAACCTGGTGTTACACAAGCAGAAATCATTGCAATACTACACCACGCAACATCTGAAAAAAAAGAATATATAAGTAGACCATATGCTTCTGGTGGAGCTCTCTACCCAGTAGAGATATATTACCTCAACAATTATACTGGTGACGATTTTCATGTCGGCCTCTATCACTACTCTCCTGTTTCAAAAGAATTTTCATATATCAAAAAAATAAATATAGAGTCTATTGGGGAGACAATTGGTTGCAGTCAGGAGTGGGTCAACACTACGTCAGGTGTTTTTATACTATCGTACTGTCCAGAAAAAAATATGCACAAGTACGGGTGGTTTGGTGTGCGCGCAGCACTTATTGAGTGTGGAGAAATCAGCCAAAACATACAACTGCTCGCTGAAGCATGTGATGTACGAGCAAGAATGATTGGGTACGGAGATCAGGAACGTATTGATGAACTTCTTGAGATTGATGGTTACTCAGAACTAAGTCTTGCTCTCATTGGGATAGGCAAAAAAACTTAACATACAAGCTTGGAAAAGATACACCAGACCAAATAATCCTTTACCTAGAGAATAGTTATAGAACCCTTGTATGGATCTGTAGACCAAAAGCCACTGTATGTACATGTACCCGAGCGTAAACCAATTCTTAGGCAACACATCAAAAAATACATGGATCCTCTCGTCCCCCGCTATATGATTCATTCCCGTGTGAGGTATTTTATTATTGATAAAAAAAATATCTCCTGAAGTAAAAATTTTTGTGACTCCTCCTGATTCCATTTCGGAACCATGTGAAGAAATAACAAAATGATACCGTTTGTGAAATATATAAAAGAACCCTAGATCAACATGTAAGTATGGGACTGCTGCGTCTTTTATTTTTGCAAGAAATACTCGGGATAGCGAAGCATTATTCTTCTTTGCAAAAGAAGAAAGAACAGCGAGAAGCTCTGGAAACTTTTCTGCATAGCTCGTGTTAGTTGTATACAGCTCATGAGGTAAAACAACTTCATTAAAATGTTTCCAGTCTGTTTCTTGTGGAAAAGAGTATGGGGCTCGAAGATGTAAATACACATAGTTATCTGTCCCTCTAAAATAGAAGTGTCCTTTTTTCATCAAAGAGTCTGCACGAGTAACTTCTTCTGTGATTATTTCAAGTGAAGAAGATTCTACCTTCTCTATAAGCTCTAACTTCTTGTACTCATGAAGAGACGAAAACATACACTAGAACTTCCATCCGTGTGATGTAAGATATGTCTTAATCTTCTCATCATGTTGCGCAAGAACACGTAACTGATAATAAGGGCTTCCTCCGTAGTATGGCTTACCTTCTGGATAACTTGCTGGAATATGACTATACCCTTCTCCTTCTGTAACATAATTATCAAGTGCTTTATATTTGGAATCAATAAGCATATTCACTATAAGTATTGCATCTTCTTTATACTGATTTTTTTCTTGTTGTGTTAGAAGAGAATCCTGTTTGGTAATACCATAATCAACAAGTGCAGCCACATAGAACAAGTGGATCATCGTAATAACACTACCTCTTTGTGTACTAAAAGAAAGTGATGCTGCTTTCTTAAAATCCTGCATCATAAGCTTATGGTATGCAAGTTTTTGACTCTCAGAATCTGCAAAAGAAATAAGTGGATCCCAAACAACGACAGTTCTCATCATGTATATTTCTTGTGACAAAGAACCTACTCCTTCAAAGAGCATTTTGTTTGTATCAAGATTTTCTAACTGTTTTTTGAGACTGAGGATACCCTGCTCACCATATTCTTTTGCCAAATAGTCCTTATGAAGAGTAAGCATGTCCTTATCTTTGTTCTTTGGATCGAGCATATAGATACGTCCATCAGACGTCATTTTGTTCATTCTACTTCTCATCAAAGGATATCCAACTGAATACAAATCATACGAAAGTTTATTGATCTGTGACATTGTTATTTGTGATGCAGCACCCATAAGAGCTGTTTGAGTATGTCTATTGATGACATCTTTTGCATTTTCTAAGTATGGATATGTAGTCTTAAGCTCTTGTGCATTTTTTTCATACATTTCTTTAAATGGAGAAATAGTGTAGAGACTCTTTGTCATAAACGTATCATCCCATGAGGTTCCGATATAGATTGCATTCATGACGTTCAGTGCATAAGCTCTTTCCTCTTTAGGAAGACTCGTATTGTTGTAGACACCAGCTAATTGAGTAAGAGCTTGTGACCAGTAGGACTGCTGTTCATCAGTTTCATTCCCATAGGTAAAAGCAATACCTCCTTTACGATAGTTGAGATATGCGTCTTGATATTGAGAAGAAAAAGTTTTTTTATAGAACTCTGATGTATCCGGAGTACTTTCGGTAGTGAGCCCTTTCACATGCTCCATGAGTTTCTTGTCAAAAACGGCCTGCTTATCAATCGCTACAGGAACGATACTTTCAGTAGTAGACGTAGAGTTAGTTCGATATACAAAAAACACAGCGACAAGAAAAACCACAGCAACAGCAAGGCCGAGGGCTTGTTTACTTGTAAAAAAATTTTGAGGTGTTTTTGTGATTTCTTCCATACTGTGTTTATAAAGAACGTTATTGATAGTGTTATGTTACAGAATTTTGTTATATCTCTCCTGTAACTGCTTAATAAAATAGCTACTCTGAAGAAGACCCACAACCAGAACAGCCACTGGACCCACAGCACCCTGGATCATACTCTCCGGCGACATCGGCAAACGCTTTCTCAACAAAAGTGTTTCCAGAATCCCCTGCTCCTTTGTCAGTTTTTATTGCAAAAAAACCAGAAATGGTTGAAAACAAAACAAGGAATCCAAATGTTGCTGATTTTTTAATTCGTGTAATCATAAATATATACAAAGTTATTGGGTAAACAGTAACCGAAATCTGACGAAGTTGTCTAACCAGATTTCTATACCTATACCTAGTTACTAGTATACTAGAAGAAACCTGACCTAGGTAGCTACTAATGCTACAATAATGTGCATAATAAAAAAATACAGCCTATTCTTATGTTCCATGCATATACAAAAAAGTTTCTCATTGTGTGCGTAGTATTGTGTACCTTGTTTTCTTTGTATGTATATACAGTACCAAAAGTAGAACTCGCTAGTTTATTTTTTGATAGATATCATGTTATATACAACATTCATATAGCAGAATTTTTTCTTAATCAAGCAATTATCTTTGATTCAAAAAATGACATACCTCCCGCATATGCATATTATCAGCTGGCACGAATTAGTTTTATACAGGGCAATTTAAACACAGCACTCAAACAGCTCGATACAGAAGCACTCCACTACCCAAATCACTCAAAAGTCTTCTACATACGTGGATTAACCCTTGGATATCTTGGGAGAGACTCTGAGGCAGTTGAATCATTTAGAGAATATATACGACAAAATGGAAACTCGTGGGCCGGCAGAAATGACATGGCTTGGCTTCTCTTTAAACAAGGAAAGTTCAAAGAGGCTCTCGCTGTGATACAACCCGCATACGAAAAAAACCCAGATAACCCTTGGGTGCTTAATACCTACGGGACACTTCTCATGAATACTGGAGACTTATTTACTGCACATGATATTTTGGTACAAGGGTATAACGCATCTCTTCTTGTTACGGAAGACGGCTGGGGGCTCGCATATCCGGGGAATAACCCTGCTATTTATGGACAAGGGCTTGAAGGTATGAGGTCTTCTTTTCTCAAAAACCTACAACTTGTTGAACAGAAACTACAGGCAAAAGGTACACCTCTTTACTAGTAGTAGTCCATTTGTTGACAACAATATTTCATTTCTTGCAGATTACCGGTATTATTAGAGTATTAAAGAAGGGTGTTTCTGTCTATCAAACCACTATATGAACATATTTAAAAAAATAAAAAATAAAAGATGGCCGCTTATTGTTTCTTTGCTCATCGTTACGTTTGCATCCTCAGCACTCTACATAACAAAAGCTTCTGTATTTTCACATGAACTCTCTTTCAGAGAATATTCAGTTGCTGGTGTCAGTGCCGGATCAGTTGTTCCTGCAAGTTGTGATAGTGTACCTCCTACAAGTCATACGAGTGGTGACTGCCCTGATACCTGTAACCTAAACGGAATCGGCGCAACTACACAATACGACTCTGCAAAGAACTCATGTCTTTGTAAAAATAAATCGAACGACCCACCAAACTGCCCTACAGGACTGAGTACCTATTTTGGAAATCCTCCATCAGCTCCAGTAACCACCCTTACAACAGACGATGCTACAGTTCCATATGGTGGTAGAACAATTATAAGATGGTCAAATACTGGATCCTGTACTTCTTGTTCATCAACAGTTGGGTACTGGAACACTGGAACACTCGCATGCTCTGGTAGTAAATACTCACCATACATGTATGCTGGAACAAAGGTTTATGGTATAAAATGTAACTACAATAACGGACAAGTAACATCTTGGGGAACAGAGAAAACCAAAAGTGTTACAGCTGAGTCTGGAGATCAATATGGAGGTGGATGTTTCGTTGCCGGTACTCAAGTACTCATGGGAGATGGAACATATAAGAACATTGAAGCAGTTACTCTAGAAGACACAATTATGACATCAGGTGGACCACAAGAAGTCATGAAGGCCTACCGCATCAAGTACAAGGGTCTACTCTATGCTTTCAATGGTAGCGACAAGTACTTCGTAACCCCTACTCACCCATTCATGACGCCAGACGGATGGAAATCACTTGATCCAGAAGGAACACGTAAAGAAAGTAAAGGTATAGTAGTCTCACAGCTTACTGTTGGAGACACTCTTATTATGAAAGACGGTAGTGTTACCGAGCTAACATCACTTGATAGTATCTACGGGGAAACAATGGTCTATAACTTCGGTGTTAATGGTACTCATGATTTCTACGCTGATAACTACCTTGTGCACAACGTAGACATGGGCTTCCTCTTTGAGAAGGCCTACGCCGCATTGAAGTAAAAACATTCCATAAAAATTAGAAAATAAAAATCTTCTTTGCCTACAGCAAAGAAGATTTTTATTAACGACATTAAGTACGTGAAGTAAATTCTTTATATATCTTAGTGTATGCACCACATACCTTCAATCTTCCTTCCGCGTAAAGTTAGCAATATTCTGTATTGTTGTGTCTGCGTGGTCTGCCTACGTCTGCGTGGTCTGCGTCTACAGGGGGCTTGACAAAAATACATAATAAGTGTAGTATACGCGCAGACCTTCATTGTCTTAGTGTGTAAATAGTGATTTACTTAGGTAATGAGCTCTTTGTATACGAAGATAAAGAAGAATTTTGTAAAAGCTTTTGTTAGACACTCAACGCCCCGTGCGGGCAGAAAGGCTGGTAGCATGAACATGCTGCGTCGTTTCGCCTCCTTCGGAGGCACCCGTTCCCGCGCCTACGGCGCGGGTCTCACAGCCATCCTGATGGCTGCAACCCTCTCCCTTCTCGTCGCTTGCGGCGGGGGCGGTGGTGGTGGCACCACTCCGCCTCCGGCTGCGACTGCCAGTCTCACCGGCACGCAAGTGTCCGTTCCCATCCCCTTGGACACTTCCTCGGGCAAGGGTTCGGTGACCTGGACATCCGCTCACACGAGCGGAACCGTCAAGGTCTATCTGGGCACAACCGAGATCGGAAGCGGTGCCTCCGGCACCATCTCCGACATCGCGTTCGCTCCCGGTGACAACACCATTGCAGTGAAGAACGGTGACGGTACCACACTGAAGACGCTGACAGTTGCCGGCACCTGCGACTCACGAGCGACGCTTACCGGTGGAGCTTGTGTCTTCAACAGTCTGGCACCCTACTCGGACGTTGTCATGGCAAGCACTGGCGCTCTTCCGCTCCGGATCATCCGGAACGGGAACGGTACCTTCGCTGTCGAGCGCACCAAGAACTTGACCAGTCACACGGATGGCGCATATCCGCTGACCCACTGCGCGCACCACATCGATGAAAACTTCTTCACCGATGGACGCAAGTTGCAGAACTGCCGTGATATCGCCAACGTCTGGCATAACCTGTACTTGGACCCGGTTGGAAACGCGCTCTACGACTACAACGGACCGGCACCGGCACGCGCAATCCCAGATGATCCGAACTGGATCGAAGTCCAATCACCTTTGGGTAGTTGGGGGAACCACACCCAGATTACCGCGGGTTGGTACTATACCCTTGATGACACAGGGGTACTACTCTTCGACAACAACGGGGTTGGCGGTGCTGTTACAGTCTTTTCCGAAGATTCGGCAAAGCTGGAAGGAAGCATTCGCTCACTGGTTACCCACTCGCATCCGTAACAAGAAGGGTCAACGTTAGCAAGTAAGCAAAGGGACATGACACATACGTGTGAACATGTCCCTTTTTTATTTTGGAATAACCCATATACTTGACATATATGGCAGGTATATATTTTTTACAACGATTTCGAAATTCTCTTTTTATTATTTTTTCTTGTGTTTTGATGACCAGTTCTGTGTCTGCATATAACGTTGATTGGGGAGATACAGCAATTATTAACTGGAATGTTACAGGAGCTTCTGATTGTGACGGAACCATATCAAGCGCTAGTTATCCAGTGGCAGCTTCCGATGGTGTTATAACTAAATGGGTAAAAAGTCAAATTGGGTCTGGATCTATTACACTTGGCCCAATAGAAGCTGCACCGGGTAGCTATAGATTCTACTGTACAAACGCAACAACTGGGGCTACTGATTATGACACCCTCGTCGTTAGTTGTCCATCTGGTACATCATGGGACACACCATCATACAGCTGTGTTGCTCCACTATCTGGTACCATCACTGCCTCCGCATCAACATGTACGATTGCATCCGGTGCTTCCACTTGTAGTAGAAATCTTACCTGGAGTACGACAAATCCAACTGGAACATCTGTTGTCTACAATGGTACCTCAAATATCTATACAGCAAATAGTGGAACTTCTCAACCAGCAGATGTCGGAAACGGTGCGCGTACATTTTCACTCAAACATAATGGCACCACACTCGACACTGTTATAGTTACCGGCTCTTGTGCTGCTGGCACCTCATGGGACGGCAGTAGCTGTGAACCACCAACTGGATCATTTAACCCAATCCCTGCTGACTGTACTATTGTTTCTGGATCAAGTACCTGTACCACTTCATTTAAATGGTCAACAAGTAATTCAACAACAACTGTCTCAATACGAAGAGAAGGAGTACAAATTTATACAGGAGCATCCACAACAACAACCAAATACGGAACAGTTGACTATGGAACAAATCTCACCACCTTCACCATCTACACTGCAGGATATACACTTGATACAGAAAATGTAAGTGGAACCTGTTCTAGTACAACAACATGGGACTCAGCAAACTCTAGATGTTGGGGGGCTGATCTTGTGGCTGGATCTGCTATTCCTATTACCGCAACACAAGGTGTCGCAGTCACTCTCTCTGCAAGAATTACCAACAGTGGAAAATATACAACAGGAGCATCTTTTAATAACTTCTTTCAAGTAGCAACAAGTTCAAATGGTGGTGGTGCTGGTATCCAAGACTTGGGGTATGTGACTATGTCTACCCTTGCAACAGGAGCAGGTGCTACAACGTCAAAGTCCTACACCTTTACTACATCAGGAACAAAATCTATTCGTGCCTGTGCTGACAAAAATAACTCAGGGAGTGCAGGAGTCATCAAAGAATCAGACGAGACTAACAACTGTGGACCATGGGTAAACGTAACCGTTGCTGCCCCTGCTGTAACTGGATCATTTAGTCCGGTGCCTGCAGACTGTTTAATTGTTTCTGGATCAAGTACCTGTACCACCACTTTTGGTTGGAATACAAGCAACTCGACAACAACAGTTAACATTCAAAGAGATGGCTCAACTATTCATACAGGAACATCAGGGTCAAGTAAAAAAAGCTCAGTAGTGTATGGAACGAATCTCACTACCTTAACCATTCTAACTGGAGGTGCGGTTCTTGATACTGAAACAGTGAGTGGCAGCTGTGATGCGTCATCTACATGGGACACTGGAACAGGGAAATGTGTCGGACTATGTCAAAATGGTGCGAACAACCCTCCTGATTGTGATCAAGGAAATATTATGACTGGGGCACTTAACGCATCCCCTATCTCATGTCTAATCGCTACAGGTGCATCAACCTGTACGACACATCTTAGCTGGTCAACCACTAATCCAGTCGGTACTTCTGCTGTTACCCGTGACGGAACACCTGGTAACCTCTACACCGGAAATGATAATGCTGACCAGATAACAAATGTTCCCTTTGACATAGATGGAGCTATCGTCTACCGTCTCTATAACAATGCCCTTGAACTTGATACAACCTCAGTGAACGTTGCTTGTGCTGCCGGTGGATCAGATAGATGGGACACAACTAACAGTATGTGTGCCGATCCAACTGTTGTATCTGTTGTTGTAAATGGTACCTATGGGTATGGAGGTGCTGGTAGTATTGAATTTGTATGTGCTAACTCAGACTCATACTCACTCATCCGTGATCTCTCTGGTGACAACGAAACTATTGCTTCCGGAGTATATTCAGGTACTACAGATATCCCTGTAAGCGTAAGTGATAACTACTCTGTCTTCTGTAAACACGGAAGCGTTTCAAGTAGTCCTACAACCGTACGCTACGACACCCCTCCACCACCATCATCTCTTATCTTCATCAATGCAACTCCTAAGACTATGGACTTCCAAGGAAAGAGTGCTGTGAACTGGGTTATTCAATACCCAGAAGCAGCATGTGCCTTAACTGCATATCCAGTCTGTACAGGTGGTGTCTGCTCTCAAGCACAGCTTGATGCAGCAGTAGTTCTAAACAATGTTATTGATACAGAAAATACTGATGCGGATGACCAAGGTAATGGCGGAGGTGGGCCACGATCTATCACAGACGCAGTAAATACTATCGCCCCAGGACACGAAGAAACAGACTGGAAAGCGCTTGGTAAGAAAACATTCACTGTCACCAAGAGTACAGACTTCACCATTGATTGTGGAAACAATAACACAGCAACCACTCGAGTGAGAATCACAAACAGTAACGAGGAATAGTTTGGTTATGTGCTTCTAGGTAATACATAAAGGGCCACCCCTACGGGGCGGCCCTTTATTGTTCTATATACCAGATAGGCATAAAACCCTTTGTGGTATACTTTTATTATGTTTAATATTTGGCCTTATCTCCTTCGTTTGGCAGTATCTCTGTATTTTATTTACCCTCATGCACAAGCACTTGCACTTGGTGTCAAAAAGGCTAAAATGGCCCTCTTTGAATGCATCAACCAATCAATTCAAGTATCTGAAAGTATCACCTTCACACTGTGGCACTCGTTCTTTATTTTTCTCGGAATCCTTATTCTCGTCTGGCCTCGTCCGATACTCCCTCTTATCGTAGTACTCCTTATTCTCTGCTCAACACTTTATATCAACTTCTCGATGGGAACGTACACTAGTACCAACATGCTTCTCTTTGTCCTCATCCTTGTAACCCTCGCGCTCATCATCTACCATTCAAGACCACAATTTAGATAGTCGGACGAAGTCCTCCTTATTCAGAAATTAGAATATAGATGATAGAAAATAGACAATACCATGCATCATTATAAAAATCTTATCGTCTGGCAAAAGTCTGTTGATCTATCTATAAAAATATATAAGATAACAAACACATTCCCTGAGCATGAAAAATTTGGCTTAACCAATCAACTAAGGAGAGCTGGTGTTTCTCTCCCTTCAAACATCGCAGAAGGCAGCAAGAGAACCACAAAAAAAGATTTTAAACATTTTCTCACGATAGCAAGTGGTTCTGGTGCTGAAATGGAAACACAACTATATATTGCACAACAACTTGGATATCTAACAAATGAAGAGTACTCAACTACTCAAGAGGACATAACTGAAGTTATGAAAATGATAACATCTCTTATTAAAAAATTTGAATAAGTCTACTTTCTATACTCTATCTTCTATACTCTTATGAAAACTATACGCTTAGACAGCCCAATCACATTACTGTCTCAAATCAACAAAGACCACGTAGCAGGTCTTTCGCGTCTCAATCTAATAACCATCCGTGATCTCCTCTACCACTTCCCTACTCGCTATGCAGATATGCGCGAAGAGGCTCATGTGAGTCATATAGAAAAAGGTCAGTCAGTGACTATGTATGGCATCATGGAAAAAGTTTCCGTACGAAGAAGTTTCAAAGGACATGTCCCTATGACAGAAGCTCGTGTTGTTGATAGTACTGGAACAATCAGGTGTATCTGGTTTAACCAAGCCTACATCGGCAAGATGTACCCTGACGGCACCAAGGTAAAAATTAGCGGGACAGTTCAGGAAGATTCCCGTGGACTCTTTCTCTCTAATCCGATGATAGAGAAGCTACAAGAGCTTCCAGAGCATGCGGACTCTCTTTTTGCTGTGAGTGCGGACGACCACGGAACTGACGCGGAGGGACGCGGAAAAATTCGTGATGTGTCATTTCTTACTCCGGTGTATCCAGAAACAAAAGGTGTTTCATCTCTGTACATTTACACACTTCTTAAAAAAGCCATTGCAGGCGGCGTTCTTGGTGATGTAGTAGACCCAATACCAGAAGCAATACTACAAAAACTTCACCTCCCTATTCTCAAAGATGCACTCATGTATATTCATTTTCCAAAAAATGAATCACTTACCATAGCTGCCCGTAAACGTTTTGCGTTTGAAGAAATTTTTTACATGCAACTGAAGCAATATAGAGAAAAAGAAGAGGCAAAACATTCACTTTCCTACCCTATCACTATTCCAAAAAAAGAACTCAATGCGTTCATTAACTCATTCCCTTTCACACCAACTGATGCACAATTACATGCAATCAATGCAATTCTAGAAGACATAGGGAGAAATGATCCTATGGGGAGACTCCTTGAAGGTGATGTAGGAAGTGGTAAAACATTCGTTGCAGCAACTATCGCATATGCTGTGCTTCATAATCGAACAACAGAGCATGGTAAACGATTACAAGTTGCGTACATGGCACCAACTGAGATTCTTGCCAAGCAACACTTTGAAAGTTTTATAGAATACTTCAAAGGTACTTCTGTTGAAATAGGACTTCTTACTGGAAGTGGTTGCAAGAAATTCCCAAGCAAACAAAACAACGAACCCACAGATGTGTCTCGTGCACAACTTATCAAATGGCTAAAGGAAGGTGCTGTCTCTATTGTTATTGGGACTCATGCGCTCATTCAAAAATCTGTACTTTTTGAAAATCTTGCTCTCATCATCATCGATGAACAGCATCGCTTCGGTGTCCGCCAACGCAAAGCGTTGGCACGCGGAAGGAACGCAGAACGGGGCGGAACTGACGCGGAAGAAATACAAACAACACCTTCTTCAAAACTTATCTACGAAGAGCTGACCTACAAAATCCGTGAAGCAATCTTTGCTGTAAAACAAGAACTTGGTACTGGTCATAAAGAAATTATTTACCAAAAAGCGCTCGCAATTGAACTAAAAAAAGTAGGTCTCGATTTTTCACAAGAACAACAAATCCCCGTATTGTACAATAATAAAAAAGTTGGTGTATATCAACCTGATTTTATTATAGAAAATAAAGTTATTATAGAATTAAAAGCGCTTCCTTTCTTGGGTGCTCAAGAAAAAAAACAGCTATGGAATTATCTCAAAGGATCTGAATATCTTCTTGGGCTTCTTGTTAATTTTGGCCACTCTGAGCTAGAAATAGAACGTGTTATTTATGATACAGCTCGGGACTCTTCTGCGTCAGTTCCGCGTACGTCCGCGTCAGTTCCGCATCTCCTGTCGATGACAGCCACCCCTATCCCTCGTACACTTGCCCTCACCTTGTTTGGAGATCTTGAACTTACTGTAATTGATAGTGTGCCAAAAGAGCGTAAAAAGATTATTACTGAAATTGTAAAATCAAGTAAGCGGCAAGAGATGTATGAACATGTCCGCAAGGAATTACAAGCTGGTCGTCAGGTGTATGTTATCTGTCCACGTATCGATGAGCAAGATGAAGAAGAAAAGCAAAAGAGGATGCTCAAGAGTGTCAAAGAAGAAGCAACTCGCTTAGCTGACGTCGTTTTCCCAGAATTTATAGTTGATATTCTCCATAGTAAAATGAAAAGAGATGAGAAAGAAGAAGTGATGGAAGATTTCTTAAACAAAAAATCTGATATTCTAGTAGCTACCTCTGTAGTTGAAGTTGGGGTAAACGTCCCAAACGCAACGGTTATTATTATCGAGCATGCGGACAGATTCGGTCTTGCACAATTGCACCAGCTACGTGGTCGTGTTGGTCGTGCAGAACATCAATCATACTGTTACCTTTTCACCGAGAGTTCAGGTGAAACCTCATACACTCGCCTTACTGCACTTGTAAAAGCCAAGAACGGCTTCGAGCTTGCGGAGCAAGATATGCTTACACGAGGAATTGGAACGTTATATGATGGCAAGCAGTGGGGAATCAGTGACCTCGCCATGGAAGCAATTAAGAACCCGAAACTTGTTGAAATAGCTCGTCATGAGGCACGCTCACTTATTGAATCTGATCCAACGCTTTCTAGACATCAAGAGTTACTTGAACTGATCCTCGAAAAAGAAAAAGTGCACATGGAGTAAAGGTGGAAAAATCTCCTGATTTTTGCTATAGTTTACGCACCCAATTGCGTCATATGCCGCAGTTGGTAGAGGTGTCGTCTTATTAAAACAAGCGAAAAGAAAATGGATTAAGTGCGCCCATAGCTCAGTTGGTAGAGCCGTCGTCTTATACACGACTGGTCCCTGGTTCGAGTCCAGGTGGGCGCACTTAGAACATTTTCTTTGAGAGCAGTTTTAATACGGTCAGTATGCACGGCTGGACAATAGATTCTTAGTCCATGTAAATGCACCAAAATATAATTGATTGTAAAAAAGCGGCCGTACGGCCGCTTTTTGGTGTTTCTAAACCAATCTTTTATGCATGTTTACCCATATAGAACTCTTGAAGTCGAGCCCTGATAACCGTTTCTGAAAGCTCCTGAATATGTCCTGGATACATGTCAGGAAGACTTACAACTTCTTTGCTCTCTGTCACCAGTAGGGTATCTTCTGTACTAGTGACAAATGAAAACCATTTACAAGCTACATCCACTCCATTTCTAGGATCGCCGAGAGTCCACCCAGACTGGACATATTTTTCCCAAACATACATCTTCCCTTGCGACGTGTCTGGGTGATATAGAAATGTTTGCCAGTTGGCACCAGGTGTACACAATGGAAAAAACTCATGCTGTCTACTCATTGCGTTCGCATCAAGAGATATTTTGTTCCTTTGTATTTCAGCTAAAGATTCGTGCACAATCACAAAAAACTTCACCCTAGCCGCTGTTGCGCGAGCGTATGCGATGAGCGTAGCAGTATCACACAATGATGCGACTCGTCCAATGTACTTTTGATTCGCCTTATAACCAGGGACACTCATAACAAGGCGTGGGACAAGTCTTGCAATCGCAACTTTGTCTGCACCAACTAAAATACATGCTTTGATTTCTTGAGAAGGTTTCATATCTGTTCCCTTTGTAAACAAAGAACAAGTAACTTTCTTACACTATCATTTTTGTCTTCTGATTGTAAACTTTTTGTATTACTGCAATACTAATACCACCAAATCAAAGAGCGGCCGTACGGCCACTCTTTGATTAAATTATTTCTAAATAATTTCCTCTCGTTTTTTTGGTTCTATACCATTAAGAATAAGTAGCTTTTCAAAATCCTCTCGTTCGATATTTTCAACACGCATGAGTTCTTCTGCAATTGACATCAGCGCCTGACGTTTTTCTATGATAATGATACGCGCACGATTCCATGCTTCATCCATTATACGCTTTACTTCATCATCAATCTTTTCTCCATAGACTTCACTGTATTCTTTTCCAGAAATATTTCCATTCTCTGGAAGGAAGGCAACTGGACCAAGAGTACTCATACCGTAACGCATCACCATCTGACGAGCCATACCTGTCGCAACTTCAAGATCATTTGATGGACCTGTAGTGATATCACCAAAAACTTCTTTTTCTGCAACATATCCACCAAGTGACATAGCGATGTCATCCAAGAATGTCGCCCGACTCATAAGCCGTCTCTCATCAAGAGGAAGTTTGAGCGTGTACCCTCCTGCAGAACCACGAGCAATAATAGAAATCTTGTGCACCGGATCAGCGTCTGCTAAACATGATGCAACAAGAGCGTGACCTGCTTCGTGATAAGCAGTGATTTTCTTTTCTTTTGGTGAAAGCACATGACTCTTTCGTTCAGGACCGAGCATCACCTTTTCAATAGAGCGGATGAGGTCGTACTGTGCTACAGTCTTACGTTCTTCACGAGCAGCCAAGATAGCACTTTCATTCATGAGTGAGTAGAGATCAGCACCAGAGAACCCAGGAGTACGCTCTGCGATGACACGGAGATTAACATCTTCTGCAAGTGGCTTAGTCTTCACGTGTACGGAGAGAATCGCTTCGCGATCAGCTCTGTCAGGAAGATCAAGTGTCACACGACGATCGAATCTCCCAGGTCGAAGAAGTGCCTTATCAAGTACATCTGGTCTATTGGTTGCAGCCATAACAATGAGATTCATTGTTGGCTCAAATCCATCCATCTCCACAAGAATCTGATTGAGTGTCTGCTCACGGCCTTCTCCTTGCCCACTGATAGATGTAGCGCGAGTTCTTCCTACTGCGTCAATTTCATCAATGAAAATAATTGCAGGTGCAGCCTTCTTTGCCATATCAAAAAGATCACGCACACGAGATGCTCCAACTCCTACGAACATTTCTTCAAACTCTGACCCCGACAAGTGGAAGAACGGCACCCCTGCCTCACCTGCTACAGCTCTGGCAAGCATAGTCTTCCCTGTTCCTGGTGCACCCATCAAGAGCACTCCTTTTGGAATCTGTGCGCCGATATCAGTAAACTTCTTTGGAGCACGGAGGAACTCAACAATTTCTGCAAGCTCTTCCTTTGCTTCTTTTGCTCCAGCAACATCTTTGAAGGTTACTTTTTCTTTTGTGTCATCTGGGTAAATAATCTTTGCTCGAGACTGGCCAAAGGAAAGTGCTTGCACATTAGCACCTTTGATACCACGACCAAGCCACCAAATCATGAATGCGAGGAAAAGTATCGGGAGCACAATCGGAATAAGCGACCCCCAGAATGAAAGTCCTCTATCATTACTAATCGTAATAGTTGTTGTTGCAAGTGTTGTTGTACTTACTCCGTATGCAGCAAGTGTTGAGAACACTGAGGCACCAGATTCTTTCTTACTTGTTATTTTTGTTTTATCGATTTTTTCTCCAGTCAAAGAATCCCCTTCTACTGTAACTGAGACAATCTGCTCTGCATTGATGAGTGCTGCAAATTCTGAAAGCGGAACCATCGATGTTTCTTTCTTCCCAGAAACAATCGAATAACCCCATGTGAGGAACATGAGAATGATAAGCGCTCCAGTTAATTGCTGTGAGAAGCTTGCTGGCTTTTTCTCAGACTTTATATCACTCCCTTGAGAGGACTGCTTGTTATTATTTCTTCCAATAGTTGGTAATTTCATCTTTTTCATCTGACCATTCTACCATATGCTAGAATAAGAAGAGTATAGAAAAAAGAAGATAGAAAGGTGTTTAAATATAAAGTATTTTTCTACATTCTCTACTCTATCTTCTATTTTCTCTTGTATGCGACTTGTTGAAAGCAAAAAACTCCATCTCACGTATGTCATCACAAATGCCAAAGAAGCAGGTATTGAGCTTTTTGGTTTCGAAGTAAAAGCGCTTCGCAAGAAACTTGGTTCACTTGAAGGCGCAAAAGTAATCGTCCGCGGAGGTGAAGCATTTCTTGTTGGGTCATATATTCCTCCGTATCAAGCAAGTAATACTCCAAAAAGCTATGACCCCTACAGGACCCGCAGACTCCTCCTTAACAAAGAAGAGCTTTTTGATCTCTATACTATTGAGCAAGCGAAATCCTTGACACTTGCACCTCATTCACTGTATCTTAAGAATAATCTCATCAAGTGTGAGATTGCGTTCTGTAAAAAGAAAAGCACTCGCGACAAACGAGAAGACATTAAAAAAGACATATCTCGTAGAGAACTGCGAGCTAGCGATTAGCTCGTAGCCTGTAGATTGTAGCTATGGGTCAAATACAAACGGACCCAAAAGCTACAAGCTGAAAGCTATCTACTACTAGCTGTCCATATGGGGGTGTTCTATGGATTCGATAATAAGAATATGTTGTATGTGCTGTGTCGAGATCACCTGAGAACTCGTGCCCTTTCAGGTAACCATGTTGCAAAAACAACTGGCAAGGCTATTCCATCGCCATACGCGTTTGGTCTAGTTCCAGCATTCGCCTAAATTTAGGCCGATCTGGTGTCGTACTCTTTCGTATCTGCGGAAAAAGTAACGGCAATATAACAGCAGACGTAGGGTATGTTGTTGCATAGCAACATACCCGAAATAAACATGCTCTACATTCATTGCTTTCGTTTGCTCTTGATAATGAATGTGAACATCTTTAAGCAAACTACACACAGTAGACGCATGCCTCATACCTTGTTACACGGCGGTTCGATTCCGCCCACCTCCACATCAATAAAAAAACCAAGACTTCTTGTCTTGGTTTTTTTTATTGACTGTGAGGAATAGGAGAAAGCCAACTGCTTGGCTTTCGGCGGAATCGAATGCGGGTCGGGAATCTGCTTCGAGCAAAGCGAGGCAGATTTGTGACCGATTCCGCTCACCTCATGCGTCATGTTCGTGCGGATGATTAGCAAATCACACCGTGAGGCGCTCGAATACAGGGTCGCGAAATCTTTAGTTGACTACCCTCACCAGGACTGCGACTTTAACAAGCTGAGTACAGCTTAAAAAGTCGGGAGCAATCTAAGAAATCGGGAACGTACTCGCGGTTCCGACCACACTATTTTGTATTATAAGCAAAAAGAAAGCCCCGTCGAAACGGTGCTTCCGTTGACGGGGCGATGTTCAGGCAGGAATGAGGCCCTTGAACCATCTGCTGAGATACTGACCAAAAGTAATCCTTTGCATACGACAGAGTTCCTCTTCGAGATTTCTGATACGAGACTTCGTCTGACGCATATAGATTGTCTCAATTGCAACATGGCTCAGCTCGTACAGCCAACCATCTTCAACCTGTTGTTCATTGAGGAGACCCACCTCAACCATCGACATGAAGATAGAAGAATCTTCACGGCGACATGGATAGACAAAAGCAATCCAACCACCGTGCTCGCCAGTATCTTGGCTGCATGCCACGAAGTTGGCAGCCACTTCCTCATACTCACTTACACCCAATGTATCCATGAGTGGCAGTGTGTCTTTTGGAAAATAGATCTCCGAGGGAGGGATAATAGTTGTCTGTAACTTGGAACGAATCATGTTCATTGACGATCTCCTTAGCAGTTTTGTGTTACTTCCTTCAAGCCGTAGCAACTCGGCGAATTCTGGTGACACGAGGAACAACAACAGTGTGCCCGTTCGTATCAGACATGACCCGTGCTTCAGGGCGAAGCAATTGCCCATTCCAAAACTGGTTGTTGGCATTGCGCTTACCACGTCGGTCTGTGCGCCTCACCTGTGCAGTGATGCGAGGTGACCGCTTCATCCAGTGGTTAATTTCCGAAAGGATGCGCAAAGCATCGTTCTCGCCAAAAGATGTGAAGTCCACCAGGTTCCAGCACTTGCTGACGATGGACCTCCACGCTTCGACGAGTTGGTGGTTACGCAGTGTGACCCCCTTCTTGTCGAGGATCCAGACCAGAATTTCTGCCGCCGAATGGCGATAGATTGGGGGTTCGAACTCATCGTCACCAACATCTCTGTCGGCTTCGATCGAGAAATTGACGATCTGGCGTTGCAGACCCTTCTTGAACTGCTTGAAATTTGACGCGCGCATTTCTGTTCTCCTGTAAAAGAGCAAGCTTCATTGACCTACTGGCCAAATCAAGTTTGGCTCGAGGTTTATGATGTATATATCATAGCATATTTATACTAGTTTGTCAATCTATTTTCCCCTTTATTTGCTTGTTTTTAAAGGCCTTTTAGCATGATTAAAGCCTTATATATCCTGTTTTCTACTATTGTTTGGATAGAGAGAATACACATCAGGTGAAGTTACTCACTTAGAAGCAACTTCAAGGCATTTTATTTTTCCTATCAACACCCCCTTCTTCCCCTCTGGTATACTTTTTCTTATGACAGTTCTCACTATTGCTCTCTACATCTTTTCTCTCATTATTACTCTTGGATATACAACTGTCCTCTTTTTTATCGCACAAGTAAAAAAGAATAACAGTATTATTGATATTGCGTATGGGCTTGGATTTATTATTGTAAGTATTATTCTTATGAATAAATTCAGCCCCCTCCCTCTTACTCCGTATTCAATTATTATTTTTACCCTCATCACACTATGGGGAACACGCTTGGCAACGAGAATTTATAACAAAAACAAAGGGAAGCCAGAAGATTTTAGATATGCAACATGGAGGAATACGTGGATGCGTAAAGGCTACAAATACTACCTTGCTCGTACCTATCTCCAAATATTTATTCTTCAAGGATTGATTATCAGTATAGTACTCCTTCCTTTTACACTAAGCTTAAGTGCTCAAGGAGCAGGCACACACACTCTTCTTTTTGGTCTAGTGGTTTGGTTTATTGGTTTCTTCTTTGAAGCAACAGGAGACAAGCAGCTTGATAGATTTATCAAAAGTAAAAGTACTCACAAAGGGACAATCATGAAGACTGGTCTTTGGAAATATACACGCCATCCAAATTATTTTGGCGAATCAACTATGTGGTTCGGCCTTAGTTTCATAGCACTTGCATCCGGTGCGTCATACGCAGTACTACTCTCACCTTTCCTAATTACCTATCTACTACTCTATGTTTCTGGAATTCCGATGCTCGAGAAAAAATGGGAAGGAAATAGTGAGTGGGAAGAGTACAAGCAAAAGACAAGTGCATTTATTCCACTACCACCAAAGAAATAATGGGTATTGGCAAGCTACTTTATTTTGACAACTGGTTCATCTCTTTATACACTCAACTATATAATTCAATATTCATACACCTATGATCTAACCCTATCTATACTTACACAACATTATTGGCCTAATGCCTTAATTTAGTATGGATACAATTATCATAGAAAATCTCATTTACTCTGGAGTTCATGGTGTCTACGAACAAGAGCATATCACTCCACAACGTTTCTTGGTTGAATTGAAAATGGATACCGAAACACAAAAGGCAGGCAAGAGTGACAACCTCTTTCACACGATTGATTACAAAAAAATACAAGAATCCGTACAAGAAATTATTGAAGGTGAACATCATAACCTTGTAGAATCTTTAGCGGAAGATATTTCAACATGTATTCTTAAACATAAAGATATACAAGCTTGTGAAGTGAGCATTAAGAAACTTGATGCGTTTGATATTGGTTTACCTGGGGTCATTATACGAAGATCGCAAGAAAAAGCATTTCTTCTTCCTGTACAGCAGCATGAAAGTGACCAGCTTATAGAAACAATAAAGAAAGATGGTGTAGCAAAGTTGCATCTTCTTTCAAAGGATACACTTTCTCGTATTAAAGAAGAGTTAACCAACCTTCCTTTTCACAATGCTGAAACATATTCAGGACCATATGATGTCGAGCAAAATTTCAGTTACTTTAGAGACTTTTCAAAAGAATCAATTCTCTGGAAACTTTCTGGTGAATTAGAACAACTTCTGACAAAGACAAATTCTACACATCCTAACCTATTCCCTACCCCTCTTTCCTTTAATGAAATCTCAGCGCAAGTCTACCCAATACATTTAACCGGAATCAGCCCACACAAAGACGAAAGTAGATTTAAAAATATAATCATTATCTGTGTCATAGAAGGTGAAGGAGAATTCTATGTAACATCTAACCGAGAAGGTGATGATAAAAATATTGTTACCACAAAACCAGGTGACATTCTTTTCATGAGGGCACCAGGATTTAATCATGAAAATATCCGCCCCGTGCATGGTGTTCAAAATATTACAGAAGAGAGAATTTCTCTTACATTGCGACAAGAAGGGTAAGTGTATGCTGTTTATATTATTTTGCTTTTCTTACTTTTTCATGGTATTGTATAGGTAATAAACCCCTTGGCAGAAAAAGTAAACATCAATAATAATATTCGCTCGCCGAAACTTCGTGTTATTGGACACACTGGAGATAATTTAGGAGTACTTACAAAAGAAGAGGCTCTTGCAGCTGCAAAAGCAGTCAACCTTGATCTCATCGAAGTATCCCCTCAAGCAGACCCCCCTGTTGCTCGTATTGCTGATTATGGTAAATATACCTACGAAACTTCAAAGAAATTAAAAGAAGTAAAAGCAAAGTCTCACACAACTGAAACAAAAACAATCCAGATCAGTGTTTCAATCAGTGAGAACGACATCATGATCAAAGCCAAGAAAGCAGCAGAATGGATTAACGAAGGCCACCGTGTGAAGATCGACTTACAACTAAAAGGAAGAACCAAGTACATGGATGAGAAATTCCTCCGTGAACGAATGGATCGAATCCTCGCAGTTATCCCTGCAGAATACAAGATCGCTGAGCCCCTCAAGAAAATCCCTAAATCGATGATGGTGGTGATTGAAAAGGCGAAATAAAGCATGTATGCCTAAAAAATAGCCTTAACTAAGGCTATTTTTTAGGCATTGACAAAGTTTATCAATATGCTATACTGTATACGTCCGACGGAGAGGGTCTCCGTTAAGCGACATACAGTAAATCAAGCCTCTATGGCGGCCCCAACCACATCCTGTGGTTGGGGCTTTTTCATTCCATACAAAACTAATTTAAAACAATCTGCCATGGCTTGATAATCTTGAATAACCGTGATATAATAGCCCAACTATCCACAAGGAGAAAATAAATCTGGAAAACTTTTATGAAGACAAACAAATCATTCCTCAAGCGACTTAAGGTCACAAAAAATGGTAAGATCATTGGTCGTAAGCCAGGTCTTAACCACTTTAACGCAAAAGCATCTCGCCGAAAGCAGCTTGCTGGTAAGCGTGGACAGGAATTTGCGATGACAGGAAAAGAAAAGTCTCGTTTCCTTCCAGGTCTTCTATAAGATCCTTTTGAGAGACTCATTATTTATTTAATCAAACACTATGTCACGAGTAAAAAGAAGCAAAATAGCGATGAAGCATCGTCGCAATGTCCTTAAAGCAGCTAAAGGCTATCGCTTTGGACGAAGTAAGAAGGAAGTTGAAGCAAAGGTAGCTCTTCGTCATGCTGGAGCTCATGCTTTTGCTCACCGAAAGGATAAGAAGACTGACTTCCGTCGCCTCTTTACTGTTCGCCTCAATGCTGGACTCCGCGCTCTTGGAACAACATACAGTGTTTTCATTGATAAGCTTACTAAGAAAGGAATGGTTATCAACCGTAAGATGCTTTCTGAGCTTGCACAAGACAATCCAGAAACATTTGCTCGTATCGTATCACAGGTGAATGGATAGACAGATACTAGACCGCTATACTGACAGAATATAGATACTAGAAAAGAGCGACGCCTACGACGTCGCTCTTTTCTTTTCTCTGTATCTCTATACTCTATCTTCTACAACCTCATCTCCCTCTCGCCGCTATTTTCCTTTTCTTTAACCATTTTGATTAATTTTTCAACAATTATCTTTGGGTCTTTTTCAAAGATAACATTTGGGTTTTCACGATTACTGTTCTTAATAATATTTCGTATTACTTCATCGGTTGCCCATTCCCCTTCTAGGATCCCAAGGGGCATATTTGCCTCCCAGGCAACCGTAAACTCATGGATGGTACCAATACGGCCACAACCAATAACAACCGCGTCAGAGGAACGTATAAGCATCAGATCACGCCCCGGGAATCCGAACCCAGTGTAAATAACTGTGTCCATGGCTTTCAGTGGAAGCCGATAAACTTCAAGGTGTTCTTTTTTACTTGCAGCTGGTGAAAGTCCAAAAGAAAACCCTCCAGCTTCCTTGGCTCCTTCGGCGGCATAGAGAGGAAAACCGCTTGTTGCTCCGGTAATAATCTGAGCTCCTTGGCGAGCTATTTCACGACCAAGTTCTTTGGCAACAGGAATCACTGAAGGTCCACAGTGTGCAATTTCAGCTGCACCAGAAACACTAATCGTAATCGTTTGAGCTCTCATCTCGATAGTATATAGCTAATAGCTGATAGTGAATAGTTGATAGCGGAAAACGAAATAAAAACACTCATGATATTAAGACTATATAGACTTGGAAGATTAAAAAGAGTGGCACCTACGGCGCCACTCTTTTTTTATTTCTTGCTGTCTTAACTATCGTACTAGTCTTATTATCTTATTCTAATCTAGCTCCACCTTGTCTCCTTTCTCAGGCACAAGTACTGGTACGTCATACACTTCGTGAATTCTTTGTCCTAAAAAGTATGTACTCTTCGGTTCGCCTAAGACAATGAAAACTTTTTTAAGTGTCTCTTTTGTTGAATCAACAAATTCAATCAGGTGATCAGAATCTTTGTGAGCAGAAAAACCATGAATGTTTACCACACGTGCCCGAAGCGGAATTGGATTACCGTGGATATATACCTCCTTCTCTTCATCAACAATATGTCGACCTACAGTGTTTACTGCTTGATATCCAACAATGATAATTGTGCTGTTTGGGTCAGGCAAGTATTTTGCTTCATGATGAAGAATTCTTCCCCCATTACTCATACCACTTCCTGCAATTATTACCTTTGGACGATTATCGTTATTGATAGCTTTACTCTCATCTGGTGTAGGTGTTTCGATGAGCCCTTTAAACTTAAAAATATCATCACCACTTTTAATAATTGACTCTGCATTCTCGTTGAACCAGCTCTCGTACTTTTTGTACACCTTAGTGATGTTGATTCCGAGCGGCGAATTAAGGTACACAGGAATCTCTGGAATCTGATTTGACTCAACCAATTCATTAAATGCCATGAGCATCTCTTGCGTTCTCTCAATAGAAAATGACGGAATCAAAACTGTCCCACCTTTTTGAACCGTACTAATTACCGCTTCCTTAAATATCTCAACGCGCTTATCTTTATCTTTATGGTTTCTATCACCGTAGACACTCTCCATAACAAGATAATCAATATCCTTGAGTGGTGTCGTGTCTCGCATAAGAGGAGACGGTGTATTACCAAGGTCACCTGTAAAAGCAAGCTTCTTACCTTTATAGGCAATTTCAACAATACAACTTCCTAAAATATGTCCAGCATCATGCAGGGTAACAACAGCATCTCCATCGTTTGTATTGATAGTAAATGGTGTCTCATAGGTGAGTGTGTTTGTCCAAAGATGCATACTTTCAAATACATCTTTTTCTTCATAGAGCGCTGGTATTCCAGCATTTGCTGCTTCTTTCCCAAGAATGCCGAGGGAGTCGAGCATAATGAGTTCCCCCATTTCTCGTGTTGGGTCAGTACTAATAATCTGACCCTTAAAACCATCACGAACAAGTTTTGGTATACGTCCCACATGATCAAGATGCGCATGAGTTATAAAAAGCATATCGATACTTGCAGGATCATAGGTAAAAGGCTCACTGTTAATTGGCAATGAATATTTTTCCCCTTGCACAAGACCACAATCGATGAGAATTTTTTTACCACCAAACTCAACCAAGAAGTTAGACCCTGTTGGCATTTGTGCACCACCCACAAACGTAATAGTAAATGTCGACATAAAAATTATTTTTTAAGAAAGTAGTACGCAACAGATGCACCAAGTGTGCCATTAATAATATCTGAAAATGTATCGCTCCACCCACCCCACTCTCTCTGGTCAACAAAATCATGTCCAAGTTCATACAACTCCCAACCAATTGCAACAATAAAGAATGCAACTAACGCAGTTCGTAGTGAAAGTTTTTTTCCATTGTATGAAGCAATGGAAAGAACAAGAGAAACTACCCCAAACCCTCCCATGATATGCATAGGAACATCAAGCCAAGGGATCTCATAATATAGATGAGCTGGATCAAATACAAATACAGAAAGGCAAAGAAGTATGACGAGATATAAAACTGAACTAATAATATATTTCATTCTTAAAAGTATATCACAACGCTCTACCGCAGACTTACGCAGAAACAATCCATTAGCCTTCAGCAAGATTCTAAACGAGAGTTATACGAACGAGAAAATCCACCTTGCGGTGGATTTTCTCGTTAGGGTGTTAGGACATCTTCCTGATGTTTTAAGTCAGGTGGGTAGGAAACGAATAGGACCACAGTCCAGTTCTCAATATTCCATAACCCAAAGATGTATTATCCAGAAAAATACCTAAGCACCCTACTTTCATTATAAACACAAAATAAAAAAAGTACAATAATTATTTTTATACATACAGAATCAATATGTTTTTGAGAAAAGAAAAGACCCAAGTTCATAACGCTTGGGTCTTTTCTATAAAGGAGGTGCTTCGTACGGCATCTTCCTACGCTTGCGCGTAAGTGGGTAAAGAAATGTAAATGTCACGCATTACACAATATCTCATAAACCCGTGTACAAAATTGGTAGTTAGATGTCTGAAGCACCTATCTTAGGTATAATCTTATGAAAAGATGTCCGCAAGATATTTCAAGTAAAAAAACAGTGACTTATGTGGATAACTTATTGACCTCTTGTATTACTCTAAAAAGAATAATAAAAGCAATGCTTTTTTGCATTGCCTCTATTATTTTCTTTTCCAGATTTTAAACAATTATTCTAGAATTCCATCGAGATTAACATCGTACAGCATGGCTTCAGTTACCAAACGATAGTCATGTAATTCTGCTTGTGTAAACCAGAGTGCAACTTCACGAGCGTATGCCCCTTCACCATCTGCAGGATCGGTACAGTGAATAAGATTACGCATACCACGACTTCCATCAGTATCACAGAGCATGTATGAATCAAGAGCAAAATCTCCGCGGATAGTCCCTGAGTCTGCTGTTGCTGGCTCTGTACCACCAACAAGACGCTTTACTACTGCTTGTGCATTGTTACCTTCAATCACGATGGACACAACAGGACCTGCACACATGTAGTGCACCATTGCGCGAATAATATCTTTTCCGTATTCAATAGGTTCCTTATCAATTACCATGCCCAACTTCTTCTTGTTCTCGGTAATATTTGTACCCTTCTTAAGATACCATGCATCATCTTTATTATAATGATCCCAGAGAGTTTCTTCTTTTACCATGTGCATCTTCATTCCAACAATCTTAAGACCAATACGTTCAAAACGCTTGATGATTTCACCTACCAAGCCACGCTGAACTGCGTCTGGTTTAAGGATGATAAATGTTCTTTCTTTTTTTGGATGCGATGGTTGTGACATAGGGTATGTTATATAATGTATATGATAAAAAAACTAATAATTACAATATTCTTATACTAGCAAAAAAGTGTCATTTTGCCAAAGGTAAACTGATATGGAAATTAGTGAATAGAACCAAGTATTTCTCTTATTCTGTCTACTATAGAATCTCTATCAACAGTAGATACATTAGAGTATTGATAATCTCCCAAAAGTAGAACTAATTCTTTTCTATTCTCTGTAGGGAGCCTGTCAAGGTAGTCAGCAAGTGCTATATCTTCCTTTCCGGAATCAAATGCAACATAATCATTTTCTCTTGCTTGATATAAGGTGCCGTAAAAAATATCTTTTAATGAACCTCCTTCAGCACTAAGATGGGTTGCGTAACGTCTCATAACTGCTTCACCAGAATAATTATCAAATAATCTTTCTGGCGTCATATTTTCTCCCCCTTGTGATTGTGGCTCTTGTTCTTGCATGCACTAAGTATAAGCCTAAAAACAAGAATACAAACGTGCGGCCGTAGACTGCACTTTTGTATTCTAAAAAAATCTACTGTGTAGCTCCCCCTATTTCAATAGGAGCTTCTTGATACCCTGCTTTTACATCTTCATAGAATTTAACAAGTGTCATTTGCATATATGGCATCAACCACAAAAATCCAACACCAAATGTACAAAGAGCGAGAATCATCCACCCGATGAATCTTAAGAAAAGACAGAAGAGCTTCCATTTATTTCCACGCATCATTTCCTTACTCTTCTTAATAGCATTAAGTGCGGAAATACTCGGATCATCTGCCAGAATAAAAAAAGTTAAAGCATATGCGTACGCAGCAATAATTCCAGGAACAATAAGAAGTATCATCCACAATATAACAAAAATAACTACAAGAACGTATGCAAGAAAATTTCTTACAAAACTATTAAATCCAATCATACTATCTGAAAGCATTGGAGTTTCATTTCTTGATAACTTAAGAAAAACATATACGATACCAAAATAGAGTGGTCCTGAGATTACGAGTGAAAGGAAAGGAACAAAATTACTTGCAGTGGTAAGTACAAAAAGAATAAGGCTAAACTGTATTGCGAGAAACCATTTCCCTGATAATGACTCCCTTGCCTGTTGCATGAGTATACGATTTCCTGTTTTCATAATGTATGATTACTGTATCTAGAATAATATACTAAGGATACTATGTACATAATAAAAAACAACTTACATAAGCAAGTTGTTTTTTATTAAAACACTCTACCTTAGTGTGCTACGTAAGGAAGAAGTCCCATGAAGCGAGCGCGCTTGATTGCGTTTGCGAGTGCACGCTGATTCTTAGCAGTAAGACCAGTCTTACGGCGATTAAGAATACGAGCGTGTGGATTCAAAAACTTAACGAGGATTTCTGTATCCTTGTAGTCGATAAACTTGATGTTATTCTGATTGAAGTGATCTTGTTTTTTCATAGAGTCGTGGATCAGCGCGGACTTCACGCGGAACTTCGCGGAAGCAAACGTGATCGTATTTATTTTAACTTAATAATGTATTTTGTTACGAACTAATTTTATATATAAGTAACGAGCTTGTACCGAAACTGGATCCCTTCCGCGTCAGTCTGCGTCTGTTCCGCATTTCTTCAGCGTTTAAAAAGGGATATCGTCGATATTGATGTTCGAATCACCGTAATCAATAGTATCGAGATCAGGAACTGAAGATGAACCCTTTGGGGTTACTGGAGTTGGATTTCCTGCGAAGCCTTCAGCAACAGGAGCACCGGAGGACTTAGGTCCGAACTGTACTGCATCAGCAACAATTTCTGTACGGTACTTCTTCTCACCAGTTGTCTTATCATCCCATGATCGTGTTGTGATACGGCCTTCGATCATTACCCCTTGCCCTTTTTTAAGGTACTGTGCACTTGTTTCTGCTTGGCGTCCGAACACAACAATGTTGTGGTATTCTACCTGTTCTTGTCGTGCACCATTCGCATCTTTATAGGTACGATTAGTTGCAAGAGAGAAGTTAGTTACTGCGGTTCCATTAGGAAGTGACTTCTGTTCTGGGTCGCGAGTAAGATTTCCGAATAAAAATACTTTGTTTAAATACATACGGTTATGTTCAACTGCTGGTATAGAGCTATTAGCTTAATAATGTAATTTGTATTAGCTAACACCTACTGGCTACTAGCTAATGGCTGTACATAAGTGTAATCCTTATTTAACTTCTTCGCTAGTAACAGTTTCAGCAGGAGTTTCTACTACTGGAACATCTACAATATCAGCATCCGCTGTAGTATCAATATCTACAAGAGGAGCCACTACATCGTCTTCATTATCAACGAGTGTTTCTGCTTTGATAACTGGAGCACGTTTTGTGTATACAGTGTTTTCTGCAACAGTAGACACAACTAAGTAGCGAACTACTTCTTCATCAAGCTTGATACTCTTCTCAAGTTCTTTTACCTTTGAAGCATCGAGAGAAAATTTGATCCATCCGAAGTATCCAACATTGAAACGAACATTCACATTATTAACAACGCGAATCATTTCATAAGCGAGCTCACGCATGTACGGAGCTTCTTCTGAAATGAAGCTACCTCCTAGGGTAGCAATAGACTGCTTGATTGCGTTACTCTTTGCAAGCGCCGTTTCTTCATCTAGTTTGTTATCAAAGATGAAAGAAATTTCGTATATACGGCTGTCTATTGTGGTTTCATTTATTTCAGTCATAGGAGCGCATTATACCACATTATATATATAAATCAAAGCCTCAAAAAGTAGACCAGTAGAAAATGCCGTCTTGCTCTTTATGGGAGCAAAACGGCATTTTGATTCTGCGATCGAGCCTTCATTCACTGACAAGCTCAATCTCAAGAGGGGTTGCCCGCGGGCGACCTGGTTGTTGTTCGTAAGTGACACGTGCACGACGACCTGCAACCACCCTCTCTCGGAAACTGCTCTCCGGAGGAAGGTAGAAATCTTTGTAGTGTGCAACGCGCCCCTTTGAGTCATGGCATGTGACACGAAACCTGAGGGTTCCGTCACCTTGTGGCTTGACCTTGATGACCATTCCCTGAATCTGATTCTGGCCCAGGGTGGCCGAACCATTTGCTTTCATGGTTACCTCCTTGGCCGTAGCCAGAGTTAAGAAAAGGAAGAATAGAGCTACCTACGCCATATCCTACACTTTCTACCTAAAACGTCAAATCAAAGATTCTCTTGGCATTTTCTAGAAGCTGTGTCCTCACCTCTTCAAAAGGCTCGTTACGCAGTACCGCAATCTTAGCCACCACCTCCTGAACATACATTGGACTATTACGCTTGCCTCGAAATGGGGATGGTGTTGCGTATGGACTATCAGTCTCTGCATGAATCATTGTAATTGGGAGAAATCTTACCACATCATCATAGTCTTTTGTAAATGTAATCACTCCAGAGAAGCTCATTGTAAAACCAATATCAACAAATCGTTTTGCTATTTCAATATTCCCTACAAAAAAATGTGTATTACCTCGTAACTTGGTTCCATGTTCTTTTTTTGCTTCTTCAAGAATTATGAGCATGTCCTCATATGCATCCATACTTTTTTTACTTGGACGACCATGCAGCATGAGTGGCAAATTATGTTTACATGCAAACTCTACCTGTTCTTTAAAAATTCTTTGCTGACGATTCTTCTCTTCATCTCTTGTATGAATAAGCCCTTTCTCCTCTTTATCTCTTTCAAAAAAATTTTCTATGTAATGATAATCAAGTCCACATTCCCCTACTCCTACAATTTTTTTACTACCAAGAAGTTTTTCAAAAGCTTTCTCGTCAAAATCCTCAGTCACATTGTCCGCTGGATGAAGACCAATAGTTGCATACAAGTTATCATGCTTCTCAGCAAGTGCTATCGCCTCCTTGCTTAACAAAAGATCAGTCCCTACAGTAATTGACCCGACACCGTAGGATTTCATTTCTCCGATAACTTCCTCAACATCATGATGATATGCCTTATCATGAAGATGTGAATGGAGGTCAAAAAATGCGTATGTCATATATTTTTTCTAGTATAGCAGGAAGTTTTTCATAACAAAGAAGCTCATTACTTTTTGTGATATGTCACATCTTTTGCTTCCAGAATAAGCTCTTCCATAAGCACTACTATTTCGGGAAATTCTGCACCATATTTCTTTTCTGCTGTAGCTGTTAGTGTTTTATAATCTCGCCACATTGTTTCTTCATCTAGTCCTCTATTTTTAAAATATTGTCCCCCGTTTAGAATATGAGTAATCTTAGACATTGCTTTATCAACAGTCTTCACAAAACGAGCTTCTTTAGTATCAAGCTTTTCATAGCTTTCTATTGTTTCTCCTATCCAAGGGAAAACACTGTCAAATTCTTTACGTATCCGAAGATATGCCTCATGTTCACGCTTTTCTTTCTCTGCTCTTTGCTCATCAGTGATTCCAAAACTATCAGTATCATTTGCATACGCTTCAACAAGGTCATGCACCGTTGCAAACTGTGACACCTTTCCAATATCCAGATCTTTATAGAGCCTCTCTGCAAGCGCACACGCACAAACACTTACCATAACAGTATGATCTGTGTCTGACTCTGGACGTTTTCCATCTTCATGAAGTGTCACTCTGTTTACCTTTGCAAAGGCAAGAATAAGTCTTCCGATATCTACAAGTCCTTCTGCGTGTGGTGTCATAGTTATTCTTTACTTATTTCTTTATAATTCCTTCAACTCTATATGCATGTGCTCCTTTCCCGAACTTATTCTCCACCCGAGTAAAAGTGAGTCCCATTGACTTGTATAATGCTCTCGCTGGCTCAAAATATTTCCCGAGCTCAGGATAACCATCATAAACAGAATCCTCAGTATTAACATACCAAAAAAATGAAGTCCCTTCTGAGAGAGTTTCAAAAATATGCTCAAAAAGTTTTTTTGCTATCTCTCTCTTACCTTTTGGTATCTTTGACGAAACTGCAAGCCAATTAAATTCGTGTGTAATTTTATTATAAAATAAACATCCGATAATCTTACCTGCATATTGTGCTGTCATTATTTCTGATTCTTTGTAATCTTCATCTGCCCATGTTTCAAAATGTCCGTGTAAAAAATTCTGAGGATACTCATGCAGGAGATCAAAGATTTCGTCATGTACTTTTTCTTTATTTACAAAGATGTACACGACCATTTGTTCTAATTCTAAACTTGAACTAAAAATCTTCATTTCAGTTAAAAGTGCCACTATCTAGTTTAAGCAAATCATACACTTTTTTATCTTGTGAATCGTAACAACTATTTTCATATTTGTTCTTTGGATTATGTAACCCTAATGGATTCTTCTGGTATAAGTACGCTTCACACTGTAGGGGTTTTCCTGGGTATACTGGGAGTATCCACTGCTCTGTTCTATTAACAAAACTATTATTAAAAACCAATCTACCTTTTGCTGCAAGATAGAAGAAAGTTATCTCCTCAAGAATAAACATTCTTTCATTTTCACCAAGACCATGATCAGTTATTTTACAATCTTTATCAACAAGATTTTTGAAAACAGGGTCATCACGATAGAGGGCAACAACCTTATCGAGAGCTGGCCGAAATACCTCTGAGTTATCAAGCATAACTTGACCAAAAGATAGAAATGAAAAAGCTTTTGGAACAAATCTTGGATCCTTCTTTATCAGATTCATAAAACCATCTTTATGGCTCCACATAAGTTCTTTATATCTATCTCGTAGCACGTTTGCCGGCTCATTAGAAAGGAGGTACAAGTAGTCAGAATAAAGCGTCACAAGACCTACACCTTCTGTCTTTACCGGAATCTTTCCTCCAAGATGCTCCATGTATGAAAAACATTTTTCTGGTGACTGAATATTCCCAATTCTATTCATAGAGATACCAAACAATAATAAACCTTCTTCTTGAGGGAGCTGATTGATATCAAAAAACTGATTTTCATCTTTCATATTATTTATGGTAAGCGATTAAAGAGAGGTTTTTCTGGCATCTTATTTTCACGGATACACTCGAGGATTTTTGCAGAAGTTTTAGGAAGGCAAATTTGTAACTTGAGCGCAACCCCATATAGTTCCTCAAGTAACTCTTTGATTATTTTCTTACCTTTTTCTTCATCAATTTTAATTACTTTAAAAGGTTCCTCTGTTTGAATTTTTTTATCAAGCGTTGCAACTTTTGTCATAAGATGTTCTATGCTTTTTTTAACATCAAACTGTTCAAGGTTTGTATCCCTTTCCGCGATGGTCTGCATTTGTTCTGCGGTAGTCTGCGCTGTTATTGCCATCTTCATAATACGATTCGTAAGATTCCCGATTCCATTCTGAAGGTATGCAGTATACGCAGTCTTGATACTTTCCATAGTAATATCACCATCTTCAAACGAGGAGATTTCATGAAGCAAAACAAAGCGAAGTACTTCTTCTGGATAATCCGTTACATCTTTGAATGCATCGATGACATCAAATGGTGAAATTACATTCCCGACAGACTTACTCATCTTCTGACCACCGGAAGTAATGAATCCGTCAATAATAATATGTTTAGAATTTGGTAGTCCTGCTGCCATGAGCATCGCCTGCCACATTGCAGACTGTTGACGAAGATTGTCCTTGCCGCAGTACTGAACCGGAGTTCCATCTTTCCAAAAATCAAAATCCTTGTCATCTGTCCCCCATCCAAGTGTTGAGATATAGCTCGTGAGCGCATCAAACCATACGTACATAACATGGTCAGGGTCATTTGGAACATCCACCCCCCACGGCATTTTAGACTTGAGGCGTGAGATAGAAAAATCTTCAAGCCCACGTTCTACAAAGCTTCTGATTTCATTGAAACGAAAATCAGGAATAACAAAATCTGGATTTGCATTATAAAAATCAAGAAGAGGTTTTTGAAATGCTGAAAACTTGAAGAAGTAGTTTTCTTCATCAATAAGTTCAATATCACGATTAGGATGTATTGGACATTTACCGTCAACAAGCTCGCTATCGGTCTTGTTAAGTTCACACCCAACGCAGTATTTAGCTTGGTATGTTTTCTTATAAATATATCCGTTATCGGAGCAGCGCTTCCACATCTCCTTTGCGGCAGCAACATGCTTCTCATCTGTTGTACGAATGAAATGCACATCTTCTATGTTAAGAACTTTTGTTAACTCTTTAAACTTCTCTGCATACCCATCAACATATACCTGTACATCTGTCCCCTGCTTTACTGCATTCTCATGAATCTTGGCCCCATGCTCATCAGTTCCTGTATTAAAAAATACATCAAATCCTAGTGAGCGTTTATAGCGAGCAATAACATCCGCACGAATAATTTCCATTGCAAAACCAACGTGAGGGTCTGAGTTCACGTATGGAAGTGTTGTTGTGATATAGAATTTTTTATTCTCCTCCAACATTGCTTTTTCGTTTATTAACATCATCTGCAAGTTCCATAAGAATAGATGCGAGGGGTACCGCAAGAACAACTCCCCAAATACCTGCAAGCTTAGCACCAATCACAATTGCAATAATCACAACAACAGATGGCACGCCGACCATCTTGTTCATTACTTTAGGATACAATACATGATTCTCAAGCTGACTAATAATAAAGTAAATAACAGCAACAACACCAAGGAGTGATGTGCCACCATGAACCCACGCGAGGAAAAGTGCTGGAATAGTTGCAAGCGTAAGTCCGACCATCGGAATGAGTTCACCAAAGAATGCAAGAGTAGCAAGGAGTGTTGCATACGGCATATCGAGAATAAGCATTGGAATATATACAAGAAGCGCAACTAACAATGAGAGAAGTAGCTGTCCTTGCATCCAAAGACCGATCTTTTGTTGAGCACGACTCCAAAGACCAATAATATATTCCTCCTGACGCTTAGGAAAGATGAGCTGGAGAAACTTTTGCACCCCATTTTCTTCAAGCGCTAAATAGAACGCAAGCACAAACGTGAGAACAAAATTAATAACACTTCCTACAACAGCTGTTGTTGTTGCAAAAAAACCACCAGATCCAAGAAATACATTTTTAAGTATTGTTAAAATTTGCCCCTTAGAAATATCACGTGATAAATCAGAAAGAGCAAGAGAAAGGTCTTTAAAACCAAGATCTCGACCAAAAATACGAACGGAATCAAGAATCTTTGGAAGTGTCTTCACAAAGAGCGCGATATCGTCTGCAAGAGGAGGAAGAAAAACGAACACCGTAGCTGTAAGAAGAATAAGCAATGATAGAAAGATAGAGATAACCGAAAATGTTCGAGGAACACCCAATTTACCAAGCGCTTTTACAGGCATTTCTACAGTAGATGCCAAAACTACTGCCACAAGAAGCGCAATTAAAAAATCCTTAACAAAAACAAGACCTGCGAATATAGTTACTATTACTAATATTTTAACAATACTTCCCGTTGAGATAGAGATCGTTGTTGTTTCTTTCATGTGGCTATTCTAGCATATGTAGCGTGTAGCGTGTAGAAGAAGTCAATTTTAGTTTATTATTAAAGAACAAGAAGTTTATCTGTATTCTTATATTGTGCCTATCATCTATTTTCTGTTTCTGCTTAATTTACTTAGATATCACGATTGAGGGGTTACTTGGCCAAGATTCATTACGAATAGCAGTTGTAAGTGGGGAAAGCGTGGTTCGTATATGGGAACGAGAAACTTCTTCATCGGCATCCAAAATAATTCCAGATGTAATTGCTGGTGTTTGCCCAACATGACTTTGAGAAGGACGTACAGAGAGACTAATATCGAGAGCTGCAACAACACCTTGAGCAAGAGGGCCAGTATCCCACGTAACTGTACGTGTCCTTGTGTCATACGAAACAACTTTAGGATCAGATGTTATACCCTTCCATGTCACATATGCAGGCAAGGTAAATGAAACTCTAGCAGATGAAAGGGCGTTTTGTGCAGAAATAGCGAGATGGGCAGTATATGTAGTTTCTTGATTAGGTTCTGGTGGAATTGGGCCTGTGTTTGGAAATGGAGAAGTTTTGTACTGAGTGCTTGCATTAAGTGTTGCACTTCCCTGAACACCCCATGTTTTAATAACAGTAGTCACCATGTCCGCTTCTTTAACACCCGCTGTTCCTACGAGAGACACTTTGAGTACCGGAGAATTGTTACCTTTTGCAACAATAGGTACAACTATCTGAAGAGTACCTTGTGCATTTGGTGCAAGTACAGCAAGATCAGGGATAGACGCTTGATTCCAAGTAATCGTCTTAGCTTGTGAATCATAATAACCATTTGTAGGATTAATATTCTCATATACTGCAGCATCGCCAGAGAGAGTAAGTTTGATTGAAACATCTTCAAGGGCTTGGTTACTTGTATTACTATACCCAATACTTACTGTTGCTCTATCGCCGTAACGAATTACATCAGTTCCCCCATGGTCACTAAAAAGACTTGCCACTAGAGTGAGCGGTGAATCATGTAATGTAATATCTTTACTTTCTGAAGAATACACAATACCGATAGCCGTTTGACTATCTCCTTTTGAACCAATCTTTGCCTGAATAGTTGCAACTTCATCCTGCTTACCATCAAAAGAACCTGTGAGAGTAATTGTTTTTGAAGCCCCTGACGGAAGTGCATCGATACTCCAAGAACTACTACGAGTAATTGGTTGTGGTTGTGTGCTTACAATAGTAAAACTATTTGGAAGCGTAAGCATGAGTGTGCTTGGAAGTGATGTAGACGCTGAGTTATTTTTGATATTGATAGTGTATGATCCGATTTGTCCTACCGACAACTTTTCTGGCCCATCAATATGCACAGCAATAGGAGGTGCGCGGAGCACAACTTGTGTTGTTACTATTTTAGAAAATGTAGCATTTGAACCAGAAACTTTATACTCCAACTTAACAGTAAGGTCTCGAGATTCTCCTTCTGCTCCATAAAGTGTCACAGGGAAATCTTGTTTCTTATACTCATTGGTCTTAATACTGCCAACTTCTTTTTTATCTTGAATTTTCTCTTGCTCATCTTGTGAACCATTACCTTGTTTATACAAAAGTGTTACGCTTGAATTTTCAAGAGGAGAAGCATTTCTGTTATGAAGAGTAAGGATCAGTTTGGTTGTTTCTCCGCCTTCAATGAAAGGGGTAATATCAGCTGTCATATCAATATTTTCAGCAGAAACCACATTACGCAAAGAAAGAACTCTCCATGTAGAAAATGCAAGTGAAAGGAAGAGAAGTACTGTTGCAATCATAAGAAGCTTCACACCAAAAGAAAATCCTCTTTCTTCTTGCCCTTTTATGATAATAGGAGCATCATCACCCCATGATGTAGGGAGATTCATTTCCCTATGTGGTCTTGTGTGATGAATTTCACCATCAGTAACCCTTACTTTTGGGTCATACAGTTGATGCTCAATTGCATCGATTGAACTTTCTTCTCTCTTAGGGATATCCATATGGGTAAGTATAACAGAAGATAGAAGATAGAAGATAGAGAAAGTGTAAGTGGTCAGTAGTACACGCCAAGTATTTGTCTGTTAGCGTAATCGCGATCTATATTCTGAGCTCTGTTCTCTGTATTTATATTCTATCAGCGTAGCAGTCTACACTCTATCCTCTCCCTTCTACAGTTGTATTTCCTTCAAAACCTCCTGCACATGCTTTCGCACTTGTGTTTTGTTAAGTAAAAGATGTGTGTATAGATCATTACTAGAAAAAGATATATATTCTTTAAGCGAATGAACACCTATTACTTTCGCATCAGCATATCCAAGTTCAACAAGAAGAATATAGTATAGAAGGAGACGTGCTGACTGCTCATCATACAAAGGAGAAGATTCTAGAAAAGATACCATTCTATCGTAGAGAGCTCTATGTATCCCTTCTCCGCGGACAAAACGTTTAAGAAGAGTTGTTACTTCATGTATGTACGGAGAATTCTGCATTTCATTTTCCGCCCCAACAAGTCGCCACACTTCACGCCCCTGCACAAGTGTGATGAGACTGATTGACCGTGGAAGCACATGTGCTCGTAATTTACTTTCAAGCTTACGAATACTCTTTGCCTGACAAATAAGTAACCCAAATTCTCGAGTAAACACTTTATATGCCTTATCATGTTCACCTTGATCGTATGATTCAAGGATGATGGCACGTGTGACGTATTTTTCGATAGCCATGAGTGTAGTGAATAGGTGACAGGGGTTAGTTACAACTATTGAATTGCAATAGTCACTGCCGTATCTGATAGTTCAACTTTAGTTCCTTCAACTGAAGGAACCTCATGAACTTCACTCACCTTACAGGTTGCAAGAAGTGTAGAGATGTCTCCAAGATTTTCACGAGAAGAAAGGCTAAGCACAATTTCATCTGATGGTTTGAGCCCTTTTTCCTTACGGGCGTCTTGTATTGCACGCATAAGTTTACGCACATCCCCTTCTCTTTGTAGTTCTTCGGTAATTGTTGTATCAAGCGCAACATCTTCTGCTTGAGATGCATCGATACGAATCTCTTTCACATTAAGCTCATCCTTAATAAGAGAAAAGAACTTCTCATCAATTGATTGCTTAAAAGTAACAGAAAGGAGAGGCTGCTTCACATTAATCTTACTTTCAGTTCTCTTCATAAGCCCAAGAGAAACCGCATTACGAACTTCTTTCATTGCTTTGATGAGCTCTGTGTTAACAGAAACCACTTCTGGCCAACTATCAAGATGAACAGATTCTTTTGTTCCTCCGACTTGCTTATAGATACGCTCTGCGATAAAAGGCATAACAGGTGCCATTACTTTTGAAAGTGTAAGCAACACATACGAAAGAGTTTCGTATGTCTCCAACTGTTCCTTCTCCCCCTCATCACCCTTGAGACGATCTCGTGAGCGGCGCGTATACCATACCGATATATCATCTATGATATCTCCTATTCCACGAGTAGCTTCATCTAACATATACGTATCGTATCCTTGTGTTGAGGCGGCGATAAGTTCATAAAGCCTAGCTAGCATCCAAGTATCAAGAATATTGTTTGATGATGCGCGAGGAGTAACCCCTTGAGGAAGATTCATTTCATACAGTGCCACAACATTCTCAAGACGTGAAATACACTTCTTGTAAACATCAGAAATAGCATCATCATCAAACTGAAGGTTTTCTCCTTTAACAACTGGAGACGAAAGGAGCGCATACCGCATAGCGTCCGCCCCATATTTCTCAACAAGTTCCATAGGATCTGTGTAGTTTTTCTCACTCTTAGAAAGCTTTACCCCCGAGGAAGCAAGTACGAGACCGTTCACGATTACGTGCTGGTATGGAGCTTTATCAAAGAGCCCAACTCCTAAGTTAATCAGCGAGTAGAACCACCCTCTCGTCTGATCCATTCCTTCAGCAATAAACTGCGCTGGATAATTCTTTTTGAAGAGCTCTTTGTTCTCAAATGGATAATGGATTGATGCAAACGGCATAGACCCTGACTCGAACCAACAATCAAACACGTCTCCAATGCGCTTCATTTCATTTCCTTTACTGTCGATAAGTTTTACTTCATCAATGTACGGTCGATGAAGATTAACTGCACCTGTTTCATCACGAGGAACAAGTAAAAGATTTAATTTTTTAATCTGAGCATTTTTTGGATATAGTGTTACTTTTCCGCTACGCTCTTCTTCAACAACCTCTTCTTCAGTAAGAAGCTCGGAAGCCATAGTCATCATACGTGCAGGCCCTCCGTGTGTCACTATAAGAATAGTTTTACCAGCATACTGTTTTTCTAAATCTAAGATACATGCCATAGATCTGTCCATCATTTCTCTGTGTGTTTCCCCATCATCTGGTCGAGTATCAAGTTGTACATATGTATGTTTATACATATCAAAATACTCCTTTGCGGGTTTCCCATTATAAACACCCATATTGTACTCTCTAATACGATCATCATAGATGATTGGAAGATTGAGCGCATTTGCAACAATCTCTGAGGTCTCTTGTGTACGGAGCACAGGAGAAGAAATAATCATATCTATCTGCTTATCCTTAAGCTCACTGATAGCAACATGTACTTGTTGCATACCATTTTCAGTAAGATGATTGTGAATATCTGTACCAACATCCATGTACCCATCTCTGTTTGCAATAGACTCGCCATGACGCATCACATAGTATGTGTTCTTTGGTTTTGCGGTTGAGCTCTCAGCAAGTTCCTTAAGTGATCCAATCACTTTCACCTCACTTCCATCTTCATTCTTCCAAACAGGAAGTGGTGCTCCCCAATAACGAGATCGTGAAACCGCCCACTCGCGTGCACCTTCTAGCCATTTACCGAAACGTCCATCACGTGTGTGAGACGGAGTCCATCCGATGGACTGATTCTCAGAAATGAGTTTAGATTTAATAGCTGGAACGTCGACGAACCAACTACTTGTTGCATAGTTGAGTAACGGCGTTTTACATCGCCAACAGAGTGGGTACGAGTGTATGATTTTGTGTTTCTCAAAAAGCTTCCCGTTATGTGCGAGCCATTTGATCACTTCAATATCTGCTGACTGAGTGTCGTCTTTTTGTTTCACCTTCATGCCTGCAAAATCACTAACCGCATCAATGAAAGTTCCATCCATTCTCACATGTTTAATCACTGGTATGTTATGAAGCTTGGCAAGTTCCATATCTTCTGCACCAAATGCTGGCGCCTCATGTGCAATGCCAGTACCTGCATCATCAGTGATAAAGTCTGCGTGCCAGATTGTAAAAATATTTTCTTTGTGTTCTAAATCAGTGTTTTCAAAGTAAGGAAATACTGGCTTGTATGTTTTACCAACAAGTTTATCACCAGTAGATTCTTCAACAATATCAAAAGCTGCAAAATCTTTTTCAGCGTATGCTTTATATTCTTCAAACTTTGTTTTTGCAAGAATATACAACTCTTGTCTATCTCCTTCTTTTGCAGTTGCTTTTACCTTCACATAAATAATATCCCTATTCACCGCGAGTGCTGAGTTACCAGGAAGTGTCCACGGTGTTGTAGTCCACGCGAGCACATATGTCCCTGGTTCGTCGACGAGCTCAAACTTCGCAGTCACCGAAAGATCAGTCACACCATGATATTCCATACCCACCTCACTCTGAGCAAGAGTAGTCTCACATCTCGGACAGATATGCATCATCTTGTTACCTTCATAAGCGAGCTTCTTCTCATAGAGAGTCTTCCATGCCCACCAGATACTTTCTGTGTATGTTGCATCCATTGTCTTATACGGTATGTCCATATCAATCCAACGTCCTAGACGAGGAACAATATTCTTCCACTCTGCTTCATACTGAAGAACGCTCTCGTATGCATCGCGATTGAACTTATCAATACCAAAGTCTTCAATATCTTTTTTACTTGCAAGGCCAAGTTTCTTCTCAATCAAGTTTTCAATTGGAAGCCCATGACAATCCCAACCCCATACACGACGAACAGTATTTCCTTTCATAGTCTGGTAACGAGGGATAGCATCTTTAATGGTCCCTGCTAAAATATGGCCATAGTGAGGAAGCCCTGTTGCAAACGGAGGACCGTCATAGAATGAAAAGTTGCCTTTTGCTTTTTCAGAAGCTGGCATCTCGACGGACTTTTCAAAAATCTTGTGCTCATTCCAGAAAGCAAGAACTTCCTGCTCTTTCTCACTAATTGTTTTTGGGGGTTGGTTGTTGTTCATAATTGAATAATGTAATAAAAATAAAAATCATCCTTGGAAAAAATTCATACGCTGAATTTTTTCCAAGGACGATTTGTTGTCGTGGTACCACCTTGTGTTTAGAGTATTACTACTCCCTCGTTTGTGTAGGTTCTACTTCCCAGCTTCAGTTTTGTCTAAAAATATTCTTATTCAAAACTGGCGCCGGGGTTCTTCCTCAAGCTCCGGAGTGATTAATTCCATCAATGCTTATATGTACTTCGTATAGTACCAGAAATGGGGAATAAGGCAAGACAAATGGCGACCGGAGTCGCCATCATGCAGTTCTTGTATGTGATTTTACGTCTTCTTAGGAAGACTGTATTTTTCTTTCTCGAAAACACGCCCAGAAAGAGTCTGGGGTATCCCCACATCTAGCCGCTCTTGTTTTCCTTCCCTTACAAGAATACCTCTGTACGTAAGCTGATGAAGGTGCTCTAGAACCTTCGCACCAGAAATTGGCCTCTTGAGATCTTGATAGAACATCAAGATAGCAACAACTTCTTCTTTTGTCAGCTCATCCCCTGCACCGAAACACTTCAGCACATTCTCTTCTGAAATGTTTGTATTCGGTATCGGTGACTGACGACGCATACCAAAGAGAAGTGAGAGCGCCGTGATAGAAATCAAGATGTTGGTGTAGAATTCGGAACCCATGTTAATATCCTCCATAGTTTGAAAAGCAAAACTTCAAGGTCCTTATCTATAATACAATATAATATTACTATTGTAAATAGATTCTTTTTTCCTTATTTTACAAGCAAAAAACGCAAGGCAGAACCTTGCGTTTTTCAAGACATGAACAGAAATCAGTTTTTCCTGATGAGTCTGTACTTGAGTGGGTTACTCACCCCATCTCCTCTGAGGACGATCTCTTCTGCTTCAAGTACATCTCCTTCCTTGACCATTTCCTTCAAACAGCTGACAACAAAGCCATCTGATAGGTCTTGAAGACCGTGATTACTGGAAAGACACTGATTGACTTCTGCAGCAAGAAGTCTTGGTTTTTGCATGAGACACAGTCTTATCTTCTCTTTGACCAAGATACGGAACTGCACCTTCTTCGCTTGTGTACTGGAAAAAAGAAACCAGATTACGACGATAGCAGCCGCAAGACCACCCAAAGTCTTCAAAGCAACAGTCAACTCTTGGGACATGATCTTCAGCTCCTCGAAAGTTCTACGAACATCTCACATATGTACTACACACGCAAGTCCTAGCCACAATCCTATACCAAAAAATTATTTTGTCCACTTTATATAGCCAGTTACATCCGCTTTGGAGCAGCTATTCCTAAGATGTGCAGCCCGTGGGCAAGAATATTTTTGGTAGCTGCTACAAGTATAAGATAGTAAGCACTTGTATCTTTGTCTTCGCTGTTAATTATCTGTACTCGCGCATACATGTTATTGAATGCTTTTGTGAGCATAAGAAGATGTTGGACAATATGATGAGGTCCTAGATCAACATATGTTTTTGTAAGCACTTCTTGATACCCCATAATAACCTTCTCTAATTCTTTCTCAGGAGAAGTAACTACATATCCGTGTTCAAATGAGATACCAGCCTCAGTTGCTTTGTCGAGAAGCGCGGAGAGTCTTGCATGAGTGTACTGAAGGTATGGTCCTGAGTCCCCTTCAAAAGAAATTGATTTATCAAAATCAAATGCGATATCTTTACCTGGGGCAATCTTAAGAATAGAAAACTTAATAGCACCAACTGCAATATCATTTACCAACTGTTCTTTCTCTCCATCAGGTACTCGCATCTCTGTTACTTTCTCGCGAATCTTTTCAGAAATCATATCAAGCATGTCCTCTCCTCCGATCACATTCCCTGTACGAGATGACATCTTACCTGATGGAAGTCTCATCATGCCGTGGCCGATATGAGTAAGTTTGGAAGCAAGATCAGTGTGAATTTTTTCTGAAACTTTGTTGATTACTTTGAAGTACTCGTCTTGTTCTTTGGCAGTGATAACCACATAGTGTGCTGCATGTGGAAGAAGTACAAGCTTCTTCTCATAGTTACCAAGATCTTTTGCTTCGTATGTTGGAAGGCCTTCTTTGTTTACAAACACACGAGTATGGAGCCCGTCTTGTTCCCCTTTGTATACAATTGCTCCTTCTGATTCTTCAAAGATTCCTTTCTTCAAATACTCTTGAACAATTGCAAGCCCTGGTTCTGATACTTCGGATTCATAAATAAAAGCATCAAACGTTGTGCCAAGTTTTTTGTAGAGACTATCAAAATACGCAAGTGAAAGTTCCCGTCCTTCTCTATACACTTCCATCACTTTTTCATCTGATGCTGCGTAGATTGCTTTATTAACGTCAATGATACCCTTCTTTGCTTCTTCATTTGTTTCAAACTGCTCATTCGCATATGCATAACACATACCCAAGAATGCAACTTTATCTTTAAGTGATGCACTAGCTTCTGGCATCTCATTTTCTTTTTGCATGACACCCCAGACACCCATCGCCACGTTTCTTCCGATATCTGACGGGTAACAAACACGAGTCACCTTATATCCTTTCATTTCATAAATATGAGAAATAGATTCTCCAATAGTATTCGACATCAAATGACCAATATGAAAAACTTTGAAACAATTTGGGTCGGTATACTCAACGAGTGCTTGTTCATCTAAGAGAGGTCGTAACACTCCATGTAGAGCAATTTCTTCTGCTTCATCAGTACGAATGTCATCTCTTAAAAAGAAATTAATGAACCCTGGTCCTGCAACTTGGATATCTTGTATGATAGGGTAAAGGCTATCTTTCAGTTCTGGAAGCATTTTTTCTGCACATTCTTTTGGAGACATTCCCTGTTTTTTTGAATATGGAAATGCCACATTGGTGGCGTAATCTCCATGAGATATTTCTTCTGGCTGATCAAGAGAGAAAGTGATATCTCCTCCTGTTGCTGCCTTAAGCACTTCTTGTATCGCTTCGTACGAATTCATCCCTCTATACTACATTATTTTTGAACATTTTTATAGCAAATGACAAGATTGTGCTGATTTATGCTTTTTACTATTATAAAGTTAGCCTTACTGAGACTAATATCTTGTAAGATTCTGAACATTACCATGGAGAAATGATCATGAGCAAACAAGAGAATGTTATTACATCTCGTCCTGTCCGCTCTCAGTATGAAGATTTCATGCGTCATGTGTACGAACATGGCGTGGCTAAAGGAGACCGTACAGGCACTGGTACGCGCAGCGTATTCGGTTATCAAATGCGCTTCGACCTGAACGAGGGCTTTCCGTTAGTGACCACAAAGAAGGTCTTCCTTAAAGCCATCATCGTGGAACTGTTATGGTTCTTGCGTGGCGACAGTAATGTGAAATGGCTGCAAGAACACGGCTGCACGATCTGGAATGAATGGGCACGCGAAGATGGCGAGCTGGGTCCGGTCTATGGTGTGCAATGGCGCAACTGGCCTACACCTGACGGTGGTCACGTTGACCAGATCAGTCAGGTGGTACAGCAACTAAAGGTCAACCCAGATAGCCGTCGCATCATCGTCAGCGCTTGGAACGTGGCTGATCTCGACAAGATGGCACTGATGCCTTGCCATGCATTCTTCCAGTTCTACGTGGCACCAGCTACTGAACGGGGTGGCCGTGGCAAGCTCAGCTGCCAGCTCTATCAACGCAGTGCAGATATCTTCCTCGGCGTGCCCTTCAATATCGCTAGCTACGCCTTACTGACTCATATGCTGGCACAGCAGTGTGACCTAGATGTAGGCGACTTCATCTGGACTGGCGGCGACTGCCATCTCTACAACAACCACTTCGAACAGGCAGAGACTCAACTCTCCCGTGAACCCCTGCCTTACCCGGTGCTTCACATCAAGAGCAAGACCGATTCGATCTCCGGTTACAATTATGAAGACTTCGAAGTGCTGGACTACCAACACCACCCAGCCATCAAAGCTCCAGTTGCTATCTGAGACTGGAGTCTGATATCAAAACCTGCTTCGGCAGGTTTTTTATTTTTAAAATTAAAAAGCTTTCTTTTTTGTGAAAATCATGTAAAGTTATGTACAGACCAACCTCACTCAAGATTGGAGAATTGTGATGATACCTTATGTTCATAGCTCAAGAATTGCACTGATTGGTGCACACACTGCTGTCCATCATGCTTTCGGTCTTGGGTCTGGTATGCCTTGGCCAAGAGGTTCGCTCAAAGAGGATATGCGTCGATTCAAATCAATCACAAGCGAAGCTCCTGTAGGCAAGAAGAACCTTGTGATTGTCGACAGAGCGACAGCTGAAGCACTTACAGATGCAGGTAAAAGAACACTCCCTAACCGTGTAGTGATGGGTATTTCCAGAAGTGTGAATGGGGTACATGTAAAAGAAAGTGACTTCATGTTGATTCCTTCTGCAGAAGCAGGGCTCATACATGCAGCCAGAATGCCTGAAATACATAATGTCTTTTTCGCTGGAGGAAAAGTATCTTGGGAGGCTGGCCTGCAGCACGCATCCCATGCATACCTCAGTGTCGTCCATAAGGAGTCTGATGATACTGGGCTTCACTGCCTTGAGAAGCCTCTTCACGAGATGGTGGTCGCTTCTGGATTTGTTATCATCTCACAGCAAGCTGTTCTGAGTGAGTGGGATGGTGAAGTCCGAGTTGATTTTCTTGACTACTTCCGTCACATGGAATAAGAACAAAAGCATGTAAGTGCGCAGCCTACGGCTGCGCACTATTTACTTCCCTGTACTTCCAAACCCTTTTTCTCCTCGAAGAGAATCAGTGAGTTCCTCTACTTCTTCTACTTCCCAAAGTTCAACTTTTTGTATTACCATTTGCGCCACTTTATGACCATGGAGAAATGTATAGCTCTCATCACCAAGATTATGAACCATGGCTAGTACTTCGCCTCGATACCCAGCATCTATTACACCACCGAGCGTCTTCAAACTCTGTGACCCAATACTCGACTTGTCCCACATAAGTCCTACATACCCTTCCTCTATTTCCATTGCAACACCAAGAGGAATCTTTACTGTCTGATGAGGTAACACAACGTGATCGCCACAAGCATAGAGATCAATTCCAGCATCTTCCTTGTGTGCTCGTGTAGGGACACGTGCGTCATCTCTTAGTTTTTTAATTTTAAGTTTCATTGTGTATAAGTATATCAAAAAAGAAAAACGGTCCCGAGGGACCGCTTTGAGCAAAATGCTCATGCCATTGCAAGACGCCACTCTTCCGGCATCAAAAACTGCTTTGGCAACGTAGTACGAACTTGACCACTGTAATTTCCGGATTGTGCGTAAGAAACAGTCTTCGAACGCATCCTCTCGTACCGGAAACAACCAACTGCTTCACGGTGTCTCATTGTTGTCGGAATGAGGCAAGTCACTTCAAGGGTCGGAACCCCCCTAAACCCAGGATCAAAGAAACCAGCGAAGTGAGAAAAGAACAGCCCGAAACGCGGATGAAGCATAACAAGCTCTGCACACAGATGCTCAGGAACATGAAGCATCTCATTGGTGGACAAGAGGTAGTACCACCCTGGCTCAAGAGTGATGAGTCCTCCCTCAGGATCACTTGGGTCAACCTCAGCGTACACGGGTTCAAAGTACTCTCTCGGATCAAGTTTTCGCATTTCAAGGTCAAGAGGCTTACGTGTTCTCTTTGCCCGGAAACCAACAAGCTTCCCAGCTTTTGCGTACAACGTCGTAAAGACCGTCCCGTCACCTGATGCAAGACTGAGCTCACCTTGCTTGTATCTGCTGCCATCTTGGCGATAGAGAAAATCTTGTTTCGCAAGCTCATCCTTCAAATCATTGTCACTGAAACGGGTATCTCCATCAAACATCCGCACTTGCGAGTAGCACTCCTTGTCGGTCAGGACAATCGGAAAAACAAGCGGTTCGATAGTGAGCCAAAGCTCGCCACTCCAACCTTCCCATCTCCTATCGAGAGTATCGTACCCTTCAACCTGATCAGCGAGAGTCCTCACCAGACACATGTTGCGGCCACTGGTCGACTTTGCATTGCTGTAGCCATACATACCTGGCGAAAAGTTTGCGCCAATCGTTGCCGGTGCAATGTATTTTTCTCCCGGAACAAGGATCGAACCAATTTCAATGGGTCGCGCCCCGAGGGCTGGCAACATGTCACGAATCCGTTCGCGACGTTTACCACTAGGGCGCATCAGGCGCTCCACTCGGTAAGCTTCGCCATTTGCGATGGTAATATCAATCGATGCAGGACCGATGTGTTTTTCATCAAAGCCTGGAAGGGTTTCAATCCTACCTGCCGAAATGAGTGAAATCATGTCGTCCTTGCTAAAGGCTCCACAATTGTGCTGAGACATGAGAGTACCTCTTTTATACTATTGATGAACTGAATCCCATTTCTGGGGCTGGCATAATCCTACATAAGAAAACAAAAAACCGCAACTTGTGCGGTTTTTTGTTTTTATTGCATTTTTGTTTATTCAGAAAATAAGATGGGTGCAAGGCTGTTGGAATTTTTGCGACCAAAATATACAAGTAGTACATTGCGGAAGTAAAATTTCAACTAACGAAGCAGATGCTTATTTTATGATTAAACTAGACAACTGCGATTCCAGCAGAACGTGCAGTACCTTCAATAATCTTCATTCCTTGTTCTACAGTGTGTGCAGTAAGGTCAGCAAGCTTGAGCTCTGCAATTTCACGAATCTTGTCCTTTGAAATTGTTCCAGCCTTTCCTTTACTGTTTCCTTTTGCAACATTTGCTGCTTTCATCACGAGTGATGTAGCTGTAGGAGATTTGATAACGAAATCGTATGTACGATCTTCATACACATAAATCTTTACAGACATTCTTCCCTGCTTTCCTTGTGTTGCTGCGTTAAACTTGTTAACGAAATCACCAATCTGAACACCGGCCTGACCGAGGGCAGGACCAAGTGGTGGAGCAGGAGTAGCTTTACCTGCTTCGATTTGAACTTTTACGTATTTTGTAATTTTTTTAGCTGCCATATAAGTTTTGGTATTATATCACGGTTTTTTAAGATTTTCAACCCTTTTTATCACGGTTCATAAAAAGCGTAAAATCGTTACGGATTCGAGGCGTAACGATTTTTTGAAAGAAGGCGTAGTAGACCTACGACGACTGATAAAAATGAAGTTACAACAAAGAAGGTGGGGTGATTTTACGCTTTTTACTTTAGATTTTTTTGATTTGAAGGAAGTCCAGCTCAACCGGAGTCTCTCGTCCAAACATATTAACAAGCACCTTTAATTTCCCGCGGGCTTTATCAACCTCAGAAACCTTACCTTCAAAGTCCTTAAATGGGCCGTCGATGATTCCAACAAGCTCTCCTTCTGTAACCGCAATTTCATGCTCAACCTCTCCTGTGTTCATACGACTGAAGAGGAAATCAATTTCTTTCTGAGAAAGTGGCACAGGGGTTGTCCCTGCTCCAACGAATCCAGTTACTCGAGGTGTGTTACGTACAACGTACCAACTATTATCATCAACAATCATGTCAACGAGAACATATCCTGGATAAATCTTTTCTTCAACCTCTACACGCTTAGTGCCTTTTACCTTGATCTTCTTTTCGAGAGGAACGACGACGGCAAAAATCTTATCTTCCATTCCAAGTGACTCGATACGCTGCTTGAGATTACGAAGCACCGCATTCTCATATCCACTATATGTATGAATTGCGTACCAGTGACGCTCTCCTGTAAATTCTTGTTTAGCCATAAATAAATTACGAAATAGTTAAAAGGTTACCTATAATAAAAACTAGCGAGCAATAACTTTTGCCAAAAGCTCACGAAGTCCTAGATCAACACCACCAAGACCAAGTGCTACCAGTACAGAGATAAAAATAACGATCATGGTGTAGGTAATTGTTTGAGCTGAAGTAGGAAAAACAACTTCTTTGAGTTCGTTCTTTGTTTCTTTGAGGTATTGTAAGATTTTCATAGTAATATTGTTGGTTACGTGTTTTTTGAAAACGGTACGCTTATTCTAAAAAACGCCCCCGAGGGCATTCATACATAAAATAGTACCATATCTTATACAAAAGTGCAAGGACCACTGTTCCATCTAAAAACACCCTCAGTCGAGGGTGTTTTTAGGATTTAAATCTAGATACAACTACTTAATTGTGTAGGTAATTGTTACTCGTGACTTAATAGTATTTTCACCTTGTGGAAGTGAAACAGCTTCCGTTGCTTCACCAGAAGCAAGCATTGTATCTGCTTTGTACATCATTGGTGCTGGGTAGTAACCCCCGTCCTCACTAAAGGAAATAATAGCACCGAGAGAAACTCCGAGAGCATCTGCTTCTACCTTTGCTTTTGCTTGAGCTTTCTTAATAGCTTCCTTCTTAGCATCTTCTTTTGCCTTATCCATATCATCAACTGTGAACTCTGGGCCATTAATTTCGGTAATATTAGCTTTTCCTAAAATACCAATTACATTCCCTGCTTGATCAACTTTACGAACCTTTACTGAAATAGTTTCAGTAACCTCATACCCAGTAACTATTGTCTTCATTGGAGGACAAATATATCCATTACAATATCCTGTTTGCTGTGATTCGTACTTAGGTCCAACATTATACGAAATAGTTTTTGTATCTTTTTTCTCAACATCAAGTGCCTCAAGACCTTTTAGCCCAGCTGCAACTTTTGCCTCTGCAAGCTTCTGCGCTTCAGGAACAGTCTTAGCTGATTCACGCACTGTAAATGTTACCGTTGCAATATCTGGAATAGTAATAACCTCACCTTCTCCAGAAACAGAAATAGTGGCAACCTGCCCGTTTGGATGTTTAATTGCGTCAAGACTACTCATGCCAAATGTAAATGCTGCAAAAGAAATACACACGAGTGCAACAGTTGCTGCGATCCATGCATTCTTTTTATACGATGATTCCATAAAAAATATAATTAAGTTTATAAGCGCCCGTTACTGTACATATACCCCAGTATCAAAATTATAGCAAGAAGCATGATTCCGGCCAAGAACACTAAAGATTCATCTTCTCGTGTCATTGGGGTTATTTCTACAGTAATTTCTTCTTCCTCATTCTGATTCTGATCAGAAACTTCTGTATGCACCAGTTTCTCCACCTTTGTTTCTTTTGGCTTTTCTTGCGGAATATAAACCCTACGTTGCTCAATTGCTTTCACTTCCTCCTCAGGAACAGCATCATCTGCGTGGAAAACATTTTTATATCGTGCAAAAGACCAGATGTGCGGAGAGCTTTCAAATGGAATAAGCGGCAAATCATCTGGGATATGATTTTGTTTTGGAGGAGTTTTTATTTCTGGTTTTTGAACAATGAGAGACTCTGGCTCATATGCTGATGTTGTCAGTTGTGGCAACGCTTCGAGTAGAATAGTCTTTTGTGGCACCTGTGGAATTTCTACTTGAGCAATAACTTCCTCCTGCTTACTTTCTTCTTGTACAAGAATAGGATCTTCTGTTACAACAGATTGAGGAATATCTATTTCTTGAATATTTTCTGTTTCTTGTGTTATTGGAAGTTCTGTTGGTTGAGGCTGTGTAGGTTCAACACTCTTCTTCTCAAGAAGAATTTCTTTTTTTGGTTCTTCTTTTTTTATAACAGGAACTTCTTCAACTGGATGCAATTCTTCTTCTGTTCCATCAGGATGATAAAAGGTCATCTCAGCTGGGGCTAAAGGAGGAGGAACTGGCACTGAAGGAAGATCAGATGCTTGAGTTTGTACAACAACAGGGTTCGAACCTTGGGTCGCATCTGTAGCAACTGACATAACTTTCTTCATTCCACCACTGCTTTCTTTTTGCTTAAAAAGCACAACAGCATCTTTTATATTCTTTTCTTCCCAACCAGAAGCAGTGAGCATCGTAGTGAGCAATGCTTCAGTAAGATTTGGATGACGTGCAGCAAGCTCTTCTAGAATAGTTTCAATTTCGGAAAGTGTCATTGTATTTGAAGAAAGCTTTGTTACAAAACTTTCTTAGGAAACACACAAATTACTTCTTTGTAGGAGTTTTTGCAGGTGTTTTTGTAGTTGTTGTTGCTGGTGCAAGATTAGTCTCAACCAATGAATTTATAAAATTCTGAAGATCAACATTTCCAGGATTTCTACGAAGAAGCTCATCTGCTAAAGGTTTTGCAAAATCAGGACGTCCACCATCACGAAGTGATAATGCTAAGAAGTATGCAATGTTTGCATTGTTAGGATCTTTTTCGAGCCCTGTCTTAAGAGCATATACAGCGTTTTGATAATCTTTCTTTCCGTAGAAAAGAAGTCCTGCCTGTACATATGTTGCTGGGTCATTTGGGGCACTCTTAATCGCTTCAATTGCATAAGCAAGTGCTTCATCAATTCTACTTTCTGAAGCTTCAAGCTGACTCATAAGGTATAGAGCGTCAGCAAAGTTTTGTTTCTTTTTAATAGCATCAGTTAAGTGCTCACGAACCCCTTCTTTTGTTCCTGCAGATGTATCAAGTCGAGCGAGCATAAGGTATAGATATGGATTTTCCGGATATAGTGATACTGCTGCTTGATATGATTTTTTTGCATTCTCATATCCACCTTCTTTCTCAAAAGGAATAACTAGTTCGTAAGCGCGACCGAGTGAAACATAGTTTTGATAATTATTTGGATTAAGATTTACTGCTTCAAGTCCATACGCAACAGCAGATTGAGTTTTTGTAAGATATGCAGTCTTAAGTGCTTCCTGATCTTCTCCTCCTGTAGCAACAATATTTCTGTTGGAAGTTATCGCATACTCAATAAGCATTCGGTAGAAGCCATCATACTTATAGATATTTGAAGCTTGTACAATAAAATCTTCCGCATCCTGAGCACTTGTTGCAGTTTGAGATGCATTGTAAAGAGTGAACGCTCGAGTCTTATTGATTGTCATAACGGCATTTGCTACCAACAAGAAGAGGACAGGTATAATGAGGTACGCAAGCTTTTTACTTGGATGAAACTCTGTAAGACGAGCCTTTGCAAGACCGAGACCTCCAACAACCATCCACATAACAAGCATTGCATATGAGAGCGGCACGAAACAAGATACCACAATAAAATAAAGAAGTGTGAGTGCCAGAAATCCAAGAATAAAATGCTCCTGTCCCTCTTTATTTTGGCGATAACTTACGATTGTGCTATAGAGCGCAGACAAGACAAGCATAAGGAATCCGATAACTCCAAATAATCCAATTGTTACATAGAATGTTGAAATTGTATCTGCACCTTGTAGAAAATCATACCCGAAATATGGTGAAGCAATAACATCAACAGGTCTATGAAGCTGCCAAGCTCGTGCAAAATTACCTGCACCAATACCAAACAAACCTTCTTGCATCATTACTTTTTGTCCAACACTAAGAGTACTTGTAACATTGGGACGAATATTATCTTGTGAAGAAAGAGTAATAAGGAGCGCAATAAAAAGAACTCCTGTTATGAAGATAAATGTCTTCCATTTTTTTGCTAATTTTGCTTTCCGTACATAGAAAAAACAAGCTACTGAGAAGAGTCCTATGTACGCAGCAAAAGAAAGAGTGCTTGAAAAACCTAAAAAGAGAGTTTTACTATAACTAAGGAACGTCCCTCCAATCATGAGTGCTGTGACAAAAACAAATGAAGAAACAGCAAGAACGCCAGCCATTACAAGCTTGAGTTTATGGCGAATTGTTTCAGGAAGCGCTCGCACAAGATACATGATAACCGGAAGAGATAGAAGAGCTGCTCCAGAACTTTGGTTGAACATTTCTCCAAAGAAAATAATTTGAGGATTTTTTGAAAAAATAATTGAACCGATAACAGAAAGAGAAAATACAAAATATGCTATGAATTCGAGTTTAGAAACACTATGCCATGTTCGTGTTGAGAGTGCCAAGAACACGTACGAAAAGAGCGCAATAGCAACGAGCACCATCATCGCAATATGATAGGTTATATCTCCGCTGAATCCTGTTTTAGGTATAAAAAAGAGCGGTGCCCCGACAGCAATGACAATTGTTGTGTATTGGTAAAGTTTAAGAAAAAAACGAGTTAATAATTTCATAGTTTTGTATTTTTATTGATAAATATGTACAGATAGTATAACGCGATTCTGGTTGCTACATCTGTGGACAGGAAAATGTAAGTGGGGTCACAAAAACAAGGTATACTATCTGCAGTATGAACCCAGAACAAAACCATATAGCAGAAGAGTTACCTAAAAATATTTCAAGTGGCACCGGTACCACATGGGACACCTCTCATTCCTCTACATTTCAAGCACATCACAAGAAAAATATATACCCTTACCTAAGACATACACTTCTTATTATTGCTGTTCTTATTGCATTTTTCATAATAATGTTCCTTATTCATCAAAATGGAAAAAGTCTTTATGAGCATGGCATCTGATTTTATTACTCGTGTTCCCCCTCTTTTTACCGATCTTGCAAAAATTATTGCAGGAGAAATTGACTGTTCTTCGACGACTCTTTCGAAGTACAGCGATGATGGATCGCCCTATATAATTTCACCCCAAGCAGTTATTTACCCTAAAAATGCCACTGACATCAAACATGTCCTTAGTTTTGCTCGAGAATATAGAATGCCTATCACTGTACGAGGATCAGGCTCTGGAAGAAACGGAGGTGCTCTGAGCGAGGGTATCGTTCTTGAAATGAGTAGATATTTTAGTAAAATCCGTAACGTCAACATGATGGAAAATACTGTTACTGTAGATGCTGGAACAACAGTTGGTGAACTTTTAGAAAAGTTGCACAACTGGCATTTTGATATTCCATTACTACTTGGTGTAGACAAAGGAGCGACTGTTGGTGCGGTGATTGCAACAAAAAGTTCTTCAACTGGATCTTTTTCTCACGGAACTATTCGTGAATGGATCGAAGGGTTAACTGTTGTTGTGGATAATGGAGAAGAGCATACCATTGCAGATGGTATCACTCCGAGCGGAAGACTCCTTGGTATTTATCAAACGGTTTTTCCACTTCTTACAAAAGAATCCCCTCTTTTACGTGCTTCTAAACCGATTTCTTTTGATGATGGTAGTGGGTACAACCTTTGGAATACTTCTATTGGACCGCGACAACTTATTGATCAACTCACTGGGTCTGAAGGAACATTTGCAATACTTACATCAATAACATTTCGTATCAGTCCTCACAAACCACACATCATTACAACCTGTATCCCTGTTACAAGAAGAGAACTTTTACCTTCGTACATTGAAATTGCAAAACACCACAAGAGTGAGCATATCTTCATGTACGATGGAACATTTATGGAACTTGCTGAACGGTATTACAAAGGTGTTGTTCCCCTGTTTCCAGAAGTTCCTTACACACTACTTGTAACACATATGGCACAAGACAAAGAAAAACTTCACCACACTGTGCGAACTTTTAGAAACGCACTTCCACTAGATGAACATTTTCTTCAGACAATTGATTCTCGAAAAACACTTGAAAGAATTATTGATAGCGAGTTTCTTCTTTCACTGTTTTCTATGTATACACACGACACACTGCTTCCTATTTCTGTAGGTAACGGGATGATTGTGACACTACATCAGCTTCCTACATTCTTACAGGATACACAAAAATATCTTAATTCTCTTGGAAAGATGTATACCCTTACTGGCAACATTGGGAGCGGGCATGTTGGGGTAACTATGCTTTTTGACCCTCAAGCAAAAACATATGAAGAAGATATTTTTCTCTACGCAAAAAAACTTTTTTCTATCATTAAAGATTATGATGGGGGGATAAGTGCAACAGGCGGCGAAGGACTTGCTCGAGCACCATTTATTGGATATGTCTACAGTGATGCAACGCTCACTCTTTTTAAAAAAATAAAAGAATTGTGGGATCCGTTAATGATTCTTAATCCTGGTAAAAAAATTGGGTCTACTACTGAATACTTACGGCAACATCTCAAAAGAACAGCCACTAGGGGTGAGTAACATTCTTTGTGTATCTTGTTCTACACTCTTAGTTTCAAGAAGATTCTTCTTTTACTGTGTACCCTTATACACATTTAACGTTCTTGTTTAACAAGATGTTTCACCTGCTCTCTTGGGTCATAACTTTCACGAACAACTTGTCGTGCCCAGACGCGAAACTCCTTACCCCACTCCCCTTTAACACGAAATCCGAGTGCAATAACTACGTCAGTGTTATAAACATAAATCTTTCTAGCAACCTTTTTCTTACCCTCTTTTTGTGTCACCATAAGTTCTCGTTCAGATGTTGCTTTAAGTAATTCTTTTTCTTTGTAGATTTTTTTGAGATGGTCGTTAATTGTTGGAATGCTTCTTCCATAAATACGAGCAATTCTCTTCTGTGTACTCCATACTTCATCATCAAAAATAAAAACCCCTTCTTTGACAAGGTTCGGTTGATTATCAATGTGAATACGTGGGAGCAAATTAAGGTTAGTCATTACCTCAAAGTATATACCAGAAAAAAGCTACCTACTACTTTTTCTTGATAACTTCATCAAGTGAAAAAAATTCATAGTCCTTATGGAACATCTTGATTGCAATATGATAGATAGTATACGTGATGAAGAATGCTGCAAATACATCGATCGAATAATGAAGATGAGACAACAGTACAATGATACCAAAAACAACTGAGGCGAAAAGAAATATAGCTCGTATATATGGGTGCTCCCAAAAAATAAGTGCTATAAGAAATGGTAATCCGGTATGACCAGAAAAGAAGAGATCATTTCCACTTGTAATAAAATCAAGAAGACCACTCTCAAGCTCAAGCTTAAAAGGATACGGTCCAGTGTGCGTAAGCGATACGAACATAGCACGAATAATAATAAAGAATGATACTGTTTTTACAAGAAACGGAGCAGTATTTCTAAAACGAAAACATAACACAACAACAAAAAGCGAAAGCATGATTGCCCCTTGTACAAAAAGGAATTCAAAATCAAAAACAGGAGTGTTACTTAAAATAATATCTTCAACATAATTACTTGCACGAATGTTTGCATATTTACTAGCAAAATGTGTCACAAAAACACTCACAATAAAAAGGAGAATTGCCTCAAGGAGTGAGGCGTAGTATCGTAATTTTGAAACAGTTTTTACTGCCGTCTTAACCTTTTCTCTCATTTGATCTAGTATATCAAGGAATTATTATTTTCTCTCTGGATAAAAAATACACGCCTCTACTTTAGCTTATACTTTTTCTAAAAAGTACCAAGACCAATATTTTCCATTATCCACGCAGTTATTTTTTTTATAGTACTTTCATCTTTATATACTTCATACTCTGTAGAAAAATTTCCTTGTGTATTATTCCACAATGAATCAAAATATGATGAGGCATCGTTCCATGACTGATATGTATCCTTGGAACGAACTGCCACATTTGTTTCAAGATTATATCCACCAATATTTCTCCTAGTAAAATTCGCAGATCCGAGCATCATGTGATATCCATCTTTGGTATGCACAACAAGCGTCTTACCGTGACACTGCTCTCCGTGCGTATCACACCAACGAACAGAAATAGTGCCCGTACTTTTCTTTACCAAAGTATCTGCAACTTCACGATTTGGAATCCCATTTTTTTCTCTTCCAAATGCATCTTTGTTAGGGTCCAAAATAATTCGTACAGCAACCCCACGAAGAGAAGCATCCACAAGTTCCTTAATAATATTTCTTTCAGCAAGATAAAACATGAGCAGGTCGATAGTATCACCTTTCTCTGTAGACTGTATCATTTGAACAGCAGCATCAAGTATTGCTCTATCTGTTACAACCCTCGCATGTATTTCTCCATCTTTTTGTATAGGTGGTAAAACTGTCGGGGATGCAAACACTCCTCCTGCTATAGCAATAATCCGTGCTTCACTGGTAAGAAGATCAAGCGCCAAAGGACCACGAACTTTAAGAGCGACATTGCTGTGAGCACTTGATCCATCGTGAGGATTGGCAGAAGTTACAAGTGATGTAAGTGTTGGAATTCCATCCACCATCTCATCCGCAACAACAAGTTTACGGTGATTGGCTTTAAAGTTAAGAAGTGTGAGATGTGATCTTAATGTTACTTTTTCACCTCCTGCATCAACAAGATTAGGAAACAGTCGTACAGTATATGGTTTTCCAAATACTTTTTTGTGAAGTGTATCAAGTGGATATACAAAGACTCTCCATAATGACGAAACCACTGGGTTACTATCACGCAAAGCAGGTAGATTGGTCATCGTTACTTGTATCCCTGCGTCCTTCATTTGAGAAAATACTTGTGAGCCTTGTCCATCGTAGACACTATTGATTGGATCACTTACTACCTGGATTACCATTGTAGGATTTTCTTTTTTCTTTGCAATGAGTGCCTGTGTAAGCTGGGAAGAAAGCGGTCTATGAACATTTCCAGAACGTGCACCAAAATCATTCCACAAAAACATATCAATAAAAATATATGACTGGGCATTCTGTATCATTGAAAATACTTCATCAAAAATATGTTGATCACTTACTCTTATTTTAGACGAATCAATATATGTTGTATCCGCGAGAAATGCTATCGAACCCCCACTAATATTATGCCAGTTATAGGCTTTATTAATTTCTTCAGGAAGAGGTTTCCAAACATTCCAAACACCGACAAGTACAAGTACAGTAAAAAGTAACCAATATATTTTCTTGTGGCGTGTCTTGTGATATTTCATATGTAGAGGTACTCAAAATTCACACCAATAACAAAACCTTACAGAGTTTTTTTGTTTTTTTGTAATAACTCACGAACTGTTATAAGTGCTACAACAAACATACTCTCTGCCCAACCAAGAGGGATATTTTCATTTGGTTTTTGTGTGTGAGAATACCAGAGTTCTGGGATGAGTCCATCTTTGTTAATGGTCGCATCCGCTTTCCAAAAATAGTGTGTTGCCTTTTCAAGATCTCCTCGTTGTGCATAAATAATTGCAAGCCACGCAAGACCCATAGACCACTCAGCTTCTTCGCTGTATCCATCTACTTCATTCTTGTTGTAGTAACGATCGTTACGATATCTAATAACACCCATATCACGAGTAAGGAAGTACTCGACATTTGAAAGAATAGTTTTTGTTTCTTCTTCAGTAGTTACCTCAAATGGGAAGATAAGTGTAAGGAGCGCAAGATCACAGAAACGTGTAGTAGTCTCACGCGGAAGAAGAGCTCGGAGTGCTTCGCGACCCTTCTCTATCATCCCTTCTGAAATAGTCACATACGGGAGCTGAGATGCTGTCATAAGCGCTCGTACCACAGACCCAATAGATGATGCTCTCACTTCTTGATTTTCTTCCCAGATACCAGAATCCGCATCATGCCAATACTCAATAGCATTAAGATAATTAACAAGAAGCTGTACAAGGTCACGCTCTTCGTCTGTCTCCACCACTGTGTGTCCTGATGTTTCACAGTCTGCAATGAGGTAGAGCACTTCCCCTACTGCGTCGTTTTGTTTATTCCCCCACTCTTCCCAATATTCTTCAAACGTCTCTGGATTGTAGCGTGCATGAATATACTGCCACGTCTCTTGTGGTCTATTGTTCACCGCCCACATAATTTTCTCTTTATGTTTAGCAAGAATTTGGAGCAGTGCCTTAGCTGCGTCTTTTACCACATCCATTTCACCTGCATATTTAAACCCAAGCGTCATGAAATAAATATCACGAAGCCATGCCTTGTTATATCCTGTAGTTACATCACTTGCAGACGCGGTAAAAAGTCCTGTTGGAGCACGAAGCTTACGCACCTGATCGAGATGCCATTTGGTTGCCGAATCAAAATCAAAATTTTCAAAAGAGCTACTAGTATTCATATATAACTTTTACACTACAGCATATTTTTGATCAAAATCAACGGCTGTTCTATTTGGTTGATGTTCTGTAAGAATGTTAAGCATATCTTGAGTTAGATACCTTGCAAGTTCTTCTTCTCTTGTCTCTAGCTCATGTTCATATTCAGCAGTTTTTTCAAGGTAAGCAAGAATTTTTGCTGCGGCTTGCTCCGCTCTGTAGTTATTAGCCTCCCTTGCTTTCTCTTGAGCATTTCGTATAAAAGAAATTTTATCATCAAGACTCATTTGATCAGTAAGCCCTCCACATAAATCTTGCAATTCTTTTGTTTTTGCAAAAAAAGTATTATTTCCTGTCTCTAAAGATATTGTTGGTGATGTTTCGTTCATATAATTACGAGTATACACCCACTCTAGAAAAATGATACACCTCTTCTGTTTACGAGATTATTCTCGGCAATTTTCAAAGATTCCCCAACAAGGATCTTCATATATTATATAGTCTATAAAGAGCATTGGTATCGCTTTTCTTATATATTCAAACTCAACCGAAGTTGGTGTATGGCTTCCAAAATCAACAACAATTCTGTATGGCTGATATTCATTATTCGTATCCACAACACCAAAGCTTACTTTTTTCTCTTCTGAAATGAGATTCCAAACGGTTATCCCTTCCTCAGTAAATGGACTACTTCTTCCTGAGCCAAAACATACCCCTATCTTATCTGTAACATCTGCACCTAAACCGCATGGTAAAAAAGTTACACTTATAGCATGGCCAGTCTTTGTTGTGGTTGCAATTGTTACTGTACGTTCATCGATAACTTGTGGAGCGACTTGAGGATCATCGCTTGGAATATTTTTAGAGAAGTTATTTGTTCGCATAGAATAATAGAGAAAACCATTTACTCCGGTTATAATCAACCCAAAACAAATAATAAAAACTCCTAAGAGATTTTGTTTCTCAGAAAACTTTTTGTATACAAGAAGATATGCATCTTTAATACTTTGTATCATGTGTATATTTATCTATCAACAGCTCCTGCATCTCGCACACACACCTGAAGTGCTGGGGTATCTGTCCATCCACACTTACCTGTTGCCTGACGTTCGCATACTGCTGTCTTGTAGCAAGCAAATTCTGGACGATACATACAATTAGACATCATATCTTGTTTATCAGAACATGTTTCTGAAGAACACCCTCCTACATAGCATCCTCCTTTTGAAACGGTCGTGGTGGCGACAATTGTTGTTGCGGTTGTTGTATCTGGTACCACTGTAAGAGTAACAACATAATCACCAGAAGCAATAACAGATCCAGCTTTTGGCATTGGAGTTATTCCTGTGAACGTAACTTTTTCACTACCAAGATTCAACTCTTTTCCAAGTTCAAGAATATCTGTTTTTGTCCCTAGTTCAGTAACACTCTGTAATTCTATTTTTACAGTACCAGCTTGTATACATTGCACCCCTTCTGGACATCTACTGTCTTCTGTAACTTTTGTAATCATAACTGAATTTCTTAAAAAGACCGCTTGTTGTCCAACTTTTACAGTAGCGCTTCCATATGGAAGTGTTGTTAGTGTTCCTGTTACAACCGGATTAGTACCAGGAGGAGTCTGGGTACTCATCTTCTTATACGACACAGCAAACGTGCCCCCGAGAATAAAGAGTACGATAACGATAACTGCTAATTTAGTTTTTACCATACTGGTAGTATACCAGTTTTTGGTTCTACAACCAGATTAAAGTCTGTGTTTATTTTTATACTTTCTCACCTTCAATGACAATAAATAATTCTTTGTTATCATCGAGTTTGCCAAGCTTATTTATTGTAGAAACAGTAAGTCCTGCATGTTCTAGTGCGGCAACAACTTCACTATTCGTATGCATATAAAATATATTACGAGTTTTATTGTTAACAGGTGCTTCGATTTCTCCTGTAAGTTTTCTACCTTCCATAGTTGAGTTCTTGTAAAACTTCTGCCACAGATCAAAAGCTTCGCTATCGGCAGTATGCAGAAAGAATTTTCCTTTAGGTCGCAACACTCTACAAAGCTCTCGGCTTGCAGCTTCTATATTTTCTAAGTGAAACCAAACATTGATCGAAAAAGCATTGTCGCAACTTTCATTATCAAGTGGTATCTCGTATGCATTTCCAATAACAAACTCCCTCCCTTCGTTGGAATACAATTCTTTTGCTCTTTCTGTAAGAAATGTAGAAGGCTCAACACCAATATACTTCGTATAACCTTCAATTTTTGTAGAACACATTCCTTGACCAGAGCCAACATCAACAACAACTCCTCGTGAAGTGGAATTAAACCATTCATAAAGACGTGGATATGTCTCATTATCTCTAATTATTCCTTTTTCTCCTTCTACCGAATATATCCACTGTTCTGCCACATCTTTATTTTCAAAAGGATTTTCTTCTCTCATACAGTACCTGATCACATTGTTATATATCTCCTATTATGAATAGTTAGAGTTCAAATGATTAGAAAAATTACCAAGCAGCCAGTACCGCCCCCATTGCAAGAAACGAACATAGGGACGCAACAACTTCAAAAAGCCAAAGCTTCTTAGACTTACCCATCCAAATAACATCCATAGAAGTTGCAGTAACAAGAAAGCCAAGCCACGCCCAGAATGCAACTCCCATTCCACCAACAACATTCCCAAGATTGTTATAATAACTTTCTGTAACATAGATAAACATAGCCAAAATATAGGCGCATACAATATTTGCTAAGAAATTTTGTAGCATCTGAGGAACCATATCAGAAAGCTTCTCCTTTCCTGTCGGGTGGATGTTAGCTAACTTCATCCATAATTTTCCAAAGAGTGGTCCATGGAACATAAACCCGATAACAAATGCTACAACTGCCGCTACAAATACAGAAACAAAATTGATTGGTATCATAATTGTATTATTATTGTGTATATACTAAAGTATAGCAGTTCTTAACTGCCCCGTAACCCTCAATAGTACATACATATAGAAATCAAAGCTCCCTCTTATATAAGAGGGATAGAATAGGCTTAATCTCCGTAATAATCCCTTACCCTCTTTATAAATTTCTCAAGGTCATCAATATGAACTTTCATATCAGAATAATTTCCGGAAGATCCTTTGAATCTAATACCTTCTCCTAAATTTATATCTGGCTCTGTCCCCTCCTCTCCATCGAGAAATGCTGCAACACTTTTGGATTGCCGTCTTAATTCTTGAGTTGCAAAATCTCCAACATATACAAAACCTTCTTTATCAGCTTTTGATAAATATTTCTCTCTTACAGAAAGAGGGTTTTGGTTTGGTGCTTCTAAAGACATAGTAATCACAGTATACCAGTTCCAAACTCCCATATTGTTCCTGATTGGGTAGACAAATGTAAGAACTAAAAATCCCCACTTTCATAAGGGGATTTTGAATTAGCAAATTCACGTCTCGGGCGAAAATAGATTTGATTGGTGTGCTATCGTAGATAACCTAAATTTCTTAAGATGTAATCATCTTTTTGAAATTGGAAATACCTTTAGGTGCGGGGTTAGAACTAGTTTTCAAAAACAGCAACAAGAGATTTCTGTTTCAATCTTGGATGAATAAACATACTAAAACCGTTAGAATAACTATTTGATTGATTTGAACTTGGTTGTAGTGGAGCTAGTGCTTCCCCATAATAAATTAAAATAACAGATCCTTTATAAACTCTACATAACTCTTTTGAGAAATTAGACACATAGGTTGTATCCGATATGTCAACATCTTGTTCTTTCATAGCAAGAACTTCACCATCTACCCCTCCATTATGATTTACCTCAGAACCATAATCCCTGTCATTACCTGTCATTATTGCCTTCTGTTTAAACTCAGCAGAAATGATTCTTTGTTTCAACCCTTCTCTATAAAGTCCACGGTTATTAAGTTGTTCGATAATATAATCATATTGTTCGTCAAAATTTTCTGGCAACTTACCAATAACAGGACCCATGCTATCTGGTCTCATTATTTTTAGTAAGTCTTCAAGTGGCACTTTTTCTAACCTTATCTGACGTACAGACTTAACTTCGTTCACTTGTGTTGGTGATTCTCCGAATTTCATACGTCCATTATATCATTTCCAACCTCCCCTGTAATTCTCTAAAAGTCGGTAAATGTTGTAACTAAAAACCTCTTCTTTCATAAGTAGATTTTGAATTAGCAAATTCACGTCTTGGGCCAAAATAGATTTGATTGGTGTGCTTATCGTAGATTAGATTAATACTGGGCTAACTTAAAAGAATCAAGAATAGTATTAATATCATTTCTGAGTGGGGAAACTAAGTCTGTTGAATCTTGTGACATTGTATAAGAATAAATATATTTCTCATTTTCTTGTAGCTTTTCTGGCATAGGTCCGCCAACTTTAAATTCATTTTCTAGGTCTGCCCATTCTATTTTTGTATAAATAACAACAGAAAAAACAATATCTTGATCTTTTATACCAAAAGAAACCGTAGTTGTTGCTTCTTTGTATCTATACCCAGACCAAGATTCTGGAAAAGTAATAGAAAAACCAAATTGTTTATTTGTATAAATCAATTCACTTTTTTCTTGTTTTGTTGAAGGTTCTACAATAATTGATTTATTACTTGTTGTTGCCATCCCTTGAGCAATAGCTATGGCGGGTTGGACAACTTGAGAATCTTTCACAGGTGTTGTGTTGAGAAAAAATGAGAAGAGTAATACTAGTGATGTAAAAAAGTATTGTAATGTTTCCATGTAAATATTATACCATTTCCAATCTTTCTATTTTTAGCGAAAGTGTACTAAAAATATCCGTTGCTATTATTGTTGTTTCAAATTGGTTCACTATTGTAGATTCCTGTTTTAGTAAAATCATGTCTTGGACCAAGAAACAAGTAGCTTTGCGACTATGTTTTCAACAATGCCTTTGTTGTACGGGATTAGAATTCAGATGATTAAAAAACAAAATCACTTCTTGTCATTTCTTTCAAGATAATCAGTATACCTGCACTCAAATCCTTTTAAAATATCCGTCGATAGACCTTCTGGCCAATTATAGACATGTCGATCATGTTGTCCTACTATTTCCACCCAACCTCGACGAGCATACATACCTTTAGCTTTTTTCCCATTTTCATCGAGCTCTTCATCTATGACTGCATCAACAAGCACCACAGGCTTCTTTCTTTCTTTTGCCCACTGTTCAACTTTATCTAAAATTTCAGTAGCCACACCTTGCTTTTGAAATTCTTCTTCAGTATAAAGTGTTGTTAATTGATAAATCGGAAGTGGTTTTGAAAAATATTCAACAATCCCAACACCGGCAACATTACCATCAATATACACTTTAAAGGTGTGGGGTTCGCCAAGGTTTTCTTCAATTTTATTTTCTTTCGGGGACTTATACTCAAATTCTCTCATATCAATTATATTCTTATAGTATACCAGTTCCAACCTCCCAAATAATTCCCGATAGGATATCTAAATGTAAGAACTAAAAATCCCCTCTTTCATGAGAAAATTTTTAATACAAAATTCAATCGGGATTTGCCTCTCGACATACTTGCCTCGAAATCTTCGCTTGCTCCTCGCAAGCTGCGACCCGCGGTTCAAATCCCGATAGGCACTACAATTTAAATACAAAATCCGTAAACTTATAGTTTACGGATTTTGTAAAATTGTGTACTGTCGTAGACAGGATTAGAACCCAGATGAGTAAGAAATAATTTACCCTACTCTTGTTTACATTATATTAGTTTGCCAATTCGAATCGTGCTTTATTTTCTTCCATCCATTTCATCATATCTTCCTTGGTTTTAGTTGGGTCACTCATCACCTCAGGGTGTGATGTAAAATAGTGTGGCTTAAGCGCCTCCATCCACGCTTCAAATGTCTCACCTTCAGCTGTTTCTTCACACAGATCACATTTAAGAGTTTTCATAATTATTGAAAAAATAATTTATAATTAAAACCAGTATATTACTTTTTTATATTAACTCTATAGTCAAAATGATTGTGTCTCCTGAAAATATAGCCTCCTTCTTACGAATTTCTGCTTTCAGTGGTAATAAATATGTCTCTGTTCTTTTGTCTGGGAATATGGAAGTCTTCCATTTTAATTTATTAATTGTGACCGCAACTGGAACAGACCCAAACCCTGCTTTTACTTTACACACTTTCTTTATCTCAACCGATTCTTTTTTAGGAATACCTACAAAATGCCACCCACTCATTCCAGGATAGAGCCACACCTTTGATTTTATTGCAAATTTTTTAGTACTCATTTTGTAAATAGTATACCAGTTCCAACACACCCTATTATTCTCGAAAGGGTACCAAAATATGAGAACTAAAAATCCCCTCTTTCATAAGGAGATTTTTAGTATTTATTGATTGGTGTGCCTATCGGGATTTGAACCCGAACTGAGGGTTCCACAAACCCTAGTGCTAACCATTACACTATAGGCACCATCTCGTATCATTTCCATGTGTGGACCATGGAATGAGGTCTTTACTCTAACACATATTGAGGAATTTTTGAAGAGTGAGGACTTGGTCACCTCGCATATGTTTTTCTCTTCGCACTTCGTGCTCCATAAAAACATTGCTCCTCGACCCCTATTCAAGTCCTCTCCTGGGCATACAATAATGGCGAACTTGGTCACAAAACTCCTCGCTTCGCTCGAAGTAGTTTTGCGACCCCTGTTCAAGTCCTCACGCAAGTGACGCAGGTCACTTGCTTCTATACAGACACAGTCAACACAAAACACAGACTATGGAAGTCTGTGTTTTGTGTTGATGTGCCCAGGAGAGGACTTGAACCTCCATGCCGTTGCCAGCGCTACCACCTCAAGGTAGTGCGTCTACCAGTTTCGCCACCTGGGCGTATTATATTTTGCAAACTCCTCAATAAAAACTTTACCTATGTCTTTAGTAACGAAACTGGTAGACGCACCTAGTGCTCTATCTTTTTTGCCAGTTTCGCCACCTGGGCATATGTACTTTTTGTAAACAATTTACAAACAAATCTCCTTGAGGTATTGAAATACTATCATATTTATAATGAAAAACAAAACAGGACTCGTAAGTCCTGTTTTGTTTTATGCTGTTACTTCTGCTGTCTCTTCTAGAACGATCGCTTCTGTTGTTGTTGTACTTCCCTTCTTAACAACACGAGTATCTTTCTTAAGCTTACGACGTACGTCACGAATAGCTTTATCACGAACGTAGTAAAGCTTACTACGACGAGTACGTGCGCGACGAACGATCTCGATCTTATCAATCATAACTCCAAAAAGTGGAAACACACGCTCAACTCCTACACCAGACGCAACACGACGAACTGTAAATGTTGATCCAATCTCTGTACCATGCTTACGAGCAAGTACCATACCTTCAAATGCCTGAAGACGAGTCTTGCCATCATTTTCTTTGATCTTGTTCCAAACACGGACAACGTCTCCTGATGAAAAATCAAGTGCCTTTCTTGCCTCAATGTCTACCGGTGTAAAATTAATAGTTGTTTTCATAGAAATCTACTTAGTAGGGAAATACTATCATAAAAAATGCATAATCGCAAGGCCCTCTCCTTTAGGATTTGCTTTATTTCATCAACACCTACGCAATGTCCTTAAAATTAAGTGCCGTAAGTGTATTTTTCATGTCTTCTGGGATTTCTGCCTTAATGGTCTGTTGTTTGCTCCCTTCCACGTCTTCTGGAATGTCTATAGTGATAGAAAGTGCATGAAGCATAGATCTTGGTGCAATATCTTTGCCTTTAAATGAACCATAGAGCTCATCTCCGATAATTGGGTGACGGATTCCTCTAAAATGCGCTCTAATTTGATGTGTTCGCCCTGTAAGCGGGTAACATTCTACATATGAATACTGTTTACCGTCTGCACTTGTTGCACGTTCCAAAACTTTATAACGAGTAACAGCATCTCTTTCTTCTCCACGAGTATCTTGAGAAAACATATCCACAACAGTGCGCTTTCTAAAATCACTCTTTGCTCGCGCAATAGGAAGACTAATCATCCCCGTATCGTGACGAATATGTCCTTCAACAATCGCACGATATACCTTACGAACAGTATGCTCACGGAATTGCCGCTTAAGAAGTGTGTATGCAATATTATCTTTAGCAAGAACAAGTACACCTGACGTGTTACGGTCAAGACGGTGCACTATCCCCTCCCGTCCTTCATCTCCAACTTTTTGGATGTTATATGTTTCTTTCATCCAAGTAGCAACAGTGTACTCATCTTGTCTATCATCAGGATGCGCAATAATACCGACAGGTTTGTCGATTACAACTACATGACTATTTTCAAAAAGGATAACTGGTTGCATGATAATAGATTGATACTACCAGAAAGATGACAATAAGGCGAGGAAGTGGTCAGATACCATTGTTTATTTACACAAGTATGTAAAGAAGATTCAGTCATAAATCTGCCTATCGTCTCCCGACGTGATTTGCTAATCAGCATTGCTTGAAGCAGATTCGCGACCCCTATTCGAATTCCTCGCGGTTCGATTTACTAATCGCCTCACGCAAGTGACGTAGGACACTTGCTTATTTCCCACAGAAATATAAAAACGACATTGTTGATGTCGGTTTTATATTTCTGTGGGAAATAGAGGATTCGAACCTCTGACCTTCGCTGTGTAAAAGCGCTGCTCTACCAACTGAGCTAATCTCCCATGTATTTCTAATGGATATATACTACCTTATTATGTTTGTTTATTCAAGCCTTCGACTTTTAGAAGTGGATATTTTCTGATAGTATACAAGAACCCCATGCCCTTGTAGTTAAATGGATATAACTGCGGACTTCTAAGCCGTTATTGCTGGTTCGATTCCAGCCGAGGGCACAAAACAGTAAAAGACCGAGACACTTCTCGGTCTTTTACTGTTTTATGCCCGAGGAGTAAGCAAACTGCTTTGCTTACGTCAGGAATCGAAAGGCGGAGCTATGTTTTTCTAGCAAGAAAAACGAGCGAGCCGGGGTCGAGGAAATTTTGAGCGACGGCGAGAAATTATCCGTGACCGAAAGCGTACTCGCGGTTCCAGCCGAGGGCACATTACCTAAAATTAGGACTCGTACTATTCATACATTACCCTTCTTTTAATTCTATCCTCAAGCTTTCTTCCAAGCATCCTCCTTGCGTCCCCTGTTCCACAGACAACAACATCGTCGTCCCCTATTTTGTGAACAATCATATCCAAAATCTCATTGATTGCTTTTGTTATCTCTGTCTCAATACTTTCTTTACCAAAAGGAATAAGTTCCCCGTCAAACGTGCAGTATTCGTCATAGATACAGATATGATGTGCCATATTGTTTAAAGTATACCCCAAGCTTTCGCTAGTACATAGATACACAAAAAGCCAAATGCTGTATAGACAGCATACGTGGTGCGCTTTTGCTGCGCGAGAAGTATTTGTTTTGCTTTTGCTCCATACTTATTTGAAACATATGCAACCGCAAAGAATCGAAGACTACGTCCAAGAATAGATGCGACAATAAAACTAAATAGGTTCACCGAAAAAAGGCCAGCAGAAAGAGTAAATACTTTATACGGAATAGGTGAAATTGATGCAAGTAAAATAGTCAAAAATACATGATCTTTAAAAAGAGTCCCTAAAGTTGCTATCTCATTTTCTATACCATAAAAAGCAACAATAGGTGCTCCAACATAATCATAAAAAAACATACCCACAAAATATGCCACAACTCCACCTATGACAGAAGAAATCATTCCAATGAGAGCTAGTTTTACCCATGATGGTTTTTTTTCTTGAGCAAGCATTCCGATTATCAAGACAAAGGGAGGAATTGGGAAAAATGAAGATTCAGTGAATGCAACAAGGGCGAGAGCTTTATTTGCATGTTTATGCTCGGCATATTTTTCTACCCAATTAAAAAGTTTTTGTATCATGGTACGATGGTAGCATGGGAGGAAGATAGAAGATAGAAGATAGAAGATAGAAGATAGAAGATAGAAGATAGATAAAAGTTTAGCCGGTCTAAGGTGCGTGTCAAATATTTGTCTATTATCTATTAGCGTAATCGCAGTCTATATTCTGTACTCTGTGCCTGTTGTCTATTATCTATTAGCGAAGCGGTCTATACTCTATAGTCCGCACCCTTCTATCTAAGTCTTGTTCCGTTTACTAGTTGCTTGCTTGGGTTAAGGAGCGCAAGACCTGTGTCATCACTTCCTGCAAGAATCATTCCTTGCGATTCATGTCCTCGAAGCATACGCGGTGCTAAGTTGGTTACAAAAGGAAACTGCTTATTGAGTAAATCTTCACTAGTTACAAACTCTCGTATTCCAGAAAGAATCTGACGAGGTTTTTCTTCGCCGAGATCAACCTGTAAAATATAAAGCTTGTCTGCTCCTTCAACAATCTCGACAGAAACCACGGTTCCTACTTTGATTTCAATTTTTTGAAAGTCATCAATTGTTGCATACACTTTTTCTTCTGCTGCAGGCTTTATTTGTTCTTGTTCATTTTCATTCATATACTAAAAAATTATTTATTACTAACTACTCATTTTACCAACTACCAATTATCAGCATCTTGCCCATCTTCTTCATCATCACTATCACCAGATTCTTCATAGACTCCAGGACCATTTATTTTATCAAGATATCTCTGGAGTACAATAGCTGCTGCTTGGTCATCAACATTATGATCCCCTTCTTTTCCTGGCTGCTTACGAGCTTCCATAGTTGAGTACCATTCTTTTTCGAAAACAATTTTTACATCAATAGAACTTTCTAGCTGTGCTCCAAACTTTCTAGCTTCTTTAGCTATTGGATTTGGTTTTCCTTTACCATCAACACTCTCCCCTATTACCACAGTACTGAATTTCATTTCTCGAATGAGTTCAAGAGTATCCTTAAGAAGCATTCCATCATTTGCTGAAATCATAAGCGGGTATGCCATACGCCCCTCATCATCAGATTGTGCAAAACCAACTTTTTTTGAACCAAAATCAATTCCTAAGTATTTCATATAATATAGTATAAATTACTCATCTTCACTTTTATTGTTTTGATATGTATACATTAGATTTGATACATGAGAAACTATTCTAAAAAGGTTTGTTTCATCTTTACCTTTTGTCATAACACATAAAATATATGGATTCTTAGGGCTATAGATAACCCCACAATCATGAAGTTGACGAGCCATTCTTGCCTTACCATTAACATCTTCCATAAATTCATAGGTGCCATACTTATGCGCAACAGGAACTCCTTCAGGAACCCCAGCCACTAATCCATTTTTAAATGAACTTTCAGAAAGAAGTTTCAAAATATATTCTGAGTGCTCCTCGTTAAGGTATGAAGAGCCGTAAAGAACTCGGAAGAAGAGAGCATACTCTCGAGAAGACACTTCAAGAACCTTTTTTGTATCAGGACTAACCATTGAGACAATTGCAAAGAGACCGTTAAGGTATGAGTTATCGGAAGATGCTAGGAGTAAATTTTTTGCTCCATTGTCTGATTTTGTAAGCATAATAATAACAAGCTCTTCAATCGAATAAACACCACCAATTTCAAGAATACTTTGGGAATTTGATTTTATTGAAGTATTTATATCTGACAACTCTTTTGTATAAACAACATTTCTTTTCAAAAAACCTTCTTCATTTTCCGCTTGCTTATAGATAGCGAGTGCAAGTGGTAGTTTAAAGAGACTTGCTGGGAAAAATTCTAAATTTTCATTTGTACCAAACCACATTCCAGTATTAAAGTCTCTAAAGTAAAAAGAATATCCATACAAATTACCTCTTCTCTCTTCTTGTTTCAAGTAAGAAATTAAATCATCTTTAATATCATTAAACATGCCTACATCTGTAGCTGGTGCTGACACACCTCCAATGAGAGGGTTAATGAGTGTATACTTGTCTGAGTTTTCACGAACAGTTTTAAAACTTTTCATAAAATGAGTATATTTATTTTTTTGAACAAATGACCCGATGTAGTAACCGGTAAAAATAGCAAGGATCACGACTCCCCTAACCGATACCATCAAAAAATATTTCCTCTGCAAAAAGGTTTTAATTGTAAGCCTGGTGTTTGTAAACATATATCTTAGAAGTATAGCAGAATTATATCAAAATATAACTAGTGCATAATACTGTTTATAGACAAGACACCTTCGCTTTAATTTTATTCAAGAATATGGTATAGTATCGCAACAATCGAAAGTTTTGAAGGTTATGTATACATAAGTATACGTACCAAAATATCTATGGAGGAGTGGCAGAGTGGTCGATTGCACCTGTCTTGAAAACAGGAGTCTGGGCAACCGGACCGTGAGTTCGAATCTCACCTCCTCCGCATCATACAAAAATACCGAAGCTTCGAGCTTCGGTATTTTTGTATGACTTGCGGTTGCAAGGTAGTAAACTGGACTGCTCCAGTTTACGGAGATTCGAATACGGGGTCGCGAGACTTTATTGAGGAGCTTGCGACGAAAAGTCTTGTGACCGAATCTCACCTCCTCTAAATATGATAGAATTATAGAAATGAATAATCTAATTAAATACATTGGAGAAAAGTGGGTATGTACACCAGATCGTTATCCAGAAATGAATGGCATGAATGAAGATGAAAAACTACGTTTTGTACTTCGTCATTCTGCGCTTCACTTTGCAAAGACGGCAGGTAAAGTTGCGGCCACGAGTGAAAATTCTGATCATGGAGAAAAGTTAAATATTGATGACTTAAAAATAAATACTGCAAAATCTCTAATCAACACCCTATATCTTGCAGACCAACTAAATATGACAGAAGAAGAACTTGAGAATTTAGTTAAGAAAATTATTGATTCAAATTAAGTAAAATACTTCCAAATTTATCTCACAATCCTCACAGGAATCGATCACGGAACTACTTTGTCGCTACGCTCGAGAAGCTCTCGCGACCCCTATTCGAATCCTTACGCAGGAACCGCGAGTACGCTTTCGGTCACCTCGTCTCGTTTTATGGGTACATAAAACAGGAGACTCCGCGACCCCTATTCGCTTCCTGACGAACTACAGGCAGGAATCGCCTCTCCTTTCAGTCGAGATCCTACATTTTTATAATCGCTTTGCTCATTAAAAATGTGGACCTTCGGTTCGATTCCTGCCGAGAGCACGGGTCTATGAAAAGAAAACACCACATGGTTAATG
>CAZJDZ010000003.1:0-12630 GCA_964544935.1 uncultured Candidatus Saccharibacteria bacterium | reverse complement strand
CTTGAATTCTATCCATTGAACTACGAGAGCATATACATTACAGGAGGTTCCCCTTCTATAATGTGTCTACTAACTATTTAGCGGCTACCTTTGCAACAGCTTTTGCGAGACGTGACTTCTTGCGATCAGCCTGCCCTTTCTTGATTGTTCCTCTCTTAGCAGCTTTATCAAGCGCCTTGAAAGCTAGAGAAAGATCAGTCTTAACAGCCTTCACATCCTTTGCAATAACGTCCTTACGAACAGTCTTTACTGCTTCCTTCATGGTGCGACGAAGTTTGTCGTTAACGACTCGCTTTCGCTCACTTACACGAATACCTCTTTTTGCGTTTTTTGTAATTGCCATATCTTTAAATTTGTAGAACCCACTATACCACAAACTTTTCATTTTTTCAAGTACTATATAGGTTTTGTAAAGTCCCTCTTTTCCACCACATGCTATACTTTTGCTATGATTGGCTTTCTTCAAGGAAAAATACTCTCGACAAACAACTCTTCCCTCATTCTTGTGGTTAATAATGTGGGATACAAGGTACTTTGCCCCCTCCCAGTTCTTCTCTCTACTACAGCAGGTGATGAACTTGCTCTCTATATTCATACCCATGTCCGTGAAGACCAGCTCACTCTTTTTGGTTTTAAAGATGAGGATGACTTATTTCTTTTTGAAAAACTAACCTCAGTGTCAGGAATTGGTCCAAAAGGTGCACTTTCGATGCTTTCTGTACACTCCCCTTCTTCTCTTGCAAGTGCGATAGAAAATGGTGACGCCTACGCACTCTCTCATACACCAGGGGTTGGCAAAAAAACAGCTGAAAAAATTATTATAGAACTCAAAGGTAAACTCACTCACTTGTTAGGAAAAGAACTTGATGACGAGAGCGGGGAAGCTCGTATGGCACTCGAATCTCTCGGATACTCTTCAAAAGAAATTCATCAAGCACTCCAAGCTCTCGACACCAAAAACAAAACAACAAGCACTATTATCAAAGAAGCGTTACAGCAACTACAGTAGACACGATAACAGAACGCTACGCTAACAGATAATAAAACATAGACAATACTAATACATTATTAACCACATTACTCATAACTCTCTATGGAAAAATTATTACGCACAACAGAAAAAATCATACCTAAGAAGCTCTACAAATTCTTTCAGCCATACTATCACCTTCTTCTTGCTGTTGTTGGAACCACTATCTATAGAAAACCTTCACGTCATATATATGTCGTAGGTGTTACCGGAACAAAAGGAAAATCTTCCACCGTAGAATTCACAAATGCGATTCTTGAAGCAGCAGGTAAAAAGACTGCAGTGCTTTCAACGATTCGTTTTAAAATTGGAGATATTTCTCATCCGAATAAACATAAGATGACCATGCCGGGAAGATTCTTCACACAAAAGTTTTTACGGGATGCGGTGGATGCACAGTGTGAATATGCGATTATCGAGATGACATCCGAAGGTGCGCGTTTCTTCCGCCATGTTGGTGTTGAGTTAGATGCGCTCATCTTTACGAATCTCTCACCTGAACATATCGAAAGTCATGGATCCTTTGAAAACTATAAAAAGGCGAAGTTGCGTCTTATCCAAAGACTAGCAAAGAGTAACAAGAAGGCTCGTCTTTCTGTTGCAAACATCGACAACAAGCATGCCTTCTCATTCCTCATTCATGATGTCGAAAAAAATCTCGGGTATTCACTCAAAGATGTTAATGTTCTTAGCGAGACAAAAGACTCAAGTACTATTCTTTATAAAGACACAGAAATCACTATTCCTCTTCCGGGAAAGTTCAATATTTCAAATGCGCTCGCTGCACTTACTTTCTCACAAGAAGCAGGTATCTCCCTTCTAGACGCAAAAAAAGGTATAGAGGGACTTACTCAGATTCGTGGACGAGTAGAGAAAATTGACTGTGGTCAAAACTATGAAGTCATTGTTGACTATGCTCATACCGATGACTCACTTCGTAAACTCTACGAAACTTTTTCTTCTTCAAGAAAAATAGCAGTGCTTGGATCAACTGGTGGTGGACGAGATACTTGGAAACGTCCTGTACTTGGAAAAGTTGCAGATGAATTCTGCGATGAGATTATTGTAACTAACGAGGATCCATACGATGAGGAACCAATGAAAATAATTAACGAAGTAGCAAGTGGCGTAACAGCACACACCCCTACTCTTATTCTTGATAGGCGTGAGGCTATCCGTCATGCGCTTAGTCTTGCTCAGGAAGGTGACACTGTACTTATCACCGGTAAAGGAACTGATCCCTATATCATGGGTCCATATGGAACTAAAGTGGTTTGGGATGATGCTGAAGTCACACGAGAAGAACTTACTAAATTACTTACCAAATAGAAAACAAAGCCGCGCTTCGCGCGGCTTTTTTCTCACCAAGAAAGTTTCAACTCTCTCGTGCATAGAACTCTTGCTTCTTGTTATCCCAAAAAAGTCTATCTCGTGGAAAGAAGTGTGTTCGAATGTACTCGTAAAAAAGATCCCTATTACAAATCACGTAGATAATCTCTCCAAGCCAAAGTAAGATATATACAGCAACCAACCCCACAACAACTGCAAGGGGAAGTCTCAAGGAATCAAAAGTGCTCAATGTTTCCATGACTACTCCAGAATGATCAAGCTGTTTGCATACTATCAAAAGCGCTGTAGTATGTACACATGCCAGAATTACCCGAAGTTCATACCACTGTCACAGGTCTCCAAAAAGTTCTTCCCAGACTTTCTGTTACTGATATATGGTCAGATATGTGGAGCACATCAAAGCTTGCTCGTAATACGATCAAAGATCGTAGCTATTTTCCATACTTTAAAAAATACACACTGAATCAAAAAGTGCTTCAAGTACGAAGAAGAGCAAAACATATTCTTATAGATCTAGAGAATGGTTTCACCGTTATCATCCACATGAAGATGACAGGACATCTCATGTATGGAACATATATTCAAAACAAAAAATATAACGGTCGTGAATGGCCGTGGACTCCGGTAGAAAAGAATTCTCCGCTGCTTGATCCTTACAACCGTCATATCCATGTTGTGTTTACACTTTCAAATAAAAAACAGTTAGTGTTTTGTGACTCTCGTAAGTTCGGAACAATAGTTGTAGAAAAAACTGACACGTTACATACAGAGAGACTTAGTCATCTTGGACCAGAACCACTGGAAACGTCGTTCACACTTAACAACTTCAAGGAACGCTTAATGAAATCCCCTACTCGCGCAATCAAAACAGTACTCATGGACCAAAGTATCGTCGCTGGTATTGGCAATATTTACTCTGATGAAATGCTGCACCGTGCACACATCCTTCCTGTGCGTACTACAAAAAGCTTATCCACTCAGGAGTTTTCTCTTCTTTTCAAATCCATGAAACAGGTTCTCTTACAAGGAATTGATTTTGGTGGTGATAGTACAAGTGACTACAGAAATATACAGGGTGAGCGTGGAGCATTTCATGCTAATCATTTAGTGTACCTTCGTACAAAGCAAAAATGTTTCTCTAAAGGGTGCACAGGTATCATTGAAAAGAAAACTATAGGTGGCCGTAGCGCTCACTTCTGTACACATTGTCAGCACTGACGATCGCAGACTTGCACTCTTGTCTTTTGTCTTGTTATTAAGTTACCTATATACTTAACGTACATGGGAATACTTATAAAAGCATTTGCAATATTTTGGGTGGTTTGGATTATCTGGTATCTAACAGGTGGTCCGCTTCGAGATGACAAAACAAAGCCACTTGTTGGCTTCACTGCCTCTGGTACCATAGAATCTTTTGGAACAAGTACTCTTACAAAATAACAATCTCCTTGGCATACTGGAAATGTATTGTATTTTATGATAGGATGTTTGGACATTGCATTAGTTGTTTTAATTTTTAAACGGCTATTCCAATACCCTGTAGCTCGAGAAGTTTGACTTCGAAGATGTCCGTAGGTACCAACCGAAGGACACAGTCGGTAGACTAAACAAGTAAACAGAAAAACAGGTGGTGAACAGAATATATAATATGTCCCTATAGCTCAGTCGGTAGAGCAGCTGCCTTTTAAGCAGACGGTCGAAGGTTCGATCCCTTCTGGGGGCACCAAAACGTGCTAGCACGAGAAGCATTAAAAAGTCTCCTTTTGGGAGACTTTTTTAATGCTTAATATTATCTTTGTTTTAAAGATGTTTCTTAAGTCTGTTAAGTAGAACTGGGGTAAACAATATTGATGTAATTGTTGAAGTGATAAGCCCTCCAGTCATAACGATGGCAAGCGGACTTAAGAATTCCTTTCCAGGTGCGTCTCCTCCTATAATAAGAGGAATAAGTGCGAGAGTTGTTACTATTGATGTCATCAGTACTGGCACTACACGTTCTTTTGTGGCCAAAAGTATCATATGCGTATCAAGTGGTGCATCATGCTCCTTTGATATCTCTCTTGTGCGACTAATCAACATAATCCCGTTTCTTGAGACTATACCTGCAAGTGATATGAATCCTACTAAGTGAGCCAAGTTAATTGTTCCACCATATAAGTAAACAAATACCAGTCCACCGAAGAAAGCAACGGGTATGTTTGTAATAATGAGCATTGCAAGTATCCATGAATTAAATGCTTGATATAACAGATAGCAAATAACAAGAATAACAACAGAAAAAAGAATGGCTAGTCTTGTACTATTTTCTTTCTGGCTCTGATATGTTCCTTCGAATGAAACAGTAACATTTTCTGGTTTAGCTGACTCTTCTAATTCTTGTTTTACTTTTTCAACAGTACCCACAATGTCACCCCCTTCATAGTTAGCGCTCACCACGACAGTTCTTTTACCTCCTTCGTGACTAATAGTTGTTCTTCCTTCAGAAAATCCAACAGTAGCAACACTACTGATTGAATCTCCGATTTGAGGGAATGTTGTGTCTCGTAAACCAGAAAATGAGTTCTTACTTTCATTATCAAGTCTTGTAACTACGTTTATCCTTTTTAAACCATCAACAACTTCCCCGACCTTGTTACCAATAAACCCACCTTGAATTTCTTCACCTAATTCGCCCGCACTAGTTCCAAGTGTTGCAAGCAATTCTGTGTCTGGGTAAATATGCACTTCAGGCACTTTCACGTCTCGCGATAGCTGTGGGTTTGCTACACCTTCTTGTTCTCTAAGAATACCTACAATTTTATCGCCATAGGATCGAAGCCCTTCTATGTCATCACCGTAAAGCTTAATAACAATAGGTGCTCTGACCCCAGAGAGAAGTTCTTCCACTCTATGAGAAATAGGCTTCCCTACAGAATAGGTTGCTCCACTAAATTTATTAAGCACTTCTTGAATTTCAGGTATATATTCATTTATTTTCTCAGCAGAACCTTCTTTGAGAACAACCTGCATTTCGCCAGAGTTTGAACCACTGCCGTGTGGATCTGCGGCTGCACGACCAGCGGTGTGACTTACACGTAGCACAAACGGAAGACTCTTCATCGCATCACCAACAGATTGAGCATAGAGATTAGTTGTCTCAAGATCTGTTCCTGTTGGCAATAAAATGCCTATAGTAAGGGAATCTTCATTGAATTGAGGTATACCTTCTTTTCCAGCAAACACATACATAAGAACGGTTGCCACAATCATAAGAATAAGTGCTGTAGCAACATTTTTCCACTTATCAAATAACCATGACAGAAGTCTCTCTGTCTTTTCCTCAATGACATGGATTATCTTTGGCGTATGATCTTCTTTATCTTCGTCGGTGAAGAGAATAGCTGCAAGTGCAGGAGTTAACGTTAGTGCAACAATAAGTGAAGCGATCAGTGAAACAATGTAAGCTAAACCAAGTGAAGAGAGAAGCTTACCTTCAACACCTGGCAAGAAGAACACAGGAACAAACACCAGCACAACGAGAATTGTAGCGTAGACAATCGAATCAAAAACCTCTTTTACAGCATTAATGATGATACGTAAACGTTCAAGCCCTGTTTCTTTTTTATTCCGCAACCGCTTGATAATGTTTTCAACACTCACAATAGCACCATCAACAAGTTCTCCGATCGCCACTGCTATACCTCCTAATGTCATTACGTTCACAGAAAGACCCATAATGTAGAAAATAATTGCAGTAATACAAATTGATACTGGGATTGAAAGAAGAGCGATGAATGTTGGTTTCCATCTCATCAAGAAAAAGAATACGATAATCGCAACAATGATAAATGCATCTCGTAAAGCTTCTTCAACATTCTTTAGACCAGCAGAAATGAACCACTCTTGCTTGAAGAGGTCAGAGGACATTGTGATTCCTTCTGGAATACTTTTACTAAGATCTTCTATTAGATCATCCACTAAACCTGTCACTTCTAGTGTTTCCGCATTTGGCTGTTTGAAGACTCTTAATACAATTCCCGTTTTCCCGTCAATTGATGCTGTTCCACGCACCTGACTTGCCCCTTCAACGAAAGAAGCGATTTCTCCAAGTCTTATCATTCCCAACTCTGTTTGTATAGGCAACCTTTTCAGACTTTCAAAGTTCTCTGGTGCAACAAAAACTCTGATCGGATATTCTTTGTTTTGTTGTACAAGCAAACCACCAGATGTGTTTTGAAGATTCTTACTAATAAGAGTATTTATATCTTCATGTTTAAGATTAAGACGTCTGAGCGCGTCAGCATTTAACCGTATTTGCCACTCTAAAACATCCCCGCCCATCACTATCACATCTGAAACACCTTTTATCTTAAGAATGCTTGGCCTTAGGGTAAAATCTGCATACGATCGCAGATCAGTGTTACTCTGGTTTTCTCCGGTAACACCAACCCACATAATTTCACCCATAATAGAACTTACTGGACCAAGAGATACATGCACATTTTCTGGGAGAGAAATCTGCGACAACTTTTCTTGAATAAGTTGTCTATTCTTGTAGATATCACTACCGAAAGCAAATTCGGAATTTACTATCCCTAAACCAAACGATGCTACACCTCGCACTCGATCAACTCCAGGTGTTCCAAGAACTGCATTTTCAATTGGAATAAGAACTAACTTTTCTATTTCTTCTGGCGCAAGACCATCTACTTCAGCAAAAATCGCAACTGTTGGTTTATTAATATTTGGCAATACATCAATATCCATTGCTGTTGTTGCATATAGACCAAATATCGATAAAAGAATCGAAGCACTAACTGTTTTCCACTTATGGATAGTGGACCACGCTACTAGTTTTTTAAACATAGAGAATAAGATTATGGGTGCTTTTAATGATCATGACCATCCTCATTTCCTTCACCTTCGACCTTTTTTTCAAGAAATTCTGAAACATCTTCATCTTCAGTAAGTACTACATCATGATCCATAATCACTACATAGGTATCACCCTTTTTAAGACCAGACGTAACCTCAACATATTCTCCAAGCTGTCGGCCTGATCGTATGTCTACCTTAGTCACCTTATTGTTTTCAGATACTTTCCAAATATATGGAATAGTTGACGTGCCAAATAAAACTGCTTTTCTGTTTATAAACACTCCTGACTTAGATTTTTCAGGAATTAGACTAACAGATGCTCCTACTGGATATTCAGTATTTGAAGCTAGTAATGCTTCAGCCTGATAACCACCTTTCTCATTAATCATTGGACTAATTCCAACAATAGACGCTGTTCTTGGAGAAAAATCTGGTCTCCATACAACACTCAATGAGTCTCCTTTTTTAATTTCTTTCCATGATGGAGGAATGGTAAATCTAACAGATTTAGTTGGTGAATAGATAGAAATATAACCAACTCTATCAGACATAGAAACATAGTCTCCAACATTCTTTTCAACACTTGCAACAACACCATCTCTAGAAGCAAGAATAGGTACTACACCTCCAGCATTTTGTGAAAGTTTTTCTGCAAGCAGTTGTGCAGCACGAGCTTCATTCTGTGCTCTTTTTTGAAGAGTAACCTGATCAAGCTTCTTAAGAGCGAGGTCGTTATCGAGCGTTGCTACATTTTTTGATAACTCTATATCAAGTTGATTATATTCTCTTTCCTTGGTCACTTTTGCTATACGAGCTTCATCAAGCGATGTTGTGATTTCACGTAAGTCATTTTGCAAATCCTTAACAGAGTCTGTAACTGCGGTTATATCAAGGTCACCTCCTTGAGAAGAGGCTTCCATTATCTGGTTTGTTTTGTTAAGGAATTCCTGTACATCAGATTCAGTCAAATTCCTTGAAGAGGTTTTTGTTGCGTATGACCTAAGCAACTCAACATAAGCACTTCTTAAATTAGAATTTTTTGTTCCAACTTCAAACTTAACAGAAACATCAGTATACCCTTGGTTAAATGGAGACTGTCCAAACTTACTTACCAGAGGAAAAATGGAGAGGATTACAGTATTACCGAAATCTTGCAGTTTATTTTCTAAAGAAACTTGACGATTTTGTAGTGTTTTTAATTCAGTGAGATAGGCAGATGAAGATGTTCCTGAATTGCCGTTATATACATTTTTTTGTTTTTCAGTAATTGCTTTAAAGTTACTAATTACTTTTCCAAAAACTGATTCTGACTCTTCGGCTACAGCGTTTGCTGTTTCAGCATCTAACTGTGCCTTAAAAGCGTTCGTCTGCTGTTCAACAAGAAGAGCTTGTTGTTCTGGAGAAATGCCTGTTACTGTAACATAACCAAGCACATCACCAAGTGAAACATAATCCCCAACTGAAACATTCCATGAACTGATAACCCCTTCGCGAGGAGGATGTATAGAAGAAATATCTTTAGAAATGATTGTTCCAAAGAAACTTCCTGTACCTTCTTGTGATATTGCGTCTGGGTCAGTATCTCCTACTTGTCGAATGATTACTTGTTTAGTTTCTGTGCCTGAGCCAGATGCCTCTTCTTCATGATCGCCGCTTGCATATACAAAAAGCGTAATAGCAGAGGTGAGTACAAGTAATAAAGATACTATGGCTATTTTTTTGGATTTTGAGAGAGTGAGAAAAAAAGGAAAAACACTCTTTATTCGGGTTGTTATATTCATGATGTCTAAATAGATTTAATAATGAGTATCAAAGATACTGAAATTAAATAACTCTAGACTTGTATAACACTATGAAGTATGTGAAGTGGCTCTGTCTTAGGAGATTTTATTTGAAAATTGTTAGGAAGATAGCTATTGAAAGCATATAGAAAAAAGTTATCAGAAAATAGTGATCTGTCACTAGATATGGACAAATCCCCAACCACACAACCACGATTACCATACTGATACACATACTCATCAATACACTCATTCAAATCCTTAGGGTGTGATTCTTGTGAAGTTTTTGAGGAAGCTGTTCCAAAAAAACTATTAGTATGGTGACTCGAAATTAGGTGATTAGAGCATAAAAAGAAACCGAAGGCAGTAACGGCGAGGAAAGTACGAAGTAAACCTATATTAAGTTTTTCCTTAAAGATTGTAAACATTTTAGGCGATTATACCATATTAGAAACTTTTGAATGCACTTACCCTTGTTGTTCCTGGGTTGTTTCTTGGTAAAAGATTAAACACATTACCTGGTAAAACTAAAATAAGTCTCATTATTTGACCGAGAAATTCGTAAACATTCTTCTCTTGAAGAGCCTTTTCTAACATCATTATGTGGGCAGAATAATGACTTAACAAAAAAGGTTGAGCAAGTATATGAACCTTTTCTAAACTATCCCAAGTTTTATCTGTTTTATATATAGCAAGAGCATCTTTATACTCCTTAGTTGTATTAGTAAATTTCATATTTGCTAATTATGCGCGCCAATCTTTTCTTTACGATGTTGTAGAGCTTCTTTAATTATACCAACTGAAGACTGCAAGACTATAAATGCTATTCCAAGACCAATAATAATATCTGGCCACATGGAGTTAAAGTAAACAACAAAAAGTCCTGCAACGATAACACTCACATTTGCCATGACATCATTGCGTGTACAAATCCAAGCAGACTTTGTATTCAAGTCAGTATTTTTATACTTCACAAGCAAGAGAAGGCATACTCCGTTTGCAACAACAGCAATTCCTCCAATAATAGAAATAGTTTGAGCGTCTGGCAAAATAGGATTGAACATCTTATACAGAGCTTCTCCTACCACAAACACACCAAGCACAGCCATAAGAATACCTTTTATCAAAGAAGCAGTAACCTTGGCTTGATGTCCTCGTGTTAGGGCGTAGAGACTAAGACCATACACGAATACATCTGCTAGCATATCAAGTGAATCTGCCAGAAGAGCGTTTGAGTGGGCCAGGTAACCTCCAGTAATCTCGGTAAAGAACATTACGAGGTTAATAATTAAAACAGCCCAAAACACTTTTGTAAGAGACTTGTTTTGTTCTTTATTAAGATCTACTTTATCTGCTTGGCAACAATGTTCTGACATACGTAAGGTTTAGTTAACTTTCAGTTCCATTCCATACCAGGCCTTGTACCACGCTTTCATTTGAGCGATTTCCTTGTTTTGAGCTTCAATAATTGCAGTTGCGAGATTTTTTATCTCTTGATGTTTAGCATTCTTTAATGCTAATTGCGCCATATCTACCGCCCCTTGGTGATGAACCACCATTTCAGCCAAAAATTCCTTATCAAAATCGTCACCCGTTTTACCTTTTAACCCAGCCGTCATGTCCATCATCATTCCACTCATAGCTGGTTGTGAACCACCCATAACAGTACCATCAGACATTGTGTGTTGCATTCCACTCATGGACATGTCAGATATCTCGTTTTTGATAAAAGATCTACTGAAAACAACATTTCCTAAAAAAAAGCCGATAACAAGAGTTGTAACTGATACAATAATTATATTTTTCATAGTTTATTTTTAATTAATTAAATTTATTTATATACTCACATCATGAAGTACATAGGAAGCATAAGAAGGGTCATGAGTGCCATAAGGCTATTTTCAAAAAGAGTTACCTTAGTCATGGGAAGCTTAAATACTACCCCAAGACACACACAAGGTATTTCTTCTTTAAGTTTGAGTTTTCTGTATACCCCAAGTGAGCCAATCACCATCAATACAAACGTGAACAAATCCCTATATATTCCTCCCGCGTTAGCAAGGTAAAGTCCTGCTAATGCAATTTCAATGAATGGGTAGATTAATGCGTAAACTCTCGACTTCATGGCAATGAGGTCGTAATCCTGATACCCATCCGCAAAGGCGCTTATATCTAATATTTTGAAGAACCCAAAAAAAAGGAACGTAAATCCCATGAAGTAAAGCATCCAGGTGTGGTAACTAAAATTGTCATGGAAGAAAAACATTAGAAAAGAAAATATTGTCGCCACTATATATATTGTTATTACGGGCAGATAATTAGAAATTGCAAATTCTTTCTTAGGTTCTCCTTCCAGGGTTAGGGAATCTTTAGGTGCATGGTGCCCGCAATAGTGATGAACAGCCCCAGAAGGAGTTGATTTTATATGTGTTGCATTCATTGAACATGACTCACAGGTATGTTTTGTGTTCATGTTATTTTCTCTTAAGCCTATAGACCTTTAAAACTTCTGCAGTAGCCCTCCCTACTTCACCTTTCTTTATTTGAGTAACAACACAATGATTTAGGTGGTCTTCCAAAAGAATGTCTTCAATATTTGACAGCCCTTGTTTAACAGCGGAACTTTGAGTAATAATCTCTACACAATATGTTTCTTTTTCTACCATGTCCTGTAGTCCTTTCACTTGCCCTTCAATTATTTTAAGTCTGCGAATTAATTTAACTTTGTCTACTTTCATAGATATGAGTATATACCCCCTAGGGGGTATATAGCAAGTACAAAAAGATTTTATAGAGCTACTTTATAAAAGAACTATAATCTTGTTTGAAAGAGTTATTTTTGTCTTTAAACAACTAAAAAACTCCCTCTTTTCTTCTATTAACCCTTCTTGCAAAATAAACTTCGCGTAATTACGTATATCAATATCTTTAACCGCTATTTGTGCTTTAGTTCCTATCAACATCTGTTGAAATAACTTAAACCTTCTAACCTCACTGGCAATCTTTTCTTTCATTGGAACTACCTGAATATCAAGATCATCAATAAGAGTCTTTAATTGCTCAACCAAATCATCTTCATTTATAACTGCATTTTTACATGTCTCGTCTCTCTTTCTTGTGCATTTATAATATACGTATCGATGAGTATTACCATTCTGTTGATGTTTAAACTTTTCTTCAGCAGTAATACCTGATCCACATAATCCGCAGGTCATAAGCTTAGTGAAAGCGAATTCTTTCTGCTCTGATTTTGGTTCTAATATCTGACTCTTAATATTCTCCTGAACTAAATCAAATAACTCTTTACTTATAAGCGGCTCATGTGCTCCGTTATACCAATGACCTGAACCTCTTGGATATTCAAATCTTCCATAATAAAAATCATTCTTTAGCATCTCGTAGAAGTTACCCAGACTAAGAGGTTTACCCGCTTCAGTTTTGAACTTAATATCATCATGTAACCAGTTATATACTTTTCTACCACTCCAGCCATCATACCCAATCTTCTCAAAAACTTGCCGAATGATTGGACCCCTTTCTTTGTCTATTACCGACTCACATTTTTGATCCATTCTCTTAAACTTTGTATATCCTGTTAGAGGGCGACATGGC
>CAZJDZ010000002.1:0-99067 GCA_964544935.1 uncultured Candidatus Saccharibacteria bacterium | reverse complement strand
TAGTAGTAGATGCATTAGTAGTAACAAGGTTAGTAGCTGTAGCATTCTCTGAAGTAAGGTTAGTTACTGTACCTGAAGCGATAGTAAAGTCTTGTGCTGTACCTGTAGCTACAGTGAGGTTAGCAATAGTAGCATTAGTTGTAGTTGAATTGCCTACGATGAGGTCTGTAATAGAAGCAAGTGTAGCTACGAGAGATGCTATGAAAGAGTTGGTAGAGGTGGAGTTAGTAGTAACAAGGTTAGTAGCTGTAGCATTCTCTGAAGTGAGGTTAGTAATAGCTGCATCTGTACTTGCAAGGTTAGTGATTGTACCTGAAGCAGCGAGGAGGTTAGTAGTAGATGCATTAGTAGTAACAAGGTTAGTAGCTGTAGCATTCTCTGAAGTAAGGTTAGTTACTGTACCTGAAGCGATAGTGAAGTCTTGTGCTGTACCTGTAGCTACAGTGAGGTTAGCAATAGTAGCGTTTGTTGTTGTTGAATTACCTACGATGAGGTCTGTGATATTAGCGAGAGTAGAGAAGAATGTAGAGATAACTCCTGTAGTAGCAAAGAAGTTAGTAGAAGTAGCATTAGTGAGTGTAGCGTTAGTAGCTGTAAGGTCTGTAAAGATAGCAGTTACTGCTTGTAGGAGTGTGGCAACAAGTGATGAGATGAAAGAATTTGTTGTTGTACTGTTAACTGAATTAAGATCCGTAAAACTACCATTTGTTGTTGAAAAAGTATCAGTGAAAAAATTTGTTGCTGTAGCATTAGTAACAGTAAGATTAGTTATTACTGCGTTAGTTGTACTTGAATTACTAACATTCAAATTAGTAACTACAGCATTTGTTGTGGTTGAATTATTAACAATTAATTCAGTAATAGTTGTTGTGCCTGCAGTTAAAGTTCCTCCAATTGAGACACTTCCAGATGAAGTACTGTTACCCAATGTATCTGTCAAAATACCAGGATTCTCAATCCAAGTGGCGCCATTCCAGTAAAGTGTTGACCCCGTAGCAGAACCTCCAATAATAGTTCCGGTAATATTCATCCACTGTGTTGATGTTCCTGTAGAAATTAGTCCTTGACCGAAACTTCCTGTTGAACTACTTGCATCATACAGTCCCCCAGTAAGACGAAGATCACTTATAGTAGAAGTTGCCAGGGTCGTAAGACCCAAAACTGTAATATTGTTGTTAAACAAAACATCTCCATTGAAAACATTTGAGCCGGTGAAGTTAGAATTAGATATAGTCAGATTATCAAATGGACCAGTAAAACCTCCGCCACTTGACAGTGGTGTGTATGAAAAGTAAGTCCCCCCAACTCCATTTTGTCCATCCTTACCATCAGCCCCATCTTTACCATCCTTTCCAGGTTGACCTTCAACCGTAACATACTTTGTTATGTACATTACAGTAGTTGTTGAAACATAGACAATACTAGATGTTGCTGTAGAAAACTCTAATGTAGAGGAACCATTATGTGGGATTATAATTTCTGGAGATTTATTAATATCAAATCCAGATGCTAGTTTATTATAGTCGCACTTTTCTTCATTAAGAGAAGAAAAAATGGAAGTTGTTTTACAATAAAAATCCAATGAAATTTTATCAAACAATATAAGATTTTTTGCACTTCTTTGAGTTGAAGCGTTTGCGTGGCTAGCAGCAGAAATAATAAGAGGAAAGGTTTTTAAAACCTCTGATTGAGATTTAGATATTGTTGGTGTGACAAAATCATATGATGTATTTACTTTTGTAACATAAGATTTACTAGAAAAATTTACAAGAGAAAAATTTTCGTTTAACTTAACAAAAGTATTTAGAAAAAAAGGAGGAACAACACCACCACCAACAACATCAAATTTTCTTTCTTGTGTAAATGGGAAGTTAAAATTCGTATTTACTACCTTCATACCAAAATTATTCCTCAATGAAACATTTGGAAAAATAACCTGAGAAGAAAAAGTTGGCTTAACAAAGTTTGAAGAAAGACCTATAGAAATATTTTGAGAATCAGGAACTGAAAAGAAAATATTTTTAAAATCATTCTGAAAAAATTCAACAATTTTTTTTGTTATATTTGTCTCGTTTCTTGTGGACAACTTACTGTTAATAACAGCTGCGTAAGCTGTTGAAAAAGCAAGAGACTGTATTAGAAATACAGTTACAAAAATTGAGAATGTACGACCGATTCGATAACGAAGATCTTGCATGAAGTTTTATACTAATTAGTATAGTAAAAAATCTGGTTAAGTACATACTAAATTGAATATAAAATGTGGATAAAGTACATTTAAAAAATCCTTATTTTAAAAAGTGAATTTACAATAAATTTGGTATTTACAAATATCAAATTTTTAAATAATAAATATTTATTTTTTTACTTAAAAAATACAAGGAAATATTTGCGTAAAAATGTAATATTTTAAATAAAAAATGCTATAAGAATTTGTATAAAATTAATTTATTTATTAATAAATATTTATATATATTAAACAATACTAAAATACCTAATAGATTAAAAGTGTTATTAAATATAAACTAATTTGATATTCATTACTTAAGTTGCTTTTACTTATATTTTTAAAAAACTAGTGATTGTTATGAAATAAATTACATTAATATGCTTAAACCCTTATTCATACAAGCAATTTTATTACAATATATAAGCATGATTTAAATTCCCCTTTTTTAAAGTTATCTTTGTTTTAATTATGAAAATATTCATTTATAATTGAACAATCTTAATTATCTAATAGTTTAATTACTATATAATAATAACAGTATTATATAATTATAATACTTTATATAATAATTAAGCTTTATCAATATTATTATTACTTGTAGTTTAGTTTATGTTGTAAAAATCTAATGTAATGGTTATTAGATTTAATTATTAACAAATTTTGATAAACTATATTCATGTTTGTACACTTAAGGAACCATACCCACTACTCCCTACTTAGAGCTCTTCCTAAAGTTTCTGACTTGATTAATGAAGCTAAAAAAATAAAGGCTAAAGCTCTTGCTATTACTGACTATAGTAATATGTACGGAACAATAGAGTTTTATAGTAGCTGTATTAAGGAAGGTCTAAAGCCAATCATAGGGGCCGAATTCACCATTATTTGCAATGAAAGAAAGTTTCAGTTAGTTCTCTTGGCAAGAAATAATGTAGGTTATAAAAACCTTATGCGTATTACTTCTATCGTAAACACAGAAAATCCTTTAGAGCCAGTACTTACAGATGAGATTCTTACTGCTTACAAAGAGGGTATTCTTGTTATTTCTGGAGGGTTTTCAGGTGATGTTAATAACTTGCTAATTATTGATAAAAAACTTGCACAAAAAAGAATTGAATTTTATAAAAATAACTTTGGTGAATTTTATTACTTAGAGATCAACCCTCAGCTTAGTCTAGATAATGCTCAGGCTATCCGTTCTGAAACAATATCATTTGCAAGAGAAACAAACACTCCTCTTCTTGCTACATGGAATACACACTACTTAGCTCCTCAAGATAAACCTGCTCAAAAAATCCTTTATCTCGTCCATGGAGAAGAAAATTCCAACGAAGAGTATGCTAACTTTTTTCAGAAAGACACCTTTGCTTTCCATGTAAATTTAAATGAGCATAACCCATTTAGTGATGTTCCTGAGGCAATTGAAAATACTTTAAAAGTTGCGGATCTTTGTACTGTGGAAATACCTCTAGGTAAGTGGGTATTCCCAAATATTGAATACAAGAAAAGTTACAATGAAGACCTTAAAGAGCTTGCATACGCGGGGCTTGTTGTGCGAAAACTTGAAGCAACAACTTCTGTCATTGAACGCTTAGAATATGAGTTAAAAATCATTGCAGACAAAGGATATTCTCCATATTTTCTTGTAGTATATGATTTGCTTAGGTATGCTCGAGAGAACAATATTCTTACAAACATCCGAGGATCTGTCGCCGGATCTTTAGTAACATACCTTCTTCAAGTTACTAAATGCGATCCACTGCATTACAAACTCCCTTTTGAACGCTTCCTTAATCCTGAGCGCCCTTCTGCCCCTGATATCGATATGGATTATGCCGATACTCGTAGAGATGAAGTCATCGACTATGCTAGAAAAAAATATGGAATAGACAATGTTGCTCAAATAGGTACTTTTGGAACGATGATGGCGCGTGGTGCAGTACGAGACGTTGCTCGTGCAATGAAGTATCCTTATATTGTTGGTGACAGAATTAGTAAAATGATCCCTCCTCCACGACAAGGATTCCCTGTAACAATAGCGTCGGCTTTAGAAGAAATTCCTGAACTTAAGGAGATGTACGATACCGACAGGGAGACTCAAGAAATTCTTGATATGGCTCAAAAAGTTGAAGGATGTGCCCGTCATATCTCTGTACATGCTGCGGGGACTGTGATCTCTCCTTTACCTTTATGGGAGTTTACTCCTATACAAAAGGACCCTAAGGGCGGCAAAGTAATCACTCAGTATGATATGTATACCATTGAAGATGCTGGACTTTTAAAGTTTGATTTCTTGGGAATTAGAAACTTAACAATTTTAGGAGATGCTATTGCTCTCACACAAGAACGGTACGGGGTTACTGTTGATATTGAAGACATTTCACTTGAAGATGAAAAAACTTTTGCGATGCTTGCTCGTGGAGAAACCATGGGACTCTTTCAATTGAACGGTTCTGGAATGACTAGATTTTTAAAAGAACTTAAGCCAACAACTATTTTTGATATCAATGCCATGGTTGCGCTATATCGTCCAGGCCCACTTGAAATGATTCCAGAATATATCCAAAGAAAGCATAAACCGTCTCTTGTTTCATATCTTGACCCACGTCTTGAGCCAATTCTTGATCAGTCCTTTGGAGTGATTGTATATCAGGACGACGTGATGCTTATTGCTATCCATCTTGCTGGCTATTCTTGGCTCGAAGCAGACAAACTTCGTAAAGCAATGGGGAAAAAAATTCCAGCAGAAATGCAAGCACAAAAAGAAAAGCTTTTGGCTGGGTTTTTGGAGCATGGTTTGTCGGTTAAAAAAGGTCAGGAGTTATGGTCTCTTATTGAACCTTTTGCTGCCTACGGATTCAACAAGGCTCATGCTGCAAGTTATGGAAGAGTTGCTTACCAAACTGCTTATATGAAAGCAAACTTCCCTGTTACTTATATGACGGCTATTCTTTCAAATGAAAGTGGTGATGTGGAAAAAATTTCAGAAATTGTTTCTGAATGTAAGCGTATGGGTATTGTTATCCTTCCTCCTGATATCAATAAAAGTGAAGGAGGTTTTAGTATTGTTTTAGACGAAAACGGAAAAGAAGAAATTAGATTTGGTCTCTACACAGTAAAGAATCTTGGTGTTGATATTTCAGATGCAATTATTACTGAAAGAAAGAACCGCGGTCCTTTTGTGTCTTTTGAAAACTTTATAAGACGTATTACCCATAAAAATTTAAACAAAAAATCACTTGAGGCACTCACTATGTGTGGAGCATTGGATGCATTTGCAGAAAGAAATGAAATTCTAGCAAATGTAGAGAGTATTCTAGAATTTCATAAACATGTGGTTAAAGATAACCTTCTTCAAACAAGTCTTTTTGATATACCGCAAGATTCATCTTTTGTTATGAAAAAAGTTGATAAAGCAACTCAAAAACAAAGACTATCTTGGGAGAAGGATCTTCTAGGTTTATTCGTCTCTGGATTCCCGCTTGATCCGTGGAAAGAAAAAATTCAGTCGAGGAATATGGACATCGAAAAAGTACACACAGTAATTCTTGATGGGAAGGAAGTTTCTATTGCGGTAATTATTGAAAAAATACGTATTACAACTACAAAAAAGGGAGATAAGATGGCACTCCTCACTCTTCGTGATTATGTTGGTTTTATTGAGGTTGCAGTATTCCCTGAATCATATAAACGCTATAAAAATTTGTGTACTTTAGACACCCCGCTTGTTGTACGAGGTAAAGTTTCAACAAGAAATGGTGAAAAAACAATCATTACTGATGAAATAAAACTTTTAGAAAACTAAAAGCACTAAAAGCTAGTGACCTAGAAGAACTTGTATATAAGTCACTTTTTATCGATATTTCTTGTGCAAGTCATAAAATTTGAATTTTATACAAATAATCAAACCTACATAACCCTATAACTGTTTGCTTTATACATTTTGCAGAAGAAGTTTTTTATGCTAGAATATACACATGTTTCAATTGCTATCTATTGTGCACGTACTATTAGCGATTCTTCTTGTAGCTCTTGTTCTTATACAAAGAGCTAATACTGACGCATCAGGTGCTTTTGGTGCTGACGGAGGATCAGGTGCCGCACTCGAAAAACGAGGTGCAGAAAAGTCACTTCACCGCCTAACAATTACTATTGCGGTATTGTTTGTACTTTCTCTTCTTTACCCTATCGTTATTCGTTAACTACGTAGATAGTCCTTTGTGAATCTCACTTATGGACAAATCACATTACACAACTAAAATTAATACGTTTAGAAAAGAATTAAACCGAGTATATACATCACTTTCTCCAGAAAAAGTTTTAGTGCTTTTTTTGCTGATAATTACTTCTATCATTTTATTCTTTGCTGCATTTGTTTTTTTTAACAAGCGATTTCTTATCACTGTACCAACATACGGAGGAGAAATTAGAGAAGGGATAGTAGGTACTCCGCGGTTTATTAACCCAGTACTTGCATCTAGCGAACAAGACAAAGACTTAACATCTCTTGTATTTGCTGGACTTACAAAACGAGATGAAACTGGTGCAATTATTCTTGATATAGCAGAAAATATTACTGAGTCTGAAGACGGACTTCAGTATGTTGCTACCCTTAAAGAAAAAGCACAGTTCCATGACGGTGAAGCTGTTACAGCAGATGATATTATTTATACAATAAACGTTGTTCAAAATCCACTTATCAAGAGTCCTCATCGTATTGAATGGGAAGGGGTAACTATCGAAAAAAATAGTGATACACAAATTACTTTTACACTTAAAAAACCTTTTCCTCTTTTCATGAATACGCTATCACTTGGAATTTTGCCAAAGCATATCTGGAAAAATCTTAACGAAGATCAGATAAGTCTTAGTGATTTTAATATTCATGCGGTTGGTAGTGGTCCTTATATAATACAAGACATACAAACAGAGTCAGGGATTCCTACTATTTTTACCCTAAAAGCACATAAGCACTATACTCTTGGTAGGCCATACGTTGAAACTCTCACAATTCTCACCTATCAGAATGAAAAATATCTTCTCAAAGCTTTTGAAAACAAAAATATTAATAGGATACATGGGATTTCTCCAGATAAAGTAGTTTCTCTTGGTGTTGCAACATCAACAATAAAAACATCACTTCTTCCGAGAACATTTGCTGTATTTTTTAACCCAAACAAACTTTCCCCACTTTCAGATAAGAATGTACGGCAAGCACTTCAGTTTGCAATTAATAAGCAAGAAATTGTTGATCAAGTTCTCTATCAATATGGTAAAGTTATTAATGCTCCTTACCCTTTTGATAATACAGCCGAAGCTTCAGAATTTAACCCAGAGAAAGCAAAAGAGCTACTTTCTAAGAGTAAGCTAATCAAGGCTTCAACAACACTGGAAATAACTCTTGCAACAGCAAATACCGACGAGATGAAAAAAGTTGCTGAAATGATAAAAAATGATTGGGATGCAATTGGCGTTCGTACTAATGTTTCTATTTATGAAGTCTCTGATCTTAACCAGAGCATTATTAAAGATAGAGATTTTCAAGCACTTCTTTTTGGAGCAATTACTGAATCCCCTTCTGATCTTTATGCATTTTGGCATTCATCCCAAAGAACATACCCTGGACTTAATATTTCAAACTATGTAAGCAAAGAACTAGACAGTAATCTTGAGATACTGCGCTCCGCACGAGATGAAAGTCAACGTGCTACTGCATACAATGCTGTTAAAGAAGAATTCACCGAAGAAACTCCGGGTATATTTCTTTTTGCTCCATCACTTATTTACATAACTAATGATAAAAATATTTCCCCTCTTCCAGATTATAGTTATGACAATGCTTCTCGTTTTGCATTAATAGAAAGCTGGTATAGGTATACAAATACTATTTGGCCAAAAGCATACTATAAGCCGATATTAGAGACTGTCCAAAATATTATCCACTAAATAAAAATTAATTAAAAAATATGAACCCTACAACATCAACAAATGAACTACTCGCAGAAACTCCTACACAAGGAGAAGTTTCTTCACCTGTACCTCAAACATACAAACCGCAAAATAACCGAACCGGTAACCGCGGAAGAAACAATAGACCTCCTCGTTCAATGGTTGGTCCAAAATTTGACACAACAGTAACAGGCAAACGAGAAACTGATCACATTCCTCCTCTCAAGGACGGTGATATTCGTGTTATTCATCTTGGCGGTGTTGAAGAGATAGGGAGAAATATGAGTATGGTTGAATATAAGGACACTATTGTAATCATTGACTGTGGCGTTCAATTTACAGAAACAAATACTCCTGGGATTGATTTTATCCTCCCTAACACACGCTATCTTGAAGAGCATAAGCATAAGATAAAGGGCGTGCTCGTTACCCATGGGCATCTTGACCATATTGGTTCTATCCCTTATATCATGCCACGTATTGATAATCCTCAGATCTACGCCCGCCTCTTTACATCTCTCATGATTAAGAAACGACAAGAAGAATTTCCTCACCTTGCTCCACTTACCATTAATATTGTTGAAAAAGGAGATGCAGTAACTCTTGGTGACCTCAAGGTCCGTTTCTTTGGTGTAACTCATGCCATTCCAGACTCTATGGGAATCATGATTGAAACTCCGTATGGGGACATCGTTCACACTGGAGATCTTCGCCTTGAACACAATGATGGTATTCCAACTGACGATGAGATAGATCGCTATAAAGTGTTTGAAGACCGGAAAACTCTTCTTCTTATGGCAGACTCTACAAACTGTGAGAATCCAGGATTTTCTATTTCTGATAGTGTTGTATACCGCAACATTGAGACTATTATTCGTGAGACAGCAGGGAGACTGATCATTAGTACCTTTGCTTCACAAGTAGAGCGCATGCTTTTTATGCTTGAAACTGCTGAGCGTTATGGTAAAAAAGTTGTTGTAGAAGGAAGAAGTATGAAGACAAACGTTGAAATCGCAAAGCTTGCCAACATGCTCAAAATTAAACCAGAGACACTCATCCCTCTTGAGGAAATGGTTCGCTACCCAGAAAATAAACTTATTATCTTAGCAACTGGTCAACAAGGTGAAGAGTTTGCTGCACTTGGAAGAATTGCAAACAAGACTCACAAATTTATCCGCCTTACACCGCGCGATACGATTCTTATGTCTTCTTCGGTAGTTCCTGGAAATGAACGCGCTGTTCAAAACTTAAAAGACAAACTTTCACGTCAAGGTGCTCATCTTATCCACTACAAAACATCTGATGTTCACTCTTCAGGCCACGCCAACGCTGAGGAACTTATTTGGATACACCGAAAGATTCATCCGACATTTTTCATTCCTGTTCACGGATACCACTATATGCTTCGTGTTCATGCAGACCTTGAACGAAAACTTGGAACATCTGAAGATAACATTCTTATTCCAGATAATGGGATGATTATTGAGATTCGTAATGAAGGAAAGGCTATTATTGCGCTTAAAGAAAAAGCTCCTAGTGAAATGATTGTAGTTGATGGAACTTCCGTTGGAAAAATTCAAGATGTTGTGATGCGTGATCGTCAGACACTTGCAGAAGATGGAATGTTTGTAGTAATTGGTGTTATTGATAGTCACACACATACACTCAAAAAATCCCCTGATCTCATCTCTCGTGGATTCGTATATCTCAAAGAATCCCAAGAACTCCTTTACCAGACACGTCTTCTTACAAAGAAAGTAATTGATGATTCACTTGCTCGTGGAGGGTATACTAACCTTGATCAAATGAAACAAGATATTGCAGAAGCAACAACCAAATTCTTGCTTCAAAAAACAGCAAAACGTCCAGTAATTATCCCTGTAATTATTAGTGTCTAAGAGATACGAAGCTTAACAAAAGACCCTGTAGTACAGGGTCTTTTTAGATACACCTATTAACAGGAAGCTCTACATAAACAACTACACAGCTGCTATACTACATAATAGTTATGCATACAATTCTTCGAAATAAACTCCTTCTCGCAACATATGCGATGACTTTTTTGTATGCTCTTCATTATGCAATTCCTTTGTATGCCACCTCTTCATACCTGCATAAATATTTTAATTCTTCAATCGTAAGCGCTATTTATGTTATAGGTAGTGTACTTGGGCTCCTTGCTTCTTTGCGTGTAGCTCGTTCAATTAAACAATTCCATACGTATAATTTCACTTTTGGGATTGCACTTGCAGAAATAATTGTCGTTATTCTTTTTGGTAACACAAACAACCCCTACTTCCTTCCTATTTTTTTTATAATTCATTTTATGTTACAGACATTACTCTTTATTTGTCTGAACGTTTTTATTGAAAGCTTTAGTGCTCACGCAAATACAGGAAGTATACGAGGATTTTTTCTAGCAATTCTTAATTTAGGCATTATTGTCTCTCCGCTTATTGGTGGCAAGATTCTTGCGCTTTCTCATGGGTCCTTCTCCGCACTTTATACAATCTCTGCACTCATTCTCGTTCCATATCTTTTCTTTCTTTATAAATACTTGCATCACGTGAAAGAACCTGCCTACCACGAGGTAGATGTCATTACTGCTGGAGTTAAAGCTTTTAAAAATAAAAACTTACGTGCTGTTATTATTGCGGAACTTGTCCTTGAAGCATTTTATGCAGTCATGATTATTTATTCTCCAATCTACCTCACAACACTCGGGGTTTCTCTTACAAGTTACTTGACCATTATTCTTCCTATTGCGCTCCTCCCTCTTGTTATTTTGCCGTACGAACTTGGGCTTCTTGCTGATACAAAATTTGGTGAAAAAGAAATGCTGGTTATTGGTCTCCTCACTCTTACAGTGACCGTATTTCTTTGTGTTGTCATTACAACAAGTGATATTAGAGTTTGGACAATACTTTTTCTTATTTCTCGAATCGGAGCTTCATTTGTAGAAACAATGGCATTTAGTTACTACTTTAAAAAAGTTGACAAAGAAGACCCTTCTCTGACCGCACTATTCATTAATATGCGTGGACTAGCGACACTTCTTGTGGGTACAATTGGAATTATTATTGCACCATTTATTGGTGATCGTCCTCAGCTTATGTTTATTATCTTAGGATGCGCTATACTCTGGAGTATCTCCTATGTCTTACCAATGAAAGATACTAGATAACTATTCACACACTATATATTATGAAAGAAATTAAAGCTACAAATCAAGAACCAAAAAGACTCAATGTTTTTCTTCGTGATGAAGGTATTGGATCACGTCGCTCGATAGATGAAAGTATTTCAGCAGGACATGTGTCTATCAATGGCAAGATAGCAACACTTGGAAGTAAAGTTCTAAAGAATGATAAAGTATCCGTAAAAACTATTGCAAAAGATATGGTCTACGCCCTCTATCATAAACCTCGAGGCGAAGTCACAGGAAGGATTGCTGCACTACCTCAGTGCGAACCACTTGGAAGACTCGACAAAGAGAGTGAAGGGTTGCTTCTGTACAGTAATGACTACCGTGTTGTTGATGCTCTCCTTAATCCAAAATTCGCACGAGAAAAAGAATATGAGGTTGTTATTAGAGAAAAAGCTACCCCTCGTGTTGTTACACTTCTTAAAAAAGGAATTAGAACTCAGGAAGCTCAATACTCTCCTGTGAAAGCTGTTTCTATTTATAACGAAGGGTACTCTCTTCGTATTATTCTTACTGAAGGTAAGAAGCATGAGATTCGTCGTATGTTAAATGCACTTAACCTCACCGTTGTTTCACTCAAGCGAGTACGTATCATGTCTTTTGTGCTTCATGGTCTCAAACAAAAAACTGCACATAAACTAACAACTAAGCAAGTTGAAACTTTGCTTACTGAATGTGGAATTGCATAATTACTTTTTTTGAAGAATGTAAGTACTTCCTTTTTGTGTAATAAATTTTTCTTGCACAAGCTGCATAAGTACTGTGTTTAGTCTTTCATCATTTGGAAGTTTCTCTTGGTGAGTGATCGCAAAGAGTGTCTTTGCTCGTAACTCTCGTAGTGATCCTTTATATGACGACTGCTTAGCGTAGTGAGCACTCTTAGTATTGTGAGAAATTTTTTGTGCTTTTAAATTAGCTCCAAAATCCATCACTGCATAGTACCATTCTCTTGCTCCTATTTTTTGCACAAGATTATATTTCTCTAAACGGTTAAGATCATCATATAGCATTCCATCATGAATTCCTTCTTCGCCTTGATGAAAATATTCAATGAGTACTGTACGAATATTTGTCTCAAGCATTGGGTGTGAAAATTGGTTATATCCAAATGCACAGACAGCCGAAGCTGTATATGTTCCAACTCCAGAAAGTTTAACAAGTTGTTCAAATGATTTTGGAACTGCATCTACTTCTTGTGCAATAGTAAGTAGCGCCTTGGCGCGCCTCTGATACCCAAGTCCTTGCCAGAGAATGAGCACATCCTTAAGACTGGCTTCACGTAACTTCTTAAGTGTTGGATACTGTTTCATCCAAGCTGTGAACTTTGGAATCACGCGAGAGACTTGAGTCTGTTGAAGCATAACTTCACTCACTAGTATCTTATACGCTGTGATATTTTTTCTCCAAAGTAGATCGTGTCTTCCATACTTCTTATAGTATGCAAGTACCTCCTTAATAAAAAGAAGATTGTCTTTTGTATGCCTGTCCTCGTATGATTCTTTCATATGATTCGTTCAGAAATTGTTTCTCTCAAAATAAAACAAAATAGAAATGTGTGAATAACTTTCACTTTACCCCTTGAGTATAACACGGAGTGTTGTTACACTTATATGTAGGCAGTTGTTTCATTATCAGCTATTAATAGAAAAAAGAATGTCAAAGACGACAATCCTTGAAGTCTATCAAGATAAGAAAGGTCAGTACCGATTCAGACTTCTTGCTAAGAACGGAGAACCTGTGTGCGCATCAGAAGGATACGCCAAAAAAGCAGGAGCTATGGGCGCAGCAAAGAAACTAGCTGAGTGGGTAACTAAAGCCATGATTGTCGATGCCGATAAAAAAGCAGATGCGGCTTCAAAAACAACTGGGAAGCAACCTAGTAAAAAAGTTGCTAACAAGACGGGAGCGTCTAAGGTGAAAGCGAAGACAGCTACCAAAAAAGTTGTTCAGCCAGAAGCTTAGAAGCAACCGTACGCATCAAACAAAGACGTCTCTTATTTTCATAGTAAGAACAAAGAGAAAACCGCCATACTTACCAGAGGGGCGGTTTTCTCTTTTAGTCCATATAGGTGAGCCATCTACTTCGCTAAGAAAATTTTTTATTCCCGCGCCGTACTAGTTGTACGTCTTGGTCTTAAAAAATTTTCTTAGCTTGTATCTAACTCACTATCTGAACTAAAATAATAAACTGTTAAAATGAAAAAGGAGGCTGGAGCCTCCTTTCAAAACAGATAGTTGGTGATTTACACAAGCTTCACTTGCCAGTGCTCACGACCAAACCTCTTAGCAATACCTTTGATGTTGCCACCTCTTGTGCCGATGACTTTGCCCTTGAACTCAGGTGGGCAACGAATTGTGTCGTTGGATCCAAGCCGAATGAGAAGCATATCGTCGTTTCGATTCTCCCATGCAATGGCGTATCCTTTCGGAACACTGACTGCACCAAAGTAGCTACCAGTTTGATAGCAATGTCCCGCAAACGTGTGCTCATAGAACTCACGTCGAGAGATAGCGACTACGTCCCACCCCTTCTGGAAAAGAGCTTCCCAAGAATCGTGTAGGGTAGACTCGAAAGCTCCCTTAACGGTCTCCGAGTTTTTCCTTCCGAGATCAAGTTGACCCTCAAGACCTGTATGGCACAGGATTTCCTTCTTCCCGACAATCTTTGTAATTCTGTTCCTTCCGAGATCTTCATCTTTTTTGATCTCGACAGAAACAAAAGTTCTGCGTGCAGGGAATGTCAGGTAACTAACCAAACCATAAGGTGGGGCAACCCTTGAGGCGATTTCTCTGTCAGGGTACTTACGCTTTACTGAAGTTACGAACTTGTTATAAAAAGTATCAGGCTCTTTCGGCACTTCCCACTGATAGGCATGTGCTCGACGATAAGACGGGATCATCTTCGGACGAGGAGCATAGGCACTGGACTCTAGTTCACGATCGTACCCAAAGTCAACCACCCACAATTGCTCATCGAGCACATTGTAGACGATATCTCCACGATTGAGGAGAATCCAGTCAACTTCGTCTGCGACAGAAAGCTCACCCTCCGCTACAGATCGGTTGACAATGACTTGATCATCGGCGTAGACCGGATTAAGCTCAGGCTCATCATCCACGCCCCCGTCATATTGATAAGCAACCCTAATCCTCCAGTGATCATTGGCTAGCCAAGCAATTGCTTGGTCGAAGTACTCAAATGAATCAGCATAACGGAAGATGGTTCCATCTTCACGACAAACCGCGATACGAACCCACGGATAGGATTCGACAGCCTTCAAATAGGCAACCTTGCGGCCATGATGAACTCGTACCATTTTATGCACCTCCTAGAGGCTTATGGGTATGGCTACCCACTTACAATGAACAGCAAACGTACTGTTTGCTACCATTTTTCTTTATACCATAAAAATCAATATAAGTCAATATTTTGTAAAAACATTTTATTTTAATAAAAAATACAGGACAACAAAAACAACTGGAAGACCAAGTATAAGCCCGAGGATTTGTCTATCTTTCGATGTCATGCAAGATACATTCGTGAACATAATGCCCAGCATCCACTCCAGTTGTTGCAAGAGACTGCATGAAGCGACTGTCCTTTCTGAGTGATGGTGTGAGGTCTACGTTGACCACCACATACTCATTGTTATGATTGATAAAATCGATACATACTGGCTTGTCTAGACCAAGCGCTTTGTATACCCTCGTAGCAACAGCTTTCATGTTTTCTTTTCTAAAGTCAGGAGACTGAAGATGAGGGCTCATACGTGACTCACGGTTCGGAAGTTGTCCTTCGTATGGAAATGTATCTACCCATAGAGGAGTGTATACTTCTTCATTTCTAAAATGTGGCAATACTGCAATTGAAGTAGTGTGATACTTTCTATAGGTGAGCACATGGGTGTCTATCCCCTTCTCATGGTATTCACGAATAGTCTTCTCGAGATCGTGATACATCTTTACAAGCTTAGAAGGAGCTTCATGTTCTGCATGAATAGGTCGCACAAGAAGTGGTGTATGGAACTTGGTCCAGAGGTTACGAAATATCTGATCATTAAGTGGAGCACTTGCTCGCACCACAACCGTGTCTGGCACTTTAATATTCTGCTGTCGCAACACCCTGTAGAGATCCTCACGATTAAGTGACACATCATCTCCATGTGAAAAAATAAGTGGTATCTGCATCTTCTTAGCAAGCACTTGATACGCTTCCCCTCTCATTCCTGTAGTATCGACTACAGTATGAGCTCTTGAATAGATAGCATGCGCGTCAGTTGGGAGACCTTTCGACGTCCATGTGAGGTCACGGTCAATAAGTACATCAACCGGTTCATAGCCAATCTTCACAAGAGAAGCAAGCACTTCACCTCCTTCGATGAGTGACTGCTTGAAGTCTTTATTGCCACCACGAAGTACAGCAATATCTGGGAGACTATGTGAGACTTTTAACATACAAATAGTATAGCAAACGTAGTGATTAGCTAGTAGTCCTTAGCTGTTAGCAAAGAGAAAAAAGAACATACTCGTTACTCTGTCAATCTTACCTTGGTATACAAAAATGCTACACTGGATTTAGGAGCCTTCAACCTCCTAACCACGCAACGCCCAAATCTTATACGATGGAGTCTTTGTTAACTATCTAAATCCCTTTCTCCATCCTCTATAGGAGCCTCGCCTCTGTCCCGCAGGATACGACGGGTTAAATGAAAGGAGTCGAATGGCTGGCCTTGCTCAGGGTAACCTTAGTTTCCTTAGCGTTCGTGGTCGCGAGTATTGGCAATAGGTACCCGAAAATTGAATCGAGGGAATGGAAGCCAACGCGCTCACCTAACCTCGGTTTTTCTTTTTCTGTAGTTACAAATAACAAAATAGCTTCTCATGAACGATTGTCCATAAGAAGCTATTTTTGATGTACGATTTATTTTTACTTACCTACACTGAGAAGTTCTACTTCAAAGATGAGTGTTGAATTAGCGGGAATAACTCCACCAACTGCTTGATCACCGTATGCGAGGTCAGATGGAATAGTGAGCTTACGCTTTCCTCCAACCTTCATGCCGGCAACTCCTAAGTCCCATCCCTTGATCACCTGCCCTGCACCAAGAGTGAAACTGAATCCTTTGTCTCCATGGTTACGAGATGCATCAAACATTGTTCCATTAGTGAGTGTCCCTATGTAGTGTACTGTCACCATGTTCCCTGCCTTTGCCACATCTCCTTCCCCGACCACAATATCCTCAATAATTAATTTTGTTGTGTCCATAGTTATATTTCTGTTAGTAAAGGTACCCAGCTTTCATATCTTTGAGAACAAATCCTTTTTGGGTTAATAAAATAGTAACTGAGTATGATTTTGCTCGCATTTCAGAACAAAAGATATTAATCCCTAAAGATAATTTTCTTGTTAATCTTACTTCTTTTATTTTCATCTTTATGTTTAATTTCCCAACCATAATATCCTTCCCTTTATAAATTGATTTTTGACTGGCACCCATTAAGATTTTTTTACCAGGATTTAATGCTGATTGATCCTGGAAATTTTGTCCGGATATATGCGAGCAAGCATCATCATTAATAATTGTAACTGAAATTTCGACATCTTTCGCTACAGCGCTTGACTTATTACTGAGAATAATAGGAATAGTCCAACTATTATCAGTTTTATTTATTTCTATCAACCTTTCATCAAAGTGAACTTCAATATCAGGACCATTGGCTCCAGCAAACATTCTTTTTATCATTTCGTATGACATCGGACTACTAACGCTACCGCTTCTTATCCAAAATTTTCCATCAGCAAGCACCCTTACAGGATCACCGTCAACAGGTGGAACATATGAAATAAGCACTCCTCTGGTGTCATTTTTATTTTCTAAAATTATTTTAGACTCATAACCTCGAATTTGTGGTTCCATCAGTGAATGAAGGCTCAAATTTAGTTGCTTTTGAAAATTTTTAATATTTCCAATAGGTTCAATTTGAGTTAATATATCAAGTCCTGTATGAGTCTGATTTATTGTTGATACACCCCAAACAATCACCCCACCACCAGAATTTGAAAAAGCTGATACAGCTTTTGAAAACTGGGCTTTTGTTCCTGCGGGAACTTGAGAACCGCCATTGGTCTTGCATTCTAGATATTGCCCCTCACTCTCTCCGTCATCTATAAGACGCTGTAGATCAGAAAAATTACTTAATGAATCATACAAGTATTTTGCTGGACTATTTGTTTCAGTCATTTATTTTGCAAGAAATTGCTTTAGATGCGAGACATGGAGTGTTTGCGAAGGAGACGTAGTACTCCTACGTTGAGGAGCAAACGAGGCTCCGTAACGAAGTAGATGAAGTAATTTATTGTGAAATAATTACCAAGATAGGGTTCCTCCAGTCTTATATTCTGTTACTCGTGTCTCGAAGAAATTCTTCTCCTTGTTAAGATCAACCGCCTCTGACATCCACGGGAATGGGTTTGTGGATCCATAGATCGCCTCGATACCTACACGGGCAAGTCTACGATCTGCGATATGCTCGATGTACTGCTTGAATCCATCTGCATTTAACCCAAAGATACCCTTAGGGAATACTCCTACAGCATACTCATACTCGAGCTGTACTGCCTTACGCATAAGGTTAGTGATACGCTCTACGAATGCTGGCGTCCAGAGTTCTGGTTGCTCCTGCTTGATGGTGTTGATCATGTCGATACCGAAGTTCATATGAGTACTCTCATCACGCATGATGTACTGAATCTGTTCTGCAGATCCTACGAGCTTGTTCTGACGCTGGAAACCAAACATCACCGCAAACGATGAGTAGAAGAATACTCCTTCAAGAATAAGAGAGAAGACACACATGTTCTCAAGGAACTTCTGATCATTCTCAAGCGTACCTGTCTTAAAGTTAGGATCAAAGATACCTGTGTTAAAAGAAAGAATGAATTCTTCCTTGTTGTAGATAGCATCCACTTCGCGGTACATGTTGAAGATCTCTGTTCCATCGAGCCCGAGAGATTCTACAATGTACTGATACGCCTGTGTATGAATAGCTTCTTCGTACGCCTGACGAAGGAGGTAGAGTCTCGCTTCAGGAGATGTGATGTGCTTGTAGAAAGCAAGTACGAGGTTGTTAGCGGCGATTGAGTCCGCTGTTGTGAAGAAACCAAGCACCATACGGAACGCGTGACGCTCATCATCTGTGAGAACATTCTGCGCCCTCCACTGTTCGATATCTGACTGCATACTGATCTCCGTAGGTAGCCAGTGGTTAGCGTTACCGACATTATATGCATCCCATGCAAACTTGTGCTTGATAGGCCAGAGCTGTACCACATCAGCGTCAGCACCGTTGATGATCTTGCGTTTATTGATATCAACACGCCCCGCTGTGCGATCGATAATTGGTTTCTGTGTGGTTGGTGTTATTTCTGGTTGTGTCATACAGATGATGTGATTACTAATAATTGTTGAGTGATACTACATTCTTTCTAAAACGTAAAGTAAATTTATTGTACCTTGAGGCAATCCTCTGTGCAAGGTAGATGATTCACTGTACTGGTAACTCTTTTTTGGTGACGATCTTCCCTGCTTCCTACTGACATCCATCACATGTTGCTTCTGGCATAACAGTGATTTTGTACTTCATTTTCGGGGCTTGTTCTGCCATTACCGGCTGTTCTGTAGGAGTTATATTTTTAACCATTGACGGGATAGGAGATACAACTGAAGCGATAGGTACCACTACTTCTGGAGTAGCTACTACTGCAGTCTGCGCAACTGCTGAAGAGAGAGCACTTGCAACAGGAGAACTGATCTGAGTCCCCATTGCACTTGCTGTTGTTGAATCAGCTCCAGCATCACGCTTGTGTGTAGAACCGAACTCAGACGCATTAACTGTACTCTTCTCTACCTGAGATGCACCGAGTGATCGTAGATAGTATGTTGTCTTAAGACCAAGTGACCATGCGTACTCATAGATGTTAGCAAGCTCGCGCCCTGATGTGCCTGCGAAGTAAATGTTAAGTGACTGTGACTGGTCAACCCACTTGCCACGAGACGCAGCTGACTTGATAAGCCATGATGGATCAATCTGGAACACTTCCTTGTACTTATCCTTAAGGTGTGCCGGAATAGATGGGATATCTTTTACTGAACCATCGTTGTACTTGAGAAGTCCGATCATCTCGAAGTCCCAAAGGTTAAGTGCCTTGAGATCATCTACGAGGTATGGGTTCACAATAATGAACTCACCGTTCATGTTTGACTTCACGTAGATGTTCTTATAGATAGGTTCGATACATGGGACAGATCCTGCGATGTTAGAGATAGTTGCAGTTGGTGCCATCGCCATAGTGTTTGAGTTACGCATACCGAACTGCTTCACTGATGCGCGTACTGGTGTCCAGTCGAGCTTGCCTGTTTTACTAACAGGGATCTCAACTCCACGGCTCTTCTCAAGGAGAGCAATAGTATCTACTGGGAAAATATTTCTATCCCATTTACTTCCCTTATAACTTGAGTATGCCCCACGCTCACGAGCAAGCTCAGATGATGAAAGAATAGCGTGGTATGAGATGAGCTCCATAGATTCATCAGCGAACTGTACCGCTTCATCAGAATCAAAGTTGATATTCATCATATAGAGAGCATCGTGGAAGCCCATGAGACCGAGTCCAATCGGGCGATGCTTCATATTACTGTTCTTTGCTTCGATAGTTGGGTAGTAGTTGACGTCGATTACGTTATCGAGCATACGGATAGCTGTACGAGTAGTAGCAGCTACGAGATCTACATCGAACTTACCATTACGCATAAGACGCTGATAGTTGAGTGATCCTAGGTTACATACAGCAGTCTCATCGAGTGAGTTGTTGAGTGTAATTTCAGTACAGAGGTTTGAGTTATGAACAACTCCAGCATGATCCTGTGGTGAACGAATGTTTGAAGGATCCTTAAATGTAATCCAAGGGTGACCTGTTTCGTAAAGCATAGTGATCATCTTACGCCAAAGTTCGCGAGCCTTAATCTGCTTGAACACTTTTACCTTACCTTCCTTGGCGAGCTTTTCGTAGTTCTCATAGTGCTTCTCAAATACATCTCCGTATGTTTCAGAAAGTTCTGGAACTTCATCTGGTGAGAAAAGTGTCCAATCTTCATCATTCTGAGCGCGCTTCATGAAGAGGTCAGAAATCCAGAGCGCAGTATCCATGTCGTGTGTTCGGCGACGATCATCTCCAGTGTTCTTACGAAGCTCCAAGAATTCGTCAACATCGTAGTGCCAGTTCTCTATATATACACATGTTGCACCTCGGCGGCGTCCTGAACGGTTAATAGCAACAGTTACATCGTTTGCAATCTTAAGAAAAGGAACAAGCCCATTTGACTTGATACCTGACTTCTTCACAAGTGCACCTGATGCACGAACAGAGGTCCAGTTAGTTCCGATACCTCCTGCCCACTTAGAGAGCTGTGCATTATCTGCATAGACCTTAAAAATAGACTCAAGAGAGTCACCTACAGTGTTGAGGTAACATGATGAGAGCTGTGGGTGCTTTGTTCCTGCATGGAAGAGTGTTGGTGATGATGGAACGAAACGGAGTGTGGACATCGCTTCATAAAATTCGATTGCGCGTGTAGTGCGATCGAGTTCTTTTTCCCCAAGTGCGATACCCATAGCGATACGCATCCAGAAGCCTTGGATGTTTTCGATGATCTTTCCGTCACCTTCTACATCACGTACGAGGTAACGCTCATAGAGTGTCTGAGAGCCGAGATACATAAATAACTCGTCGCGAGACTTAACGATAGCCTTTGAGAGACGAGTTAAATCGAAGTCTTTCATACGAGCATCAAGAAGCCCTCTTTCAACTCCTTTTGTAATACTATCAATGAATGTAGCTTGGTACTGAACATCAATAGTACTATAGTCTATTTTTTCTCCGAGAAGATCCTCATTAATCTGTGCGAGAATCATACGAGACGCAACATATGAATAGATAGGATCCTGCTCAATCATTGAACGTACAGTCATGATGACCGCCTTACGAATTTCGGAAGTACTCATCCCTTCGTATACCTCAAGCTTTACCTGATTAACAATCTGGTCAAGATTAACTTCTTTTTCATACCCTGTAATCACATACGAAACTGACTTTCTAACTTTCTCAAGATTAAACTTTTCTTTCTTGCCGTTCTTCTTCGTAATGTAGAGCCCTCCTTCTTCTACTTTTTCAAGTGTCTCAAGTTTTTCTTCTTCACGTTCTTTTGTACGTTCGTAGCGATAAATGATGTAAGCTTTTGCGACGTCAAAAAAACCAGCCCCCATGATGTGCTTTTCTACAAGATCCTGTGTATGCTCAACTGTTGGAACATACCCGTCGCGAGTCATTGCTTCGAGCTCAAGCTCTTTAGCTACGAGCTCAGAAATATGTTTAGCAACTTCTGCCTTCTCTTCGCGAGTAATGCTGATGAAAGCTTTTTTGATTGCCTTCTCAATCTTCTCTCCATCAAAAGGAACCATCTCTCCATTTCTTTTCTTAATTATTTGCAAAATAGCCATACCACGCTTAAAAATATTTTATTTTTACATCATTTACTAATATCTAAAGTGTACACGCTAGAGTGTAAAAGCCATTATTTTTGTCTTTCACTTCCATGTCAATAGTAAGCATTGACACTCATTTGTCAGTGCTAAAAGAGAAGCTTATTTCGTAAGGTTTTGTGATACCCTATTGCAAATCGATGTGCTTCGGCATTAGCTAAAAGTATATCCTTTTTATGGTAATCCACATGTACTTTATCCCCAAGAATGTCTTTTGGTTTATGGCGCTCATCTTTTACAACTGACACACATGGAATGAGAAGCCCAAGAGATGCCAGAACTTTTTCTGCAACTTGCTTGTGCGCAAGCCCTCCGTCAATAACCACAAGGTCCGGGAAGCGCCACTCCTTGTGTCCAAAACGACGAGTTAGAATTTGACGAAGTCCTTCATAGTCGTCATTTATTTTTTCTTCTAGCTTGAACTTTCGGTATTCATTTTTTTCAATCTGATGCCCTTCAAGGACAACCATCACCCCCACTCGAGATGTCCCTGATATATGGGCAGCGTCATACGCTTCGATACGGAAGCTATTATTCTTAAAAGACAAAACTTCGTCTTCCTTGATAAGACTTATATCTTTTATGTGATCTAAAGCATACAGTGTGTTGCGCACTGAAGCAGCCTTCTCAAATAAATGTCTTTTAGCATAATCATTCATGTCCTTTTGAAGTGAAGCTACAATTTCTGTCTTTTTACCTTCAAATAGTTTCTTGATATTTGCTATATTTTTCTTGTAATCAATTTCAGATATTTGTCCTATACAAACTGAAGGACATAGCTTGATCTGAGCATTGAAGCATGGCTTAGTGCTTCCTAACTCACAGGTATCTCTATATGGAAAAAGCTTTCTGATAATCTTCATGGCTTCGCGTAACTGTGAGAGTGAAGCAAATGGGCCGTACACAACAGACACATCTTTCTTGGTAAATTTCTTCTCATAGTCACGAATACGCATAGCAAGAACTCGAGGAAATTGTTCCTTGGTAATAACAACACAAGTGAAACTTTTGTCATCTTTTTCTTTGACATTATAGACAGGATCATGCTCCTTGATTAGTTTACTTTCAAGAAGAAGCGCTTCAAGCACACTCCCTGTTTCTTGATAGGTTACGGTCTTGGCAAGGGTAACCATGGTTACAAGTCGCAACCCTCTACTCTTCATAAGATCTGGATTGAAGTAACTTCGTACTCTATCCTTCAAAAAAGTTGCTTTCCCTATATATAAAATATTTCCCTCTTCATCACGGAAAAAATACACTCCCGGAGCATCCGGAAGCTTAAGTTCTGTCAGGTCTTGCTTTTTCATTGGATGTATTGTACTATATATTCTTGCCTTATTCAAACGGAAGATATCGTAAGAAAAGGCATCTACGCCTCTCGTAAAGTCTATGAACCATTAACTTGGTATAAAGATAGACACACGAGAATCAGAAGTTCATTAAATATAAAAGAATGGAGAATTCCTATGGCACAAGAAAAAAGATCCGGAATGCCCGGAAGTAGCGCGGGGAATCCTGCGATCGATAGTCAAAACCGTGCAGCTCGTGAAGCTGAATACTATGGTGTTGGTGGTGCTGACTGCTATTTCCCAGAAGAGATTCTGGACCATCTTCGCAATATCCAAGACACCCCTCCTCAAGAAGGAGGTGGCTCATGACCGAAAAAGTAAACGACACCAGCTGTATCGGCTGTAGCAAACTTGGGACATGTTCCATCTCTGAACCCAAACTGCTTCAGAACCATGTGTACGCTTGTCATACTCGCGCACATGTCATCAAGGTGACGCAGATGGCGCTTTCTGGTGATGGGCGACATACTAACGGTGGCGGGACAGACCGTCCAATCTACCCAAAAGCAAAAAGGTAAAGCCAAGGAAATTACTTGGTAGTGCAAAGAGCGACCCCACAAGGGCCGCTTTTTCTTTTTTTATTTTTAATATATAAGGTTTTAAAAATACATAAGCGCGGCCGTAGGCCGCGCTTATGTATTTAATAACCATCAATACTTATTCTTTATTTCTATCCTTACTTCTCTTCAGAATCTTCTTAAGATACTGACCGGTGTAACTATTTGTATTCCCTGCTACTTGCTCTGGTGTCCCTGTCGCAACAACCTTGCCTCCACCGATACCACCTTCTGGTCCGATATCAATAATATGATCTGCACACTTCACGATGTCTAAATTGTGCTCGATGAGTACAACTGTGTTACCTTTATCAACGAGCTTATTTAATATCTCAATCAATTTAGCAATATCTTCATAGTGAAGCCCGATTGATGGCTCATCAAGAAGATAAATAGTCTTCTCAACATGCGGACGATAGAGCTCAGAAGAAATCTTTACACGCTGTGCTTCTCCCCCTGAAAGGGTTGTTGCTGACTGTCCAAGTTCAAGGTATGAAAGTCCTACGTCATTCAAAGTCTTCACACGATCATAGATAGCAGGGATTTCATAAAAGAACGTGAGTGCCTCCTCAACTGTCATGCGAAGTATGTCATAAATGTTTTTTCCTTTCCATTTTACTTCAAGCGTTTCTTTCATAAATCTCTTACCAAGACAAACATCACACTCAACATACACTGTTGGGAGGAAGTGCATTTCAACTGCTATCTCACCATTACCTTGGCATGCTTCACAACGTCCACCTTTTACATTAAAAGAAAAACGTGATGCCTTCCATCCTCTAATACGCGCTTCTTCACTCTCCGCAAAAAGATCACGTATATGTGTCCAAGCTCCTGTATATGTTGCTGGGTTTGATCGTGGGGTACGACCAATAGCTGACTGATCAATCATCACCACACGAGATACATATTCTGTTCCAGAAAACGTCTCACAGTTAAAAACCTTTACTGTTCTATGACGCCGTTCAAGACGAGCAAGAAGGTTCTTGTAGAGAATCTCATACATAAAAGAACTCTTCCCAGATCCTGAAACTCCCGTGATTACATTTAATCTTCCAAGCGGAACATTTGCACTTAAATTCTGAATATTGAAAATATTTCCACCAGTTACTCGAAGTGTGCCTTTGTCAGTCTGGCGACGTGCAGGTACTGGAATTTCTTTTTCCCCACGAAGGTACGCTAGTGTTACACTCCCTGATTTATTCTTTGGAGCAGTAAGCAGTTCGTCGAGATACCCAGATACAACTACTTCCCCTCCATGAATACCAGCCTTTGGTCCAATATCAACAATATAATCAGAAGCAAAAATAGTATCCTCATCATGTTCTACGATGATAATTGTATTTCCAATATCTCGAAGATGTGTAAGTGTCTTGATAAGTCTATCATTATCTTTTTGATGAAGACCAATTGTCGGTTCATCTAGTACATAGAGCGCACCCACAAGCTGACTTCCCAGTTGACTAGCGAGTCTAATACGCTGCGCTTCACCTCCTGAGAGTGTATCTGCTTTACGATTCAGTGCAAGATAATTAAGCCCCACATTTAACATAAATGAAAGACGAGACTGAATCTCTTTGATTACCACAGAAGCAATTTCTTGTTCTTTTTTGGAAAGCGGGATATCAGTAAAATATTTTTCAGCTTCCGTAATAGAAAGCGCAACAATATCTACAATATTTATTTTATGAACATCATCAAGGTATACGTGAAGTGCTTCAGGACGTAAACGTTTGCCATGACAATCATCACATTCATCTAATCCTCCAAAATACTTTGTGCCAAGACCGTTACAAGTAGGGCATGCCCCGTATGGAGAGTTAAATGAGAATAAACGAGGTTCAATTTCTGGGAATGAAAATCCACACGATGCACAAGAGAACTTGTTACTCATGATTGTTTTTTCACCAAGAATTTCAACCTCTAAAAGACCGTTTGACTCATGAAGCGCCCGTTCAATAGCCTCAGAAAGGCGTGTCATCGCGTCTTTTTGTGATGCTTTGAGACGAAGCTCATCAAGTGCTATTGAGTCAACTACAACTGAAATTTCATGCTTCTTGTTCTTAGAAAGCACTATTTGCTCACGAAGACTTTTACGCTCACCATCAATCACAGCTTCTGTATATCCTTTCCCAAGCATGTCATAGAGCATCTGGTAATACTCTCCTTTTCTTCCACGAACAAGTGGTGAAAGAATATGTACTTCAGCATGAGAAAATTCAACACCCATCATCTCGGTTTTTATTTTCTTGTAATCAACTCCCTGAACTTTGTCCAAGATAAAATGCATGATCTCTTCATTGGTCAGCTTCTGAATCTTAGCACCACACTCTACACAGTATGGTTTACCTACACGCGCATACAGTACACGGAGGTAGTCATAGATCTCGGTAATTGTTGCAACCGTTGAACGAGGGTTACGGCCAGCAGACTTCTGGTCAATAGAGATAGCAGGAGAAAGGCCAACAATCTCATCTACATCAGGTTTCTGTAGCTGTGTCAAAAACTGACGAGCATACGCTGAGAGTGACTCAACATAACGACGCTGCCCTTCTGCGAAGATAGTATCAAATGCGAGCGAAGACTTACCTGATCCTGAGAGCCCAGTGAACACGATCATCTTGTGACGAGGCATCTCAACGGTGATGTTTTTGAGATTATGTGTACGTGCACCTTTCACAATGATTTTCTCGATATGCTCAGGTTTTTTCATAAAGTTATAGCTAGTAGTCGCAATTCAAAAAGGAATATATGGACTGTTGTTAATTAAGGCATTATACCATAATTGACAACTTAGTTCAAATATAGTAGAGTTCGTTTAGCAAAATAGCACTTTACATCAGCAACTCAATCACTGAGGTATATAACATGTCAAATGTAAAAACAGATAAGCCTTATAGCCTCTACATGCTTTTGGAATCTTCACAGCAAGATGATAACCTTGTTGGAGTTTTTCATACAACGGCATATATTCTCCAAATTACTGGGAAATACCTTGTCATAAAAATTGAGGATACGATGGATCCTCATGACATACTCAGTAAAGATATTAAACACAACACGCTCCAGGCCGAGTACTGGAGACCTTACTGGGAGGAGGGTAGTCATTCTGAAATATCTCTTTCTGAAAAAAAGACCCTTTTGATTCCTGTCACACATGAATTTCTAAAAGCAAACGCACCTATTCATGTCGTCAACATGATTTGCTGTGCAATGCACGACACTGGAAAAAATAAATAACAATCACCATCTCATAAAGGAAGCCACCCCGCACCTTGTTGAGGTGGTTTTTCATTTTATAGTCTATAGCTTTTTACGCATTCATCAATTTCTTATATACCTGAACAAGTGCACGAGTATCCGCAAGAGCAGTATGGGCTTTTGTATTTTCTACTTTAAGAAGTTCACATAAAAATCTGAGTGAAAACTTGTCAGCTTGCGGAGCATCGTAAAGTCTACCGAAGGCGAGTGAGATAGTATCTATCTTTGCATAGTGCATACGATTATCAATTCCAGTCTCTTCAAATGCTTTCATAACAAACCCGTAATCAAACACAAGGTTATGCGACACAAAAGAACAACTCTGTGTTTTCTTTGCAAATTCTTCCATCGCCTTCTTTCTGTCAACAGCAAACATCCAATCAACTTCGTTATATCCATTAACACGGAGCGCCTGTTCTTCTGCACGCTCTATATGCTGTGGTTTTATTTTCCATTCGCATTCTTCAATGATCTCAAGTTTTGGCCCCTTGCCTTCACGAGGGACTTGGCGTGCAATAATCACCGCAAGTTCAATAATCTCATGCGTATTAGGATCTGTTCCAGTTGTTTCAGTATCGATAAATGCGAGGTTGTGAAGTTTCATTGGGGCAGAAATAGAAATTAAGTAATAGAGGGTAGACAGCAAAGATAACGTAACAACAGTAGGTCTAGACTTTAGATTTTAACATTTGATTTAATTTTTTTCTAATTTCTATCGTCTAAACTCTAACTTTTTTATCTCAAGTATTTCTGTATGTTCCTCTTATGTTCCTCAAATGTCTTTGCATAATACATTTTGCCGTCGTTACCTGTTATATAAAAAAAATATTCTGTAGTTACTGGGTGGAGAACTGCATCAATTGCTATAATCCCTGGATTGTTGATTGGCACAAGCGGTAACCCTTTTTGTTTGTAAGTCTCTTTTGCAACATCTACTTGTAATGGCATCCCTTTTTGTAAACGGGCAAGTAAAATTCCTGCAATAATTTTCATATCCTCTTGAGTTTTTGCTTCTCCTTCAAGAATTGAAGCAAGGACAAGAACATCATTTTCATTTTTAAGGGGCAAATCTATTGTATCTTCTGTAATTTGTGGAGCAACTTTTTTTGCAAAAGCTGTTAGCATGAGTTTAATAATGTCGTCTTCCTTATAAGAAGGTAGCAAGAAGTAGGTGGATGGGAAAAGTTTACCCTCTAATTTGTTTGTTGTGATTCGCTTAATAAATCCTTCGATAGAAATAGTTGGAATAGCCTTTGCTAGTATTGATGCAACTTCAAAAGAAGTAGAACCTTCAGGAATTGTCACAGAAAGAAGCGGTGAAGTTGGGTGACCACTTACAAACAAATCAATAACACCAAATAACGTAAGTGGTTTATCGGATACATATCCACCAGTCTGTAATGCTCTATCTTTACCTAAAAAAGAAACCCCTACTCTAAAAAGAAGAGCAGATGTAATATACCCTTCGGTCTGAAGTCTTTCACTAACACTTTTTAGAGATTCACTTTCATTAATTGTAAAATTTTTGTTAACTGGGAATATCTTTGAAGTAGAAAACATTTGGGATGAAAGATACAAACACCCAAGAAGTGTACATACTGTAAGTACTGAGGCTAGGCTGTAATTTCTTTTTTCATGCATATAATTACTTGAGGTTAAATAGGAAGATTAGTTGGTGGCATACCTTTATTACTATCAATACGTGGAAGTGTAGGAGTTGCCGCAGTTGCTCCAGGAAGATGCCAAAGAGTTGCAAGTTCTTCTAAATTAAGGGTAAATGCATTATCAGCATGAGGATGGTCAAAAGGATAAAATATTGCCTCAAATATCATTCGGAACAACTTACGCTGCTTCATGCTTGATGACCAAAATATTCTATCTTCCCATTTATCAAGACCATCCCTTTGTTTAATGTGAGGGTAAAAACCTTCTCGTTCTACATATTCTTCAAACATTTCTTCTGTGCGCCACGCTACGCGCTTACCTCCAAATTTTTCCCAAGGATAATCGTACGGATCTGAAGTATTCATTCCAAATGAGTTAACACCTTTAAAAGTTCTCGGAAATGCTAACGTATTTGCAATTTGTCCACCTTTAAAATTTTCTTTTTTTGCAATATAGATAAGACGCACAACGCATACCATAAGTGCTTTAGAAAGTTTTTTGTTAATAATTTCAATTTCATCTTTTTCTTCTGGAGTAAGATCCATTTCTTTTTTACCAACAACTTTTACACCTGAATCTTTTGCTGGGTCTTTTATTAAATTGTATGTCAAAGGAATTTCTTTAAACTTTGGTTTACCATTTTCATCTTCACCGTCTTCAACTTTTCTTGTTTTTATATATCCATACTCATCAAACACTTGATCGCCGTGCAAAACATGTCCAGCAGTACGAATCTGCTTTTTACGAGCATCCGCCATATCTTTAAGTGACAGATGATCATGTGTTCTTTCATTTATGTAGAACTTATCCATTTTTTTACCACTATAAACACTTTCATCTTGAATAATAATCTGATACCACATATGTTCACCCCTGCCTATACTTCCAAGTGTCTCAATAAGTTGATTAAGTGGATCAATCTTAAACTCTTCCTTAGGATCCTTATCTAGCCCAAAATCAACATACGTTTTTATAGGGTAAAAATCTGCTTTCATAGAATATGCTTCCATTCCTTCATTTAGAGGAACATTTGCTTTCCCTTCTTTTGGAAATGCGGTACCTGTTTTAGGATTGGTCGGATTCCATGACTTTGATGTTCTAAAAAGATTTCCCCACATAGAAACATCTTTAGATAAATGATGATACCTAATAAGCTTAGTATAGTCATCAGCTTCCACTATTTCTATTTCAGGATATTGTGCATAAAAATTACTCTCTATAAGATCTTTAAAACGTTTCTGGATACGAATATAAAAATGTATTACCCCTTCAATGGATGCAATTTCCAGTGAAGAAAAAACGGGGAGATTACCTTTAAATACTCTGTCGTATTTAGTGCTCACTCCAGAGTTAAGAATAAAAGAAGCTAAAGCAACCTCTGTTGCAAGTGGAGATTTGTTAATTTCTCGAGGAAGCTTAATTTCAAGCATGATCCAATCTATAGAATTTAATGCTTTTTGATTAACATACATCATCCAAAAACGATATGTCCATGCACAAAAGAGTAAAAATACACAGAAGTAGACAATGGAAAGTCCTATGTCGATAAGAAATTGCATGAGAAAAGTATACCACAAGAGATACTTCTAAGAAGACTTAAAGATGTACAAGAAGAAGAAAAGATACCTCTTGAGGTATCTTTTCTTCTGTCCTATATTCTTAAAAGTCTTTTTACGCAAGCGTATATTCTCCGGCAACCTTACGAAAATGTTTTGTATTTTGAAGGTTAACGAGAACTGTGTTTGGTTTAACGATTCTCTTTGCAAGTACACGCTTGATTATTTCTTCTTTTGAGAGTGGCTGACTTGCTTCCTTGAGAACCTCAGAAATTACATCACGCACAACCCCTCCTGTGTGACCCCAGTCCTTAAGACCATACATACCACGACCAACAAGAACGAAACGAGAATCCTTAATAAGTTCATTATGACATGTTGCTACATGAGCTTTCTTGCCAAATGTCTTATTGATTTCCATAGCCACTTCTTTGAAGTGCATTGGACGATTAGCGCGACGCATAATAAGGTATGCATAATCCTTAATACCACGAGCCTTTACGTGTGGAGATGAAGTTCTTCCCCATTCACTAAGCTGATTCTTACCAATAACTTTTGAAAGTGCAAGGTAACGGTAGATAATATCTTTATTTTCTTTGTATTCACCGATAAGCTCTGTAAGATGACCCATAAAACGGTTGAAAATTTCTTCTTCGCTTACAAGGTCTTCTTCATTGATAGAAGCATACAACTTATGGAGGGCATCACGAACATGATTTGCTGTCTTATCATCAGTTGTGAAGTGTGCATGGAAATGATCATCTTCCTTATGCTTTTTAAAATCTTCTCCTAAAGCAAGGTATAGGTTAATATGATTTTGAATCACTGGATCTTTAGAGATATGACGCATGAGGTGATCCTCGGAAACAACAGAACCGAGTTCAGCAACAATTTTCTTTAGCTCTTCAAATACAAAAATGTGCTCTTTATATTCTTTTGACTTCTTAATAGAAGCAAGGGCAAAATTTTCTATCTGACGAACACGTTCACGAGTGATATCGTACGTCTTACCGATTGCTTCAAGGGTCATACGAGTCTCTTTTTCAAGACCATAACGATTAACCACGATTTCTCGGGTTCTTGGGTTCAAAGCTGTGAGAAGCTTTTTTGAAACTGCTTTTGGTTTAAATGTGATACCTGACATGTTGTTGTTGTTAATTTTCTTTATATTCTACCAGAACTTGCCAAAAACGTCAAATTACGATATTGATTATCTTATTTTTGACAATGATTATCTTTTTAGGCTCTGTATTTACAACGTATTTTTGATAACTCTCATGTTTTTTGACCATATCTAAAACGACAGGATCTTCTGCATTTTTTGGGATTTCTATAGTTCCGCGCATCTTTCCTGCTATCTGAATAGCTATTGTAACTGTTGTTTCTACAAGCTTACTTTCATCAAATTCTGGCCAAGAAGATGAGTGAACTGATGAAATACTTCCGAGTTCAGAGAAACATTCTTCTGTGAGATGGGGAGCAAATGGTGCAAGAATCTGGAGTAGTTTTTCGTAATCATCTTTAGTAAAAGACCCCGCTTCCATCTCATTCACAAGTATCATCATTGCTGAAACTGCGGTATTGAACTTAAAGTTCTCTATATCTTCTGTAACTTTTTTGATAGTTTTATGAAGAATATTTTCTACTGTACTTGTCTCTGTATATTTAGCTCTCAAAGCGTAGACACGGTCAAGAAACTTGTCTGCACCCTTGATACTTGAAGTACTCCATGCAGCTGTTTGTTCAAACGGTGCCATGAACATCTCGTAGACTCGGAGCGTATCTGCACCATATTCAGCAACTACATCATCTGGATTGATAATATTCCCCCAACGCTTACTCATCTTACGACCATCTTCTGCAAGGATAAATCCAAGGAACTCAAGTCTAGAAAATGGCTCAATAGTACTCACCACTCCAATATCATATAGAAACTTATGCCAGAATCGTGCGTAAATGAGGTGTCTTGTTGCATGATCTCCACCTACATATACATCAACTGGCGCCCATGCTTTTTCAATTGCTGGATCAACAAGTGCTTGGCTATTATGTGGATCAAGGAATCTGAGATAGTACCATGATGAACCAGCCCACTGTGGCATAGTATTTGTTTCTCTTGTGAACATGGTTCCACTGTCTGATTGTCTGAATGTCCCTTTGTCAGTGATCCCCCCTCTTACATTCACCCAGTCAGTTATTGCTGCAAGTGGCGACTCACCGGTCCCTGTTGGCTCATAACTCTCAACTTCCGGAAGAAGTACAGGGAGTTCGCTTTCATCCACCATGTAGACCTTTCCATCCTTATCACGGACAACTGGAAACGGCTCACCCCAATAGCGCTGGCGTGCAAAGACCCAGTCCTGTATCTTGTAGGTTACAACTTTTTTACCACCAAAGTCATCGGTGATTTTTTTCTTCGCTTCTTCATTTGCAAGACCTGTGTAACCATCAGAATTAATGATGACACCTCCTTCAAGAAGACCTTTTGGAAAATTATTAAGTACTTCTGATTGCCACACATCCCACTCACTACAAACAAATTCTTTTGGCAAGGCAGTAATCTTCCCCCAGAAAACTTCATACTGTGCCTGTTCATCCCCTGATACCTTATCAAAAATAGTGCTATCATTTGTATCAAAAACAAGTGCTTCGCAATAAGAAACCCTGTTTTGCTGTTTATGGTTTGCACTATATTCACTTCTTACAACTGAAAGTTTTTTAACAAATGTTACATTAGAAATACCCGCTTCTTCCAGTAATTCGCGTAATGCAGCACCATGAACATCTTCACCTTCGTCTATCCCTCCTCCCACAAAAGTTACCCATGGTTGATTTTTCCACTTCAAAAATAAATAGGTATCATCTTTCTGGTTTCGAAGAAGAACCTGAACCATTTTTCTTTCAACTACTGGCCAACCTTCGACAAAAGGGTTCTTTACATCATATCTTTTTGGGGTGATGACTTGTTTAATTTCAATCCCGTACTTCTTTGCAAAATCATAATCGCGGTCATCGTGTGCAGGTACTGCCATAATTGCCCCGGTCCCTACAGTACCTAAAACATAGTTAGCAATCCATACTGGAATCTTTTCTTGAGTAGCTGGGTTGACAGCGTACACTCCCGTGAAGACACCCTCTTTCTCAGGAACAACTGAGTAGTCATTTTCTTTTTTCTTATCTTCAAGTGTCTTTATAATGAAGTCCTTGATGTCAGACCCAACTATCTTTCCTTCATCAAACCATGTTGAAGCAAGCTCAGCTGAAATTGCAACAAAGGTGGCACCAAAGAGTGTGTCTAGCCGTGTTGTAAAAACTCGTACAGTCTTTCCATTCATATCAGCAAGTTCAAAATCAAATTCTGCCCCCTCACTTCTTCCAATCCAGTTCTTCTGTGCAGTCTTCACACCTTCTGGCCACTGCAATGTGTCGAGATCGGCAAGCATTCTGTCTGCATAGTCTGTAATCTTAAGCACCCACTGACGAAGTGGTTTCTTTTCTACAATGCTGTCGCAACGTTCACATTTGTCCCCGTCCAAGTCTTCATTAGCAAGACCTGTCTTACACGATGGACACCAGTTGATAGGCTCATGACTTTCATATGCTAAACCTTTCTCATAAAGCTTCGTAAAAATCCATTGTGTCCATTTATAGAACTCAGGATCGGTTGTGTTAATTTCTCGTGACCAATCATAATCAAGACCAAGATGTGAAAGCTGCTGCTTGAAGTTGGTAACATTCTTCTCTACCGCTATGCGAGGGTGAATCTTGTTCTTAATCGCAAATTGTTCCGCAGGAAGACCAAATGCATCCCACCCCATCGGGTGAAGTACATCGTAGCCATTCATACGCTTAAAACGTGAATAGATATCTGTTGCAATGTAACCTTTAGGATGACCAACATGGAGCCCTTCACCAGACGGGTATGGGAACATATCGAGAATGTACGCTTTTTTGTGAGTAGGAAGCTTTGGGGTCTCATAGAGTTTTGCTTCCTCCCATTTCTTTTGCCATTTTGCATCATTAGTTTTATGGTCGTATAACTTCATATCTCTATACTACCAAATTATCAAACCCTCTCAAAACAAAAACCAAATAACTTTTGGTAATTTGGTTTTTGACAAGAACTATTCTTATTTTAGAAGTATCTCTTTACGTAGTTCTTCTCGTTTCTCCATCCAAAGTTTCCCAAGATTATTCTGTCCATTCCAATCTTCACCTCTCCCCCAATATGAGTCCGTTGGAGAATCTTCAACAATAAGAAGATCCCCACTTTCCAAAAGCTTCTTGCGTACATCTGGGTGCTGTTCTATTTTTAAACGAATAAGCTCTCTCATTACCTCAAGCTTTTGAGTTTCCCAATCAGAAACAATTACTTGTTTATTGATTTTTTCTTTCCGAGCGATTTCTTTTGCCATATACGGTGAAGATGCGTTGTAGATTTTATCAACAATAGATGTATCAACAAATCTTGCCGCTTGATATGCATGCTCAACAGTCATCCATACCCTCCCATTATATTCCACATTATATGCTGAAAATGGATCGAAGCAGTGCCACTCTCCAGTATAGAAAAGAGCAATCTTTTTGAGATCTATTTTTTCATGTAACATCTCATTTAAGGAAGTTATCTTCCGTAATACATATCAGGAGAAATAATTCTCTTGAAACATGTCTCGCCTACTCCATGGTTCCAAAATGGAGATATATCTCCACTGTTATAATAATTATTTGCAGAATAGAAGCTTTCTGATAATACTCCTCCTTTATCAATCATAGGAATACTCTGCCCTCGAGCATCGACATTTCGCACTGTGTCAAATGTTGCACACAATTCAAAGATAGCTTCTGTTGTCATTTCTTTCTTATTAGTACCGTAATTAGCTTTGATAACTGGCTGTTGAATGACTCTATACACATACAATTCTTTAGTAATTGGGTCAACTGGAGCCTGATACTCTTGGATCATATTTGTAAGTTCACTTAATGATACTGGTAACTTATCAGTCATTTGTACTCGATTAACAATCTGGCTCTGAATACCGGAAATATCTGACAGACGTACATTATCTATTTTCATAGCACGCATTGTGCTTGGCCCCCCAATAATTGAGACACTCCATATTACTAGTGCAGTAATCAATAATGATACAAATACTGCAATAACAATAGGTACTAAAGTTGTTTTTGAATAGTCACGACGAAGTGAATAGTAGTAGTACGCAAAGAGTGCAAGTGCCACCACAAATACACTTACTGCTTTTAATCCAAAACTAACAGAAAGATCTCCTCCTAAGTAGTTATAGATAACTGAAACAAGTGTTCCAATTAAAGTAAGCACTGTTATAAACAAAGTACAATAAATCATTACCTTGCGAATAAAAATATCTTGCTTATACAAAAATTTAACAATATCACGTGACACATACCAAGAAAGCAACATATAAATTGGAAACATAACAACAAGTGATGCAATCGCAAAACGCACATCAGAAGCAGTACTGTCTACATATACCGTTGCTTGCAAAATATCAACAAACTTTCTATCAACTGCAGCAAAAATAACTTGTAAAAAATTAGTAACTGAAACAATAAGCGAAATAGCTATACCTAAATAAAGAAACACATCGAGAGCTTTTGTTTTCATATCTGCTTGCATAGAATGTTTATGAGAAGAGCTAAGTAAATAAAGTGAACGGATTCCAAAGACAATAACCATAACAAACAAAAGAGCAATTAACATTACAATTGTTACTATCATTATTTAATTCTAGCATTTTCATGATATAGTGGAAACTATGTCTACAATTCCTCTTAATCGCTTGGAAACACTGGCTCTTTCGGTAACTCGAGGTGTTGGTTCAGTACCTTCCGTCATCATCCATACCATTTTATTTATTAGTGCTTTCGCGCTTGTTTTGTTTGGTTTTGACTTCGACAGGGTGCTTCTTGTACTCACAACAGTACTCTCGCTTGAGGCAATTTATCTCTCAATCTTCATTCAACTTAGTGTCAACTACCAAGCACGTGCTATCGCAAGTGTTGAAAAAGAAATTGACGAGATTGCGGAAGATGTAGAGGAGATCGCAGAAGATGTTGGCGAGATCGCAGAAGATGTAGAAGGAATTCAAGAAGCTCATGAAGAGATTCAGGAAGATATCGAAGAAATTCAAAAAGATGTTGATGAGATTCAGGAGGATGTGGAAGAGATTCAAAAAGATGTTGATGAGATTCAGGAAGATGTGGAAGAGATTCAAGAAGAACACTCTGAAGAAAGCACAAGTACACTACCGAAAAATAAATAATTTGTGTATCTTTGGAACCGAAGGATATTGTGAGTGCTCTACTGTAATGTTATTCAAACACATGAAGTACAGCATTAACGATAGCAAGCACAATTGAAAAGTAGATAGCCATAATAAGTGATGGAACACTAAACCCTGGCACAATTGTATCTGCCAAAAGAATCATTGCTCCGTTAATAACAAAAGAGAACAGTCCAAGTGTCACTAGATTAATTGGAATGGAAACTAACATAAATAGCGGCTTAATCGTATGGTTGATAAACCCGAGAACAACTGCTGTCACAAGACCAAGCCAGAGTGTGCTTACAACAAACGGAAATGACGTAATAGCAATAGGAACACCTACTCGTGTAATATAACTAGCAAGGAGAACTGCAACTGTGCGTATAGCAAGATATTTCATAAAAAACTATGACCGTAAAAGTGCTTGCATTTCTTCTAACTCCTCTGTGGTTGCTTTGTAAACAAATTTCTTATCAAAATCTTCAGCAGTACGAGTGGGAACAAGGTGAACATGTGCATGCGGTACACCATACCCTTCCACAAATACACAAACACGAGCACAGTCAGTTTTTCCTTTAATAACTTGAGCTAAGTACCGGACTCGATGCATGACCCTGTCATACATTTTTTCATCAAGTTCAAAAAGTTGATCAACTTCTTGTTTTGGAATAACAAGAACATGTCCTTTTTGAATCGGATTAATATCTAAAATAGCGCACACATATTCATCCTCATAAATTTTATACCCTGGAATCTCATTTACTATAATTTTTGAAAAAATACTACTCATATATACCCCAGTATACTCCCGATAGTAAAAAGAGCTATATATTTATATAACCAGACCTTTTAAAAAAGTTTTACGATGGAGTGGTGTAAGTCCATTTTCTTTAATAGCTTGATAATGTGCTTTGGTACCATACCCAACATGCTTTTCAAAACCGTAGAAAGGGTACACCTCGCTTATTTTTTTCATATACGTATCTCTATGCGTTTTTGCGATAATTGAAGCAAGTGCAATCTCTGGAATTTTTTCATCTCCTTTGATAATTGTCTCTTGTTGATACTTTCCATCAGCTTTAAGTGATCCATCAAGAAAAATAAAAGAATCTTGTGGCACTTCTTGTGCATGAACTTTTGCAAGAGCTTCTGCAAGAGCTTCTTTAATTGCGAACGATAAACCAACTTGGTCTAATCTCTCAGATGACACCTCCCCAATACCAAAAACTACTATTCCTTCTTCTACATATACAGGTAACCGCTCCATGATTGTCAGACGTTTCTTTTCAGTTAGTTTTTTGCTATCACGAAGTTCTTCATGAGGAAAAAGTTTAAGAATATTAATTCCAACTTGTATAGCGCACGCACAAACAACAAGGGGTCCAGCAATTGGGCCACGACCAACTTCATCAATGCCGATTGTATACATAAATATACTAAGTTTACCATGTGCGCCTTAAAGGTACTCCTCATATACCTTACAAAAAAACAAGGCCGACACTCCTTTCGTAAATGTCGGCACTGCGCAGTAAACAAAAGAAACATTTTCACCCCTTCTCTTTGTGAGTGCTTATCCTGCGCATGTCTGGCAGGTACAGAAATGGCAAGTAGAAGGCCCCCATGATGCGAAGCATCGGTTGGAAGAGCACGGTCAAGTACAGAACAGGATCTACCATGATTTCGCTCCAAAATGTTGCGGGAGCAACACCCTCTATAAACGATACGCTCAGAGAGCCTAAAACACAAGGAATAACGAATTATTCATATCTAAGTGCTTCAATTGGATTAAGTTCGGAAGCTTTCTTTGCTGGGTAATAACCAAAAATAATACCGATTGCAGCAGACACACCGAATGCAAGTAAAATAGGATTAAGAGATACTTGGGTCTGTAGCACTCCGAGAGAAGAAATTCCGTATGCAACCGCAACACCAAATATAACTCCAATAACCCCTCCAAGCAACGTAACTGCAATTGATTCCATAAGAAATTGATTACTGATATCTTTCTTCTTTGCTCCAATTGCTTTTCGAAGACCTATTTCTCTAGTTCTTTCACGAACGTTAGTAAGCATCATATTCATAATTCCAATTCCCCCAACGAGAAGTGAAATAGAAGCGACTGATGAAAGTAAAATAGTGAATATACTTGTGATTGACTGTGCTGTACTTGCAAGATCCGCTTGATTAAAAATACTAAAATCAGCTTCAGATAAAGATGTCTTATTATGTCGTTCGAGAAGAAGCTCTGTAATTTCTGTTTGAAGAGCTGCTAAATCTTCTTGATTTTCAGTAGTCACTGCAATAGTGCTTACAAATTCTCCTCCTGAAATATAGCGCTGTGCCGTAGTGAGTGGTATAAATACACGATCATCTTGATTACCAAAACCACTTCCTCCTTTTGACTTGGTGATTCCTATCACAGTAAAACGTGCACCCGCGATACGAATTTCTTTACCAACAGCATCTCCCCCGACACCAAATAGATCGTCTCGTGTCGTTGGGCCAAGGACTGCAACTCGAGCAGCACTTCTATACTGTGCATCAGTAATAAAATCTCCTTCAGTCATTACAACTGCATGCGCAGTTCCATATGAAGGAACAGCTCCCAGAACCGTTGTATTAGTATTATTGCCTTCTGCAACAACCTGTGAACGAGAGTTAAGTTCTGGAGAAACTTCTTTGGCTAGAAAAATTTTTTCTCGAATCGCTTCTGCATCATCGTATGTAAGAGTTTGCTGATTTGAACGCCCAGCATTAACTCCTCCTTGTCGATTACTTCCACCGCCAGTAATAGTAAGAATATTTGACCCTAAGGAATTGATACTGGCAGCAATTGAACTTTGTGCACCGTTACCAATTGCAAGCATAACAATTACAGATGCAATACCAATCACAATACCAAGCACAGTAAGTGCTGTACGAGCTTGATTTGCTTTAATTGATGTAAATGTCTCTTCAAAAAGGTCGTTAAGTGTCATAGTGTTATACATTAATTACGCACGTGCTGCGCATGATGACTCTCAACAATATCACCATCGCGCACATGAATAGTTCTGTCCGCATGCTTTGCAACATCTCCTTCGTGAGTAATAAGAATAATTGTACGTCCCTCTTCTTTGTTTAATTTTTTAAAAGTTGCAAGTACAATCTCGCCAGTTTTGGTATCTAAATTTCCAGTTGGTTCGTCTGCAAGAATAATACTTGGATCGTTCACAAGTGCTCGCGCAATGGCGACTCGCTGTATCTGCCCTCCTGAGAGCTGATTAGATAAGTTGTACCACCTATCCTCAGGAAACCCTGCGGAAGTAAGTGCTTTCTTTGCACGAATCTCACGTTCTTCTACTGGTAGATGAGCATATAGGAGTGGGAGCATAACATTGCGAAGCACTGTTGTACGAGGAAGCAGATTAAATGACTGAAACACAAAACCAATTTTCTCAGCACGTATTGCTGCCTGCTCATCGTCAGACAATTGTGAAACATCTTTATTATCAAGTATATATGTACCTTTAGTGGGAGTATCTAGAAGTCCAATAATATTCATGAGTGTCGACTTACCTGAACCCGATGGCCCCATGATCGCAACAAACTCTCCTTTTTTTACATGGAAACTAACACCTTTAAGGACATGTGTAACAGTCTCTCCGTCTGAATAATCTTTAACAATATGTTTACAATCAATCATAGTAACTTATTGAGCACGAAGGGCTCTTCCTGTTCCCTGTCCTTGCGGCCTAAAGAGTGACGTAATCGACGGAGCTGCTGCACCTCCCGTTGTCTGTGTAATTGTTTTCTTGCCAAGCACTCTTTCACCTTCTTGTAATCCAGAAACCACTTCTGTAACTATATCACTTTGCATTCCTATGGTTACCGGTATTCTTGTGAGCACTGTTCCCGATGGAATAATTACTTGAGACTGTAAAGACGATATATCATTTCCTTGTACTCTTTTACGAGTTGAAGAACCCATACCATTTCTTACAAAACTTGAAGATGACACTGAAGTAGGGAGGAGGTGTTTTGAAGATGAAGCAAACTCTTTATCAACTGTTGACGAAGCATTCCTAAATTTTTGTAACGGAGTAAGCACAGGAGTTGTAGTATCTTCTTCCACATAATATCCGGCAGCATCATGCTTAATTGCTTGATTTGGAAGATAGAGAACATCATCCTTGCTATCAGTTATGATATCTACAGAAACACTCATATTTGGCAATATTCTTACATCATCACTACTAAATGCAACTTTTACTTTATAAGTTACAACCCCTTGGGTTACTGTCCCTAATGTATTAATTTCAACTACTGTACCTTCAACAGTAAGTCCGTCGATTGCATCAAATACAACATTTGCTTTTTGACCCAGGCGCACTTTTACAACATCTGCTTCATTTAAAGTAATTTGAGCTATTTTTTTATCAGTAACAATAGTACCAAGTGCAGTACTACTATTTGATGATGCCATCACTGCGGAGACGCCAATGTCTCCAGAAACAGTTGCCATAACTCCATCAAACGGTGCTGTAATTGTATAATCAGAAAGTGACTGCTGTGCATCTGCTAGCGCATTTTGTCTTTGTGTAACTGTAAGAAGTGCAGTTCTTACATCAAGATCATTATCGTCCGGTGTGAGATCTGCAAGTTTTTGTTTAAGACTTGTAATGTTTCTACTAGACGCAGCATTAGCAATATCTCTATTCGCAACAGCATTTTGCCAAGCATTGTAATTTGAAAGATAACTTGTTGATTGCTTGTTTGGAATACTAATAATCCAATTAGTTTGAGGGGTACTGCTATTCCATTTAATATATAAACCAGTTGTTCCAAGAGGTTGTGCCACGGTTGCATTTACTTCCCCAACACCGTTTGCAACACCAGAATAACTAAAACTATATCCTGAGTTCCCTCCTTGATATACAACAATTTTGATGTTGCCTTCGATATCAAGAGTATAGTTCCCTGTAAGAGTTGGGGCTGTTTCTGTTGTATATGCAACTTCTGGAAGCGCTTGAAGACCTGTACTTAAGAGTGTGTTACGCGCAGTTTCTACTTTTTGATTATTGGTTATTTGAGAATCTTCTTCTTGTTTAATCAAATCTTCAATAGACATAATATCAATTGATTTTGGGTTACGAAGTTTTTCAAGAGTAATTTCTGCTGACTGAAGTGATGTCTTAGCGTCACGAACTTGCCTATATGCATCAGTTGCATCAAGTCTAAAAAGTAGTTGCCCTGTTTTTACTCTATCTCCTGCCTTAACATATACACCTGTTACGCTTGCGTTTACTTTTGGCTTTAGGTCAACTTGACTTGTTGGAGCAACTTGACCAGTAGCTGAAACAGTTGTGCTCATTGAGCCACGTTTTACAGTTACATACTGATATGTAACAGATGCTTCTGTTGCGCTCAAAGAAAAGTAATATGCACCTCCGATAAGAAGGAGGATAACTCCCGTAGAAATTTTTTTATGATCTAATGCCTTTGTGTACAGATTTGCAATAAGCGGAACTACTTTTTGAACACTATCAGAAATACGTTTTTTCATAATTTGTAAATATTTTTTATAAAATCATTTTCATGGACTGTCTCTACTGTTTATCTATTTCTTATATTTGATACAGCACAGAGTACACAGCAAATCTTAAAGGTATTACTTCTAATACATACATTGCGCTCCATTTATTACAAAAATAAGCAAAATCTATTTTTTAGGCACACATGTACCATTATACAATTCCTTTGTTGTGCAAGTAGAGCCACCTACAAATGTACATACAGAGTTTTCCGTTGCCAATGTCTCCCCACCAAGCCATGCGCAATATTTCTGGTCAATCGTATCAAAACCTATTGTTTTTCTACCCCCAACAGGACATTCATCTCGCATAAGTGCACCAACTTCACATGCTCGATTCTCTTCAAAGTAACACAATGAATACTGAGTGCCGTCTTCTTTTTCCATAAAAGAAACATGACCTCCTACTTTGACACAATTAAGTGATGCTGCATCACTAACCTGTATACTAGGTGATGGCATTTCTGCTTGAAAACCGGATGTTACACATTCTTTGAATGTAGTTAAGGAACCTTCTTCAATAAAAGCGGTATTTCCTTTATTCCAAAAAACAAATGACTCGTCCTTGTTGGCATATCTTGCTCCTGAGGCAGAAGTAGCCTGTGGCAAAACCATGTGCCGCGCATCACTTAGAGTGAGATCGACACTATCTTTATAAAAAACAGTTTTGATGTTTTTTTTATCTGCGCAAGTAAACACAGCTGTAGATGTTGTTGGTTTTTTGATAATTTGGAAGACTTTAAGTTTTTCTTCAAGTGGGTGCTGACGAATAACGATAACCCCTCCAACGAGAATAACGAGCACAATAACAGTGAGCATTACTTTCTTCTTCATGTACACAAGTATATCACCAATTAGTAAATAAAGAATATAATTGTATATACTAATCACATACACAAAAGCGCTTCTACTCTACAGCTTATAAACATGTTTACTTTTCAAATTTTTATTTCGCAAATATCAGGGCCAATACCTATGTGTATTGCGTTGTGCAGTGTCGCTATAGCACTTTACATTTTTCATGATAGTAAAGAATTTTATAAAGTATTTTTTACAACTGTACTTGCCATGTGTATTACCTATACACTTAAATACCTTTTACAAGTTCCTCGCCCATTAAATATGCTTGTTACTGAACATGATTATCGCTTCCCTTCAGGACATGCAACTATGGCCGCAGTGGTCATGTCACTTAGTATTCATTATGTTCACCTTCATATAAAAAATAAAATACTGAAGAGAACACTTTATACACTCGCAACAGGATGGTTTGTGCTAGTAAGTTATTCACGAATATATTTACATGCACATTATTCTATAGATATTATGGCGGGAGGTTTAATTGGAATTTTCTCTACAATCCTTATTCTCAAAATATTTAAACACTTACATTACTATAAAAAATAAATGTGTATAAAAAAACAAAAAACACTTGGTATTTCAAGTGTTTTTTGTTTTTTTATACGCTCTTTAGAATCCCAAGAAACTCTTTACTTTTCCTAAAACTTTTAGGAAAAAGTTTGAAGATGTTTTTGTAGTCACTCCGGGAGCCACAGCACTTACTGTATCTGTACCATTCTCTTTTGGAGTTGATGCATTTGCATACAAATCAGATGAGTGTTTTGTTGGATTAGATACTGCCATAACTTTTGTTCGCAGAGAAGTTACTTTATTTCGCACATTCCCCATCTTACTTTTTGTTACGATCTGTAGCGTAGAAGTAGCTGGTAGATTTTTTTCTTCAAGAACCATAGGAGACGTTGTGGCGTTCTCAGGTTTAAACCAAACATCTGAAGAAAACCATCCTCCTCCACCTCCTATTGTATACACCGATGGAGGTGATGGAAATGCTAACGTTATAGCCTGTGTTACAGACGAGGACTCTCCTTGTATATCTGTAACTCGGTAGAGTACATTGTACTGAATAGATCGTGCATATGTGTGATCGATTGTCAGTCCCAAAGTACTCGTAGTCGTTGAGAATGTTGTACCATCTCCAAAATCTATAAAGATGGTCCATCTATCGTTAAAGACTCCTTCGTTTTCATCTCTATCATAACTAGTATCTTTGAAGTGCAAGCTATAATCATACCCAGATACACTAAACCCAGCTTGCGGTTTATCATTAGCAATCTCATCAACTGCAACTGGGGTTGTTACAGTGTAAGCATTCCCTGTTGGCAAAATAAAGGTACCGGATGTAACAAGATTATTCTGTATTACTGCGTTAACTCCATTAAGAAACCGAAGAATACTGCTTACAATAGATGCTCCCGAAATGACAGAGTCTACTACTTCACTATCAGTAACAGTACTTGAAGCTATCTCTGAACTAGCAACGGTAGAACTACTGATAACAGAATTACTAATACGTGTATCTCCCGTAATTCCAAGATCTATTCCTTCTTGTCTAGTAGGTGAATAGAATGAATAATATGTACCGTTATATGTCGAATCAGTAATGGTAATATTTGTTTCTGATAAAACAAATGGCCCATAATGCTCTACTGCTGAAACATTCCCCAAAACATCAACTGATCTTACATGGAAGTAATATGTCCCATACGGTAGCGTTACTGCCGCACTTGTTGTGGCTACATCAATAATACCGTCAGGAGTGGTACTACTATTTGTATCAAAAACAAATGAGTACCCTTGTATTCCCGAAATACCATCGAACGAAGGACTCCATGTAACAGTAATATCATGAGTATCTGTCGGTAAAGACAAAGGAACTGATCCACTGATGTTTGTTACTGCAGTTGGAGCTCCCGTATCCACAACCAAACTTGTTGTTGTTCCAACAAGAGAAGCATTCCCTGCAGCATCAACTGCTTGTACGGATGCATACCAGATACCGTCTTCTAGAGTCACATCAACTGATGTTGTTGTGCCAGAGACAAGTGTGGTAGGAAGTGTGTCAGATGATGTAGAGAATCCATAGAGGTATGAGACAACAGCAACATCATCAGTAGATGTAGTCCACGAGAGTGTGGCTGTACTTGATCCTGTTTGTACAACTGTTGGTACAGGTGTAGTTGGAGAAGTGGTGTCTGCAATCACATGAATGGTACGCACAACAGGATTTGCAATGTTTCCTGAAGCATCAGTAACAACATACGTAATGGTGTAATCACCTACTGTGTCTGTATCAACACTACCAAGCATTTGTATTGATGAAGTTATGTCTCCATAGATATCATCAAATGCAGTTGCTCCTTGTTCTGTGTAGGAATCATGGAGGTAGAGTGTAACTGTTGAAGTACCGTTTAGGGTAATCACTGGTCTTCCCGTATCCACAACCAAACTTGTTGTTGTTCCAACAAGAGAAGCATTCCCTGCAGCATCAACTGCTTGTACGGATGCATACCAGATACCGTCTTCTAGAGTCACATCAACTGATGTTGTTGTGCCAGAGACAAGTGTGGTAGGAAGTGTGTCAGATGATGTAGAGAATCCATAGAGGTATGAGACAACAGCAACATCATCAGTAGATGTAGTCCACGAGAGTGTGGCTGTACTTGATCCTGTTTGTACAACTGTTGGTACAGGTGTAGTTGGAGAAGTGGTGTCAGTCGAAGTTGAGTCAGTTTGAATGATATATGGACCAACACTAAGAACAATTCCTATATTTCCATTACTATCAATTGCTTGAACATGGAAGTACCACTCCCCATCTGCGAGAGTACTTGTAGCAAATAGACCGTCAGTATCAATAACTGCATCAGGTGAACTAGATGCACTGCTGTCAAAAATATACGAGTAACCACTAACTGGAAGTGTTCCTGTCGCCATGTCCCATTCAACACTAATATCATGAACACTACTTGTAGCATTTATTACATGAGTTGAGCTTGATGCAGTAGTTGGGCCTACTGGTGGAACATCTTGGGAACCTCCTCCACCTCCTTGACTTATCGGTGAAAAGAAAGCTGTTATAGTGTGACTTTCTGTAGTCGAGGCAAATGTATAACTTGTTGTAGCATTAGTATCCTGTCCATCAATAACAAGCTTGTCTATTTTATAACCATCTTGAGGTGTTATTGTGTATGTTTGTGAATCTCCAAGATTTAGAGTTGTTGTTCCGTTGGGAGTAATATCTCCCATGCCATTAACTGAAGAGAAAATATCAACTGTGGATGTTGCTTGGTTATCTGAAGAAGAAGCTACAACTTCAACACTTCGAACAAGAGATGACATATTACCCGCTATATCAGAGACAGCATATGTAACAGCATATGATCCAATCATTGCTGTATCCACAGTACTTGAACTTGTAATAGAGCTAGTAACGTCTCCGTCAACATCATCAAGTGCTGTTGCTCCTTGGTCAACAAATATGTCACCAACAGTAAGCGTTTCTGATGAAGATCCGGTGATGGTAATTACTGGAGCGTTCATATCCGCAACAGCAACAGTAAAAGACACTGATGAGGTGATTCCACTATCTATTTGACTTGTTGCTGTACAAGTAACAGAAGTAGAGCCCATCGAAAACAATGTTCCAGTATCTGGAATACAAGCAACAGGAAGATTGTTTGTGTTTCCTGAAGTTTCATCATATTCAGATGCAGTTGGAGCAGTATAACTAACAATTGCACCAGAAGTATCTGTTGCTGGAATAGCTATATCAGAAACTTGAGAAAAACTAATAACAGGTGTTGCCTCTCCTTCTGCAAAAACAGACTGCACACCTCCTGTAAAGAGAGGGGCTACGAAGAGTACACATATTTGTATAAAAGACAATATTCTATTTCTTTTTGTCCTATACAAATTTACATGGGGGGATTGTTGATTTTGCGTAATCAAAAATGGATTTGCTTTCATATCTTTAGAATTAGATTAAAAGGATTAATAATAAAGATACTACTTACACACCACAACCATTTCTGGTTTGGTCTTATGATAAAGGACATCTGTATGGGACAAAATTTTTCCTAGGAAATATTGCCTTATTCCATAAAAGAACTACTTTTTTAAAAAGAACCTGTAAACCCTATAGTTGTAAGACAAGAAACGCCCTCGTGAAGGGCGTTTGGATCATGTGAGAGAGATACTCATAACAAACAATTATGACTATCTCAAGTGACCGGTTACGCTACTGACTCTTCGTATCCCTAGCGTCCAAATGGCGGGTATACGAGTCTTTGTCTTCACTATAGTATGTTCTAATAGTATACGTTTGATTTTTGCTTGTCAAGCATTTTTATAAAATGAAAACACTGCACTACATGTAATAAAATGTCAAAAATAAACTGACTACTCCTTCCATATAACCTTCTTTTCATCTCGAATTGCACATGTTGTATTTACAAAATCTTCTCTTCCTGAACCTTGTCTATAAAGACTGTACCTTAATGGATTTTTATCTGCATAGTTTTGATGATACTCTTCTGCTTGATAAAACTTTTTTCTTGGCACAATATCAACGGTAACAGGTTTAGCATAGACACCACTTTCCTGTAATTCTTTAAGCACTCCTCTTGCAATCATTTGTTCTTCATCATTTTCATAGTACATTGCGGTCTTATAACTTTCTCCACGATCACCAAACTGACCGCCTGTATCAGTTGGATCAATGTGATCAATAAAAAACTGTAGTAATTTTTTATACGTTGTTTTTGTATCATCATATTCAACAAGAACAACCTCTCGATGACCTGTATGATCTTCGTATGTTGGATTAGTGCTATCACCACCAGAATATCCTGAAATAACTTTTGTTACCCCTGATGCTTCACGTAAATCATGTTCAACACACCAGAAACATCCACCTGCAACGAGTAAACTTTTTTTCATATAATTACAGTAAAGTATATCACTTAAAAAAACTACAACTTCTTGTATGAATCTATTCCTTACAATACTAATTCTAGATTGAATCAACTTTATACTCTTTGAGAATTGAAGCAAGTGTCTGCACGCACTCCACCGGGTGTTTGCCAATTGTTGTTTCGTCAGAGAGCATGACATATGATGCCCCATCTAAAACAGCATTAACCACATCGCTTACTTCTGCTCGTGTTGGGACAGGAGACTCTACCATTGATTCAAGCATTTGTGTTGCTACGATTACAGGCTTGTTATACTTCTTTGCAATTTCACATATTTCTTTTTGATACATTGGAACATGTGCAATGCCAACTTCCACCCCTAAGTCACCACGTGCAACCATAACAACATCTGCAGCCTCTATAATACTCTCTAGGTTGGCCATCGCCTGTCTTGTTTCAAGCTTTGCAATAATGGGCACAATTTTTCCTCCATGCTCCATCATGTGTGACCTTGCTTCTTCTATATCTTCTTTTTTGCGCACAAAAGAAAGCGCAACTGCATCATATCCAGTTTTGATAGCAAAAACCATATCTGCTCTGTCTTTATCTGTAAGACTCCCAAGCGCAGTAAGTCCATGAGGAATATTTACTCCTTTTTCAGGAAAAAGAGTTCCACCTCGCACTATTCGAGTAACCACATCAGTCTCATGGACTTCCGTAACCTCAAGTTCAATTCTTCCATCATCAATAAGTATTTGCATCTGGGGCACCATTCCCACAATAAATTCTTCAAACTGAACCGATGCGATACCTTGTGTTCCTACTAAAGTACGTGTAGTCAAAACAAAAGTATCTCCTTCAAGAAGTTCATAAGAACTTGCTTCAAGCTGCCCAATACGGACCTTAGGGCCGGAAAGGTCTGCAAATGTATGTACCGTGGCCCCTGTAGCACTCGTCACTTGCTTAAGTGTCTCAAATCTTTTTGCTTGTGCCTCGTGATCTCCATGACTAAAGTTAAACCGTGTGATGCTCATTCCGTGTACCACCATGTCAGTCAACACTTCTAGTGCTTCGCTACTTGGGCCAAGTGTTGCAACAATTCTTGGTTTTGTGTTATGTAGACTAAACATGGTCGTATGATACAGAAGCAGTTTTTTTCTCTTCTTTAGCGAGAGATTTTCCTTCTTCATTTATTGTATATATAACAACACCCCCAAACATCATCTCTGTATTTTCAATCGCTTCATCAGAAAGAGATTCAATGTACTTAATAAGAGCACGCAACGCATTCCCATGAGACACAACAAGCACATTCTCACCATTCTTAATACGCGGAAGAATATTTGAAAGATAATAAGGTACGACACGTTCATTAACCATTTTTAAGGTCTCACCAGAAGGAATAGGTACATCCCATCCACGTCTCACTTTTTCAAACATCTCTTCACCTAGAAGCTCTTTCATGTCATGTTTATTCTTTCCTGTATATTCTCCATAATCTCGTTCGTTCAAAACCTGATCACGAGTAATTGAAACTGTAGGCTGTCGCATAGTCCCAAGCATAGAAGAAAGTGTCTCCATAGTTCTTACTTGAAGCGAAGCGTATGCATGATCAATATGAACATCTATAATCAATTCTCCGAGAAGTCTTGCATCTTCAAATCCTTTATCTGTTAGATGCGCATCTCGACTTCCTGTCCAAATTCCTTTTGCATTCCATTCTGACTCTGTATGACGAACAAGAATCAATTTACCAAAAACTTTTTTCACTTTTCCTACTGGGTTTATAACATTCCCTCCTAAAAACCCATAGATATTCTCGCTAGTAGTTGCACAAATTCTAAGAAGCGCTTCTACTGTATTATAAGCAATATGTGGAGTAAGAAGCACATTATGCATTTCTTTTAACATAGAAATTTCAACAGAATACTTTAGCGTATCAGCATTATTCTCTTGTGTAAAAATATCAACTGAAGAACTCTTCTTGAGAAGCTCTTCACCTTCACATACATCAAGCCCTGCCCCACCCACTTTTCCTTCTTTGAGTGCTTCAATGAGTGCTTGTGTATCAATCAACTCTCCACGGGATGTATTAATAATATACACACCTTGTTTCATCTTACTAAATGCTTCACGATTAAAAAGATGATAATTCTCTGCTGTCGCCGGCATATGGAGCGTAATTGCATCTGCTGTTATACACAGTTCTTCAATTGATACATATGTAAACCCTAACTGCTGAGCAGCCACAGGATCCTGAAAAGGATCATACACAACAACATTCATTCCAAAACCTTTTGCAATAGTTATCATTTTTTTACCGATTCTCCCTGCACCAACGACACCAAGCGTTTTTCCAAAAAGATCAAATCCTCTAACTAGTTTATGATCAACAAATGAAGTCTCTTTAATAAGAGCAACTGCTTCTGGAATTCTTCGAGATAGACCAAGTAGTAAGCCAAAAGCATATTCTGCCACAGTATGTTCTCCATAACTTGGCACAAAAACAACAGTGATCCCTTTTTCTTCTGCTGCAGCCACATCAATATGATCAAATCCTGTTGACCGTGTAGCAATGAGCTTGAGATTAGGCATCATGTCCATGAACTCTCTTGTTACTTTACTTGAAACAAAAACAGAGATAATCTCTGCGTCAGGAGAAATAGTTTCTTGAGAGATAGGACTTTCTACATACACAGGATTAAGCGAGGCAAGCGCTGTATCAAAAAAAACTTTTTCTGGTGCTTGTGTATCGTATATGTATATTTTTGTCATTCGTTATAGTTTATCATGTACATCTACCAGCATCCACAGATGATGTATACTTATGCATATGAAAATAACGCAAATACTTGCTCGTACCATTCTTGATTCTCGTGGATATCCAACTGTTGAAGCAGAACTAATGCTTGCAGATGGTAGCACAGGAAGAGCCAGTGTCCCATCTGGCGCATCAACTGGCTCTCGAGAAGCACTTGAGCTTCGTGATGGAGATATTGCCTATGATGGAAAAGGTGTTCAAAAAGCACTTACTGCTATACGTACTAAAATAACCCCAACTATTCTTGAAAAAGAATTTTCTTCTCAACGAGAATTTGATGCACATCTTATCTCACTTGATGGAACCCCAAATAAATCAAATTATGGAGCAAATGCAATTCTTGCACTCTCACTTGCCTTTGCAAAAGCTCATGCAATACATAAAAACATTCCCCTTCATAAGCATCTCCGTGAAGAATTCAACTTTCAAAAAGAACCCTCTATCCCAACTCCGCTTATCAATGTCTTAAATGGTGGCAAACATGCTCCTCACTCGACCGATTTTCAAGAATGGATGATTGTACCACTTCGTGGCGAAACATTTGAGGAAGCTCTTGAATATTCAACTCGAGTTTTTTATAAACTTCGTGAGATGATGAATGCTCGTGGAGGAAGTGGTGTAGGTGATGAAGGAGGTTTCCCTCTTATCAATGCAACAAGTAATCGTGAAGCACTAACCATTTTAACAAAAGCCGTAGAGGCGGCAGGTCTTATTGTTGGAAAAGATATAGCATTTGCACTAGATATTGCAGCAAGTGAATTATATGACAACGGAATCTACACGCTTGCATGTGAAAATAAAAAACTCTCTAGTAAAGAAATGATAACCTATCTCACCGAACTCATGCGTGACTTCCCTATAGTTTCTATTGAAGATGGGTTAGATGAGAACGATTGGGATTCTTGGAAAAAACTCAATGAAAATCTTGGTGATGTAGTACAGCTCGTAGGAGATGACCTTTTTGTTACTAATACAATTTATATTAAACGTGGCATAGAAGAACGCTCTGCAAATGCAGTACTGATCAAAGTTAATCAAATAGGAACACTTTCAGAAACTATTGACGCAATTGAGCTTGCTCATAGCCACGGAATGAACACTATTATTTCTCACAGATCAGGAGAGACTGAAGATGTGACTATTGCACATATAGCGGTTGCTTCTGGTGCTGGACAAATTAAGACAGGGTCTCTTTCACGCACTGAGAGGCTTGCAAAATATAACGAACTCCTTCGAATCAGTGAGACAGTGGAGAAATTCTCAAAGCCATTTTCGAAGTAGAAAAAACTAACTCCTGAGTACGGGTAGTTTCCGGCATTTTTTTAGAGAGCTAGCATCACATTGAATCGAGATACTAGGTATCCAACTTTTCAAGCGAAAATTAGAAACAAACTTGTAAATATTATTCAACGTCTCATATAAGAGCACTTCTATTGATACAACAAGATAATAACAATTGAAAAGGCAGAAAAGTTCAAGCAAATCAGGAGAAAATATTGACAAATTAATATAAATGTGCTATATATGTACCAGGAGTTAGGGGTTTCGTTATAGCAGAAAGTAGCGATTTACATGGCTATTACCTGCTATGACGAAACCGTTAGGCAAGTCCTCTAGCAGCAACCAATTGGCCCGCGATCTGGAACTATCCATAAGCGACGTCATAATTCCGCTAAGCGGAGAAAGTAAAGGACTGGTATGAAAACCACCCTCGCCCAAGCAGCCAAGATCCTTGACATGCTCAAGGAAATCTCGTCAGAACAAACGCAGCAAGTTCTCGAGTCAGGGCTTCTCGCTGATGTCTTGAGAACTGGGACGCTGGAAACCCTTCGGCAGAAGTCCAACAAGGGCCAGCTCTCCAGCGGATGGCGCATCATCATGGAGACGCTCCCGCTTGACCAGATCATGATCACCCGCCCTCACCAGAAGGACACCTATCACAACGGTGATCCCCACAAGCGGGGGATGTACCAGATAAGGATTTGGAAGGGGTCGCATGGCCACTACAAATCTGGTGGTCACGTTAGTGACGGTGGTCTTTCCACTGGTGGTCCGCTCTTGCTGGAGTATTACGACAAAAGTGAACACTCGAACGATGTGAACTACCCACGTGCAAGTGATGGGACGCTCGACACTCTTCCATCAGGCTACGAGTGGCAGAAGGAAACCAAGTTGGTTGACTATACCACCCTAGGCGTTCACCATCTGGGAGTTCAACGCTACGACGTGTTCACCATTCGTCGCACCGTCTGATCCGTTCATTCAAGTCTGAACACACCCGCCAACCGCACGGAACCCGTCGCAGTTAGGCGGGTTTCTTTTTGTATAATGTATCTGATACTACGGCATAACAACAGGTACATAAGTATATCTTCTTACATCCAAAAATGGCACAAAAGATGTATGCTACTGGTAATAAATCTATGCTGTGTTGGATTTGGCCACAGAGCTCCTCCTCACTTCGTTCGTCGAAGAAGCTCCGCGACCCCGTATTCAAATCCTTCGCAAGACAAGCAGTTGTCTTGCCTCTGTGGCAGAGCTGAATGAAAAATACCCAAGTTGTTACTTAGGTATTTTTCATTCAGTGCGCCGGGAAGGATTTGAACCTTCGAAGCCCGAAGGGCGACAGATTTACAGTCTGTTGTGATTGACCACTCCACCACCGACGCATGTATTTTTCTTGCTAATACAAAGCTATACAAAAAACCTTTGTAAGAACAGTACAGAATATTCTAGCAAAAAATGAAGATTAAAGCAAAAAGAGTGACGCCGTAGGCGTCACTCTTTTTGCTTTAACAAACTATTATTTCTTAATTATTTCTTTGCTTCCTTTCCAGAACTTGCTTGATGAAGCTCGCTACTCATAGGACTTGGGATCTTGCGAGGCTTCTTTGCCTCTACAGCAATCTCCCCTTTCTTATCAAGTGATACTTCTGCGATACTCCCTTTCATAAACTTTTTAGAAAGCATAAGAGATGCGATTCTGTTTAAGATATGGGTCTGCATAAATCGCTTGATAGGTCGCGCACCATAGTGTGGGTCGTAAGACTTCTCACCGATATGTGCAATTGCATCCGGTGTCACTTCAAGGATGATTTCTTTTTCAAGAAGACGTTTTGCTAACGCATCAACTTGTAGTCCAACAATTTGTTTAATCTCATCCTTAGAAAGAACATCGAAGATAATTGTCTCATCAAGACGGTTCAAAAATTCTGGTTTAAAGAACTCCTTCACAGCCTCCATAACACGATCTTTGACCTGAGTATATTCACCGCCTTCTGTCATCTGAGAAAATCCAATTTGTTCCATCTTCTGAATATACTGACTTCCAATATTCGAAGTCATGATGATAATCGTATTCTTGAAGTTAACAACACGACCCTTACTATCAGTAAGACGTCCTTCATCAAGTACCTGCAGAAGTAGATTAAACACCTCTGGGTGAGCCTTCTCTACTTCGTCAAAGAGAATCACAGCGTATGGTCTATGACGGACCGCTTCTGTAAGCTGCCCTGATTCGTCATACCCAACGTACCCTGGAGGTGAACCGATAAGTTTTGAAGTTGAGTGCTTCTCCATGTATTCACTCATATCTACTTTGATCAACGCTTTCTCATCGTTAAACATAAATGAAGCAAGTGCCTTGGTGAGCTCTGTCTTTCCTACTCCAGTAGGACCAAGGAACATGAATGATCCGATTGGCCGCCCTGGATCATTGATACCTGCACGACTTCTTCGTACAGCACCACTTATTTTTGTAATTGCATCACGCTGGCTAATCACACGCTTACCCAACTCTTCTTCCATACGAGAAAGTTTTTCTTCCTCTTCTTCAAGCATCTTCACTACAGGAATGCCTGTCCAACGCGCAACTACAGATGCAATCTCTTCTTCAGTAACTTCTTCTTTAAGAATTCTGCGAGTCTTCTGAAGTTTCTTGAGACGTTCGAGGCGATCATGAAGCTCACGAGTGAGTTCGGGAATCTGACCATATCTAATTTCAGCAACACGAGTAAGATCTGCACGGAGTTCTGCACTCTCTGCTTCAAGACGAAGAGATTCGAGAGATTTCTTAATCTCACTAATTTCTGAAACCGTCTTTTTTTCATTCTTCCACTTGAGTTCGAGTTCGCGAGTTCTTTCTTTGACGTTTGCAATTTCTTCATCAATTGTTGCGATGCGCTTCTTGGTTGTTACCACATCTTCCTTATCTTCATCTGCAATAAGCTCCTTACTAAGGGCTTCTTTTTCAATTTCAAGACGCATAATTCTGCGATGAGCATCCTCAAGCACAGGAGGTTTATTTTCAAGAGCAATACGAAGTGATGACGCTGCTTCGTCGATAAGATCTATTGCCTTATCTGGAAGAAAACGAGATGTGATATACCGAGTAGAAAGATTTACCGCTGAGACAAGCGCATCATCAGTAATACGTACCCCATGGAAAAGTTCATACTTTTCCTTCAGTCCACGAAGGATTGCAAGAGCATCCACTTCAGAAGGCTCTTCTACAAACACAGGTTGGAAACGACGAGCAAGAGCAGGATCTTTTTCAATATGCTTCTGGTATTCTTTGAGAGTCGTTGCCCCGATTGCACGAAGTTCTCCACGAGAAAGCGCTGGCTTGAGAAGGTTGGCAGCATCCGCTGACCCTTCTGTTGCCCCCGCTCCTACAATAGTATGAATCTCATCAATAAAAAGAATAAACTGCCCTTCTGATCGTTCAATTTCTTTCATGATTGCTTTCAAACGCTCTTCAAACTCTCCACGGAACTTCGTCCCTGCGATAAGTGTCCCAAGGTCAAGTGATACAAGTTCTTTTCCTTTCAAACTCTCTGGCACATCCCCTTTTGCCATACGGATAGCTAGACCTTCTACAACAGCAGTTTTACCTGTTCCTGCTTCTCCGATGAGAATCGGATTGTTCTTAGTACGTCGAGAAAGAATCTGCATAAGACGCATGATCTCAGTATCACGACCAATCACAGGATCAAGCTTGTCCTGTCTAGCTAGGTCAGTGAAGTTACGTGTGTACTTCTGAAGTGCTTTATTTTTCTTTGGGCCTTGTGCTTCAGAAATATTTTGAGTACGGAGTTCTTCAAGAACATGGTACGCAGCATCTCTATCAATGCGAAAACGTGCGAGTATCTCACGAACTTGTCCTGTTGATTCAAGGAGTGCAAGGAAAAGATGTTCAGTTGAAACAAACTCATCGTTAAATGACTGCGCAACTTTAAGAGATGTTTCAAGCGTGGTTGCAAGTTCCGGTGTGAGATACATCTGGTATGACTGACTCATGGTTGCAGATGATCCAGGAACTTCAATTGCATCCACAATACTATCAGTAAGGTGAATGATATCGATTTCTAGTTTTTCAAGGATTGCGTGCACAAGAGATTCTTCTTGTGTTAGGAGTGCGCCCATCAAATGAAGTGGGTTCACTTGATTTTGCCCACGCTCAATTGCAAGCTCATGTGCACGACGAATTACCTCTTTTGCTTTGGTGGTGAAATTATTAAATGATGGAGGCATAGATAACTATTAGGTTGTAGCCTTTAGGCATTAGCTGATTCAAAAAATCTAATAAAGTAAACACAAACTACTAATACATAATTACTACAAAACGGACGAACTATATCTTTCAAATACATATACAGTGTAGCAGAATAACGTCTAGCAGTCGTGGTGGATAAGCAGTCATTTCAGGATAAGAACCATACCTACTTTTACTGAGTAGGTATCTTTACATTCTCAAATTATGGCATGATAGTCAACTTGACAAATCAATATAAAATGACAAATAAAAGCGGCACCTACGGCGCCGCTTTTAACTTATGTATTACGTCTGCAGTAGTCTGCAAAGTCTGCGTTCTGTTACACTCGCTCCTCCACCACATGCCAATCAATTGATGACATGAATGTATTGATGTAGTCTGCACGCTTAATACCATAATCAAGCATAAACGCATGTTCAAATACATCCATAACAAGAAGCGGTGTAAGTCCTGCAAGGTACCCTTCATCATGTTCCCCTACCCAGATGTTGAAGAGCTTTCCATCTTTTTTATCATGAGCAAGTACCACCCAACCAATACCACGCATAGCAGCCATACCCCTGAATTCTTTTTCCCAGTTTTCTACCGATCCCCATGTGCCTTCTATCTTCTGCTTAAGCGTACGCTCACTTAATGGAACATGATTCTTAGAAATATTTTCAAAGTAAAGCTCATGAAGTCTCATGCCATTCCATTCCCACCCAAAACGACGATGAAGTTCTGCATATTCTGGTGTCCCTGCTTCTTTATCTTTTAGAAGCTCAATCAACTTATTGGTGTTTGTCACATACCCTTGATACAGAGTGAAGTGATTATTGAGGAGCGCATCACTTAATCCAGTAAGACCAAGCAAATGTGAAAAATCTTTTGCAATATACATACTATAGTAGTTTAGTTATCAATAATACAAAAAGTATATCATATCTACTTTTAGTAGACTTATAAAAAAGAGAACCCCAACCAAAAGGTTAGGGTGCTTACTTTGTACTGCTCTTTAGCCTAGTACATGTATTATGTCTGCTTAGCAAAAGTCTTTGATGCTTTTTTTAGAATCCTTACTGCTTTTTGTGCAGAGGGATGCTCACGCATAGCTCCGATAATCAAAAGTATTTTTGTTAGAATCACAAGTTTCTGTGTATCGGTGTCACTTTGACGCCTACAGAAACACTTGGCAAGTGGCACAAGTAACTCATGGCGCCGCAGATCAAAAGTAACACAAAGAATATCTTGGAAAAGCTCACTCACTGACATATGCAGTCTTGTCTCAAGGAGCTCCTTGATAGCGTAAACAAAGTTATCGCGAGCTTCATCTGTCTTAAGCCCAAGATACAATACTCGTATCGACTCCCCTGGGGTCTTACCATCAAGTGGATCGACACCTTCTAGGTAAAAGAACTTCTGACTTCTTGTTTCTAAAGCTTCGTAATATTCAAAGAGGGCGCGCCAAAGCACTCTTGCAAATTGAGATACCGAATATCCTTCATAGTCTTCAAGGACCATACTGGCCTCCAGTTCAAGAAACTACTAACAAACAAGAATATCTTAATACTACTTATGTTTAGAAACATGTCAAGAACTGTGACATGCAGTTTATTTTTTGTATTTACTAGCTATGTCTTGTACTGCTTTCACAAATTTTTCCATATCTTTTTTTGTTGTACTCCTTCCCATACTAATACGAATATTTTCACGGGCTTCATCTTCTGTTGCACCAAGTGCTGTAACCACATAACTGCCATCAGTTTCCATAGACGCACAAGCTGACTTATGTGAGACAGCGAACCCTTGTGCATCAAGACGAAGAATCATCTCCTCACTTGAGATACCCGGTACTCGACAGTTGATGTTATTTGGGAGACGTTGGACAGCCTTTAGCTTTTGACTAGTAGCTGGTAGCAATTCAAAATACTCATCAAATGCTCCGTAGAAAATAATTGAGGGGATTGAACTTTTTAGTGACGCAACTGTCTCGTCACGAAGCGCGCGCAAGCGCGCACTTTCTTCTTCTCTCATATTTTGAGCCTCAGTAAGCGCAACTCCAAATGCATACGCACTCGCAACATTTTCTGTCCCACTACGAAGTGTACGCTCTTGCCCACCACCATGTGATAGCGGAGAAAGTTTTACTCCTTCACGTTTGTACAGAAATGCAGACCCTTTCGGACCATATACCTTACTACTATTAACAGTCATCATATGAGCCTTAAGTCGGAGCACATCTAGATTGCAGTAATTTGCTGCCTGACATGCATCAGTATGAAAATATGGATATGCAGTGTGTGGAAGGTTTTTCTCACGTTTCCAGTTTTCTATCGCTCGACCAATTTCTTTAATAGGTTGCAGTGTCCCAATTTCATTATTAGCATACATAACACTTACCAAGATAGTTTCGTCAGTAAGTGCTTCTATAAGATCATTCACCTTTACTATTCCATCTTCATATACTGGAAGATAGATCACTCGAATCTTCCCCGCTTTCTCCAATCTTCGAACAGGTTCGAGAACTGCAGGGTGCTCAATAGAAGAAACAATGATGTGAGGGAGTGCGGCTAAGCCTGTAGTTTGTAGTTTGTAGTTTGTAGCAAATGCATCATAGGTTCCGAGGATTGCAAGATTACATGACTCTGTACCAGATGAAGTGAAATACACCTCATATGCATGTGCGTTGATCACTGTTGCACAGAGTGCGCGTGCTTTATCAAGTAACACGCTTGCCTCTGTCCCCTCTTTGTGAATACCTGAGGGGTTGCCGTATACGTCGAGTGATTCTAGGAGAGCGCGCTTCGCGCGCTCTCCTACCTCTGTCGCCCCAGCATTATCCAAATACACCCGACTAGATACAGACCGCGCAGACGTATTCAGACCGCGCAGACGTAAACCTTGTTGTATAAAAAATGAAAACATATATATAAACTCTACCATAAAAATAAAAACCCCCCGAACCTTGCGGTTCGGGGAGACTTAGTCTTTCAGGTCTTTCGGAATGACGCTAGTCCTAAGTTAACTAGCTCCGAGGTTACCCCGCCGAGATGGGCTTCGGGGGGCGGAGACACTCGCCGCGGACCGCCTACAGATGTCTCGAGGCAGACCACCTGAGGCCGTGGCACGCAAGCAGCGCGCGCAGTGCGGCGAGTTCATCGCGCAGGCGGCCAAAGACAAGTGGAGTGAACAGAGTTCACAACGCTTTCAATGAGCCGCCTGCGACGATGTGCTTGGCCAACGCGACCGGTCAGCTGATGCCGGAGGCCGGCGTTCGGGCGCCGGCGGCGGCCAGCTTGGCGGAGGTGCAGGCGGACAGGCCCAGGATCTTGGTGCCGGAGGTATGACTCAGATGGGTACTGGTCGGCGGGGCATGGGTCAGACGGTTCATGGTCTCTCTCCTTGGGTTGTGGCTAGCGTGGTCGCGAGACCGACGGTTGCCGTTGTGGAAGGTACTGTCGCGGCAAGGTCAGGTGACCCCGCCGCTCAACGTCGCGGCGACGCCGGCAGGCCTTGAATGACCAGCAGGCAAAGGATGTTGGAGGCGATTCCCTTACGGGCTTACGCTACCGACTATCCAGCGACAAGATGTAGTATAGCATATACAAAATATTTGTCAAGCACCTTACGTTGACAAATGATTATAATCAACTAAAAACATTATTATATATACACTTTTTATGAATTTTCAAGACAAACATTAGCTGATAACTGTATTCAATAATAGTAAAAACTATAAAAATAATTCAAATATCTACTCATACACGTATCTATAAAAAAAGAAAAACCCCACCCTGATGGGTGGGGTTGGAGATCAAGTCATCCTGTAAAAGATTTCTTGATCATCCAGTGCACGTGGATCAGCTCGACGTGGAGCCTTCCAAACTGGCACGGGTGCACTTCGGATTGCTGATGCACCGCGTGGGCTTCCTTCGGCCGTCCGGATCCAGGGAATCGGCCGGCATGAAGCTGTCGACAAAGGAAGTGACCATGGGGTCGGCAGCTGAGCCCTTCAGGATGCACGTCGGGCCCGAGCAGCGCGTGGGCTTCCTTCGGCCGTCCGGTTGTTGCTCGGAAGCAACCGCAACCTCCTGCGCCATCAGCGCCTTGAGGTCATCAGCGAGTGCCTTCGGCTTGCAGCCGAAGGTGCACCCCTTCCACTTGCACGAGCAGACCGAAGGCGGCTGCACCGTCTCACGGAACGAGAAGCTCTCGTTGGTGTTGGAGGGAGCTGCGAACGCCGCGGGCACGGCGAAGGTGAAGGCAGCAACCATGGCTGCGAGATACATCATCATCTTCTTGATCATCGTTCTCTCCTTGGGTAGTGGCTAACGTGGTTGCGAGACCAACGGTCGCTACATTGACAACTATGCGGAACCAAAGATGGTTCCGCCCGTATCGCTCAGTTCTTGAGCGACAAAAAACACCCTATCATATATAAAGTATTTGTCAAGTTTTTTATCTGATAACAATAAAACCAGACGGCATTATATAACATAAAAAGCCCCACCGTGATGGTGGGGCTGGGGACCAAGTTGCCTCAGAGGGTCACTTGATCATCCTGGCTGGTGTCAGTTGTGACGAAAGCCGGAGGCGGCATGATCACCTCGACCGCATCGGCAGCCTTGGGTGGGCCGCTCGGAGGAGGTGGTGCGGAGTCCTGGAAAGACGGTGGCGCGACCATCACCGGCTGAGGCATGGGTGCCGGCAGATCCGGGGCACTCAGGGTGTCCGGTGTCGACTTGGCCGAGACCGGGATGGCAGCACCCGCCAGCATGGCAACTGCAGCAGCCATCATCGAGATGTGTTTCATTGGTGGCATATCAGATCTCTTTCTATTTCGTTGGGAGTTTTATCCACGAGAACACAAAGAACTGAAGTTTTCTCCTTTCTGTTCTTCTCTACTTCATGTAAAGAAACGCAGTTTCTTTGAGTAACTCGCGGTTCAGTGTACATGAACAACAGAACTTTTGTCAACTTATAATTTATTTTTGTCAACTTTTATAGCGCAGCAATATCAATTTTATATTCGTACAACTTTGCACTTTTAAAACGGCGACTTCCTTTCCATGTCAGTTCCTGATGTCGTTTCTCGTTGCTATAAAATACCCCAGAAAGAACGTGAGGCTTGCATTGTACCTAAAGCGACTTAAGCCATATATCTCTATTCACACCCATCTTTATACACATGATACAATCTCTATACACAGGACTATTCTTTTTTTTGATTTATTGTAGTTACTTGTTTCAATATAATTCTTGCCATGCAACACATTCTCACACTCATCTTTGCAAATCCTGCCCTTCCTCTTTCTGTTTCTCTTGGGGTCCTCATTATCTATGTATTCTATCTTGATCACAGAATCACTATTCTTACTCGAGGCAAAAATGGCGCGACACTTGAAGACACACTTACAAATTGCATCGCGAGTGTTGCAACTGTAGAAGAAAAAAATGAATTTATTTCTAAATATCTTCTCTCACTTGATGATCGCCTCAAAACCTCTGTACGAAACGCACACTCTATTCGTTACAAAGCACTCGAGTCAAGCGCAAGTAATCAATCTTTCTCTGTAGCACTCATCGACGAAACAGGTAACGGCGTTGTTCTTTCTTCACTTCATCACCGCGATAGGACTTCATTCTACGCAAAACCTATTAAAGCATTTGAATCAGAATTTGAACTTACTGAAGAAGAGCAGTATGTACTTGACGAAGCAAAAGAGAAAAACGAAAAAAAGAAACTCTAACACGAGAAATTAACAAGCTCTTCCAAGAGAAAGACTAGAAAATATTATAAAAATGTGGTATAATTGCCCTTACTTCCAATTATGTCAAAAAAGCTCACTTCACAAGAAGCTGTTTCTCGTCAGCCTGTCATCGCGGTCCTCGGGCATGTTGATCATGGTAAATCCTCACTTCTTGATTATATTCGAAAATCAAACGTCGTAGACGGCGAAGCTGGTGGTATCACACAGCGTATCTCAGCCTACGAAGTTAACCAGAAGCAACCGGATGGCAGTACAAAGCCTATCACGTTTCTTGATACTCCAGGACACGCGGCTTTTCAAAGTATGCGTGAACGTGGTGTAGAGATTGCAGATATTGCTATTCTCATTGTTTCTGCAGAAGACGGTGTAAAAGCACAAACTCTTGAAGCATGGAAAACAATTGATGCTCATAAGCTTCCGTATGTTGTTGCAATCAACAAAATAGACAAGCCAGGCGCAGATATACAGAAGACAAAGAACTCTCTTGTGGAAAATGGTATCTACATCGAAGGATACGGAGGTGATATTCCTTGTGTTGAAATTTCTGCAAAGGCAGGTACAGGAGTTGATTTTCTTCTTGAAACACTTCTTCTCCTTGTAGATATGCATGAACTTAAAGCAAATCTAGCAACAGAAGCAACAGGCTACGTCCTTGAAAGTTTTGTTGATCCAAAGCGTGGTACCTCTGCAACTCTTGTTCTTAAAGACGGGACACTTGCTGCTAGTGGTGCAATTGTTGCTGGCACAGCACTCTCCCCTATTCGTATCATCGAAGACTTCGCAGGACGAATAATTAAGAACCCACATGCAGGCCAACCAATCAAAGTAACTGGCTTTGATGAGATACCTACCTCTGGGGCTATCTTCGTTTCTTCATCTGATAAAAAGATTATGGAGAAACTTCAAGAGGAGACTAGACAAAACGCAGTAAAGACAGTTCTTGATCCTCGTATCTATCGTAACGCAAAAGTAGTTATCCCTGTTGTCATAAAAGCTGATTCACTTGGAACTCTTGATGCTGTAAAATCAGAACTCAAAAAGCGTGAGACCGATGATACAAAGATCAAAATCATCGCAGAAGGCGTAGGAAATATCTCAGAAGGAGATATCATGCTTGCGTCATCTGATGAAAAGACAGTGATTCTCGGATTTGCAGTTAAGATGGAAGCAAAAGCTCGTGACCAAGCTGACAGATTCAACATCACTCCACAACTTTTTGATATTATTTATAAACTCTCAGAATGGTTTGATACGCTCGTAGAAGAACGTCTTCCTTTTGAAGAAAAAGAAACTATTCTTGGAACACTCAAGGTGCTTCGAAACTTCAGTTCACAAAAAGATAAGCATGTTATCGGAGGTCGTGTTGAAACTGGCCGTATCGAAAACGGAGCACTTGTTCGTATTGTTCGTCGTGGTGTTGAGCTTGGCAAAGGAAGAATTGTTGAACTTCAGTCACAAAAGATCAAAACATCATCAGTTATGGAAGGTAACGAGTGTGGTCTCATGATTGAAAGTAAAGTAGAAATGATTCCTTCTGATATGGTTGAAGCAATTACTGTAGAGAAGCTTCGCATCTAACAAGACGCAGACCTCGCAGACTAAAAGCAGACTACGCAGACAAAACACACTTAACCCTATCACTAACCAATAATATATGGATGCAAATGTACCAAAATCACAACGCCAGTTACAGGTAGAGCAGCAAGTGCTCGGTATTACTCAGGACTTTTTTCAGCGTGAATCATCAGGCGCTTCTATGATCACCGTTACTCGCACAGATATTTCTCGTGATATGAAGCATGGCACTATTTTTATTACTGTACTCCCAGAGAACAAAGAGGATGCTGCAATTAACTTTGCTAAGCGTATGAGAAGTGAGCTTCGTCATTTCGTTATGAAGAGGCTTCCTGTAAAAGTGATTCCATTTTTTGAAGTAGAGATTGATTATGGAGAGAAGAATCGTCTTCATGTTGACGAGCTACTACGAAAAGATAAGGCTGCACATCAAGCATACGTTGGCCTTGCTGAACAAAAAGAAAGCGAGCTGGAAGATAACTAGAATAGCAGAATATAAATCGCTTCGCTGTAGATGATAGACAGTAGAAAAATACAATACCAATACATAGAATGCGCGACCCTTCGGGTCGCGCATTTTCTTTCTCAAATCCACTAATATTACAAAGCATTATTATAAATAATATAATAATACTATTGTATTTTGTCAATTATATACTTGACATTTTGATAAATTAGTGTATACTATAATACATGAAAGTTGTCCGCGGCAAGCCCCAGACTCTTTCTCGTTGAACCTTTCAATCCACCACGCGCTGAAACATTGCGCAGGAGATTCAAATGTCGAGCAAGCAAATTCCAGCCAAAAAGCAACCCAAGGCAGCCAAGAAGGGTGGCACCGCCGAACCGGTGGCCACGAAGAAGCCGAAAGGCCCCATCCCCGCCTCCTACCGCCCCAACAAGGACCGTGAAGCTGCCCGCTTGATGCAAGAGTCGGAGCGCTCCCGAGCGCTGGCCGAACAAGCCCGCAAGGATGCGGCGATCCGCACGCAGGCAGAGCTGGAGCACATGTGCTCCTTCTACGGCAACATGGTCGCAGGCATCCACGGCGAATACGCCGTCGGATACATGGACGAAACCGGGCAGCTGGTGTACGACACGTACCGTGTCGAGACCCTCCACCTGGAAGCGACCGACATCCTCGGCATCTTCGGGTGCCGCGATGTCTTCATTCCGTTGTCCTGGCTGTTCAAGCCGGCGGATCAGGTCAACCTGCTTTCCGGCTGGCGCGGCGAGATCCAAGAGCAGATGCTCAACTTCCTGCGCGAACACCTCGCACATGAAATTGACTTCGCCAAGGCAGAGCGTGCCAGAAACGCTTCCAAGCACAACGGCGGCCCTCAATTGGCAACTTCCAATGGGCAGGCTGTGAAGCCCACCCATGACACGAAGACCCTGAAGCCGATCAAGGTGTTCACCTCGAACACTGTCGGTCGCTTCAGCTTCTCCGGCGACCAAGGCAGTCAATGTGTAGTGGTCCAAGAGCCCATCGACGGGAAGATGACCATCACGGTCATCAGCATGACCGAGGAACACCCACTCGCAAAGAATGGGGTCCGCACAGGCCTTTGGATCTACAGCGAGGACTTGGGGACCGGCATCCCTGATGCTGCTCGTGAACTCGGCGACGAGTACTTCACGCATGCGAATCTGCTGCGTGACCACATCCTCGCCAAGCTGGACAAGCTGTCGAAGTCCACCGAAATGGTGGCTGCCTAACCCAAGGCAAACACTGCATGCAATGTGTAGCGTGAAGAACCTCCTCGGAGGTTCTTTCTTTTTTATATACATCAGGGACGAAATTGATTATTTTCTATATTTTGAAATATATAATAAGCTCAATACCCATTTTATATATATAGAAAATTGCTTTTTCCAGCCAAAATATACTTGACAATTTTATAAATTAGTGTATACTAGTAATCATGAAAGTAAGGTAGCTTGCAACTTTGTTGCCTCCAGCTTTCTATATGTTGTTCTCTACAATCCGGTCAAAGAATTGATCATCAAGAAAGGCAAGGTATTCACTATGAGCACCCGTACCATCGCTGTCTCGCCGGCACTCAAGATCCACGCGGGTCACGAGATCGTCCATTCTTGGACGGCGCCCAACGACATCAAGATCGAACTCCAGATGTTCCGTTCGGACAAGTTCTTCGGTGCTGACGACGACGGCTACCGCCCGGCAAAGGTCATGGTGAACGGCGTCAAGGCCTGGACTTTCCAGACCTCCGGTATCCGACCGTTTGCCGACCTGATCGAAATCGACAGCGAACCCTGTCCGATCATCGTCGGATTGAACTCGAAGTATGTGCTGTCGGTGCTCCCGACACAAGACTTCGAGACGGCCCACATGATCACAGTCAATGGCATGACGAAACTCGTCGGAGGGTCTTCGGTCGAGCGACTGCTCGACCTGAAGATCGCAATCGCTCGTGGCCTCGATCTCGAACCCAATTTCACCAAGAACGAACAGATCCTGGTGGATGAGCGTCTCGCAGTCGAGCGTCAAGCCCACCTCGAAAGGCAGGCACAGCGGACCGCAGAGGTTGATGCCCGACGTGAAGAACGCCTGGCCGCGCGAGCAACTTTCGCGAGAGAGCTGCTGGCCCGCCAGATCAAGGTCGCCTACACGGCAACCGGCGAAAAGCGCAGCGGCCTTCCGGTCATGGAAGATGAACTCCCTCGCCTCATCGGCGATCGACACTACATCATCGTTGATGCAGAAGGCGCCTCGAAGAGCTACTTCTTCCTGACAGACAGGAAGGTCCGCCGTGGCGAGACCGAAGTCTCCGACAACAAGTCGGAACTGAACCAAGCCGGCCTGAAGCCTTCCACGATGACGCTCGCAGTGAGCGCAGAAGACATCATCATGGTCAAGCTCGGGGGGATTCCGACGGAAGTACCGCTCTACAAGAGCAGTGCTGATGTCGCCGCCGCGCGGAAGACCTGGGAGACGCCGCTTGCCGTTGCTTTCCGCGAGCACTCGCAGGGAAACCCGACTGGCCGCATCTGTGTCGTCAGCGCCTCAAGCAAGGCCTGCTACGACCTCATGGTCTTTGAACCGAAGCGAGAACCCCTCGCTGCCTGACCAAACTGCAACCGTTATCTGTGCAATGCAGGTAACACACAAGACCCCACTCATGTCGTGATGACAGTATGTGGGGTTTTTTCTTTTGTATGGTGTATGGTGCGGGGCGACGAAGGTCGCCCCGCTTTTTTATTTTTCTTCTATAGTATATAAAAATTTTGCTTACTATTTCCTGTAAAAAGCGTACACTGAACATGTGAGGAACTTTTAGTTTTATTAATCTAACAAGAACCCATCTCGCACTATGTGCTGTTTCTCATTCTTTCATGTATTCTAACTAGTCACGTACTGTAAGAGAAGTTCTACACAACATTCACCATGCTTACAACAATTGCAACAGTGCTTATCATTCTCTGGCTTGTAGGATTCCTCGGATTCCATATCCTAGGTTCGTTTATCCACATTCTTCTTATAATCGCGGTTGTATTTTTCCTCATTAGGATTATCAGAGGAGAAAATCCAATGAGATGAAATAATGTGAGAACTTGGTCACCAAGTCTATTTTGATTACAAAATATAAGACTTCGCGACCCCTATTCAAGTCCTTACGATAGAAAGAGCAGAAAAGAGAAGTAAATTCAGGCGAAAATTGCTTGACAAATGTACATAGTATGATATATTATATTTGTGTAATTTTGGTCTTCAAACTATTACCTACGGAGGTACTCAATGTTTTTGGAACTCGCACTTCTCAGCCTGCTTGTCCCATCAAGCGAAAAACCTGACAGGGAGTATGCTCTGCTTCTTGAAGAAGCAGAAAAAAAGGGATGGAGGGTTGTTCGTTGCTCAATTCGCAACTTCAAGTCACTATTTCTTCCGAAAAGTGTCTACCAGGTCACCTTTTCAGAAGGAGACCTTGAGAAGCACTTTGTTGTCTCCATCCAGGATGGCAACCAACATCTTTTCGGACTGCTTCAGGCTGGACACATCGAAACAGCCAAAGCGCTTCTGAATGAAGCCAAGATCAAGTAGACGAACCACACCCCACCCAAAAGCCCCGCTTCGGTGGGGCATTTTTCTATTACGACAAGGGACTTGGTCACAAAATCAGCTCCTGCGTCACAGATGATTTTCCGACCCGTATTCAAGTCCTTACGCAAGTGACACAGGTCACTTGCTTATAATGCTCGCAAAATAATAAACACCCATTTTGATTACAAATGGGTGTTTATTATTTTGTGCTCCAATTTCGTGACTTTCTGAACTCTCGTTATATAGAAAGGATATCAAATCTTCCATTCAGCAATTACAAGTTTTTATGAAAATATACTAAAATCATAAGGACTTGGTCACCAAGTCTATTTTGATTACAAAATATAAGACTTCGCGACCCCTATTCAAGTCCTTACGCAAGTGACGCAGGTCACTTGCTTCCCGGGCGCAACTAAAAAATGGACATCAAAAGATGTCTCATTTTTTATGTTGTGCCCGGGAAAGGACTTGAACCTTCATGAGTTACCTCGCTTGCTCCTAAGGCAAGTGCGTCTACCAATTTCGCCACCCGGGCATATTTTATTTTTGAACAACTTTATAAATCTAGCTCAGTTTTTGAAATTGGTAGACGCACTCAGTGCGCATATAATTCTTTTGCCAATTTCGCCACCTGGGCATATATATATTGTTACTGAAGAATTATACACCAAAATATGGTAAAGTGCGAGGATGATTTCAATTCCAGTTATCTTCGAAAACAAAGACTTCATTGTCATCAACAAACCATCTGGTCTTGTGGTGCATCCATTTGACCATTCGACAGAAGAGACACTTCTTGATTTTTTGCATACGCATGCACCAGAAACTTTTTCTATCAAGAATGAAAGAGTCCTCATGGATGGTCGCACGATAGCTCTTGGTGGACTTGTTCACAAATTAGACAGAGATACGTCTGGTGTACTTGTCATTGCAAAAAATGAGAAAACTTACGATGAGCTCAAGAAGCAGTTCGTACAGCATACAATAGAAAAAAAATATCTCGCACTTGTGGAAGGAATCGTACAAGAAGATTCATTTACAATTGATGGACCTCTTGGAAGAAATAAAAAGGAATACAAGCAAAGTGTGAACCCAACGAATCCTCGTGGAGAACTGCGTGAAGCAATCACTGATGTCCGTGTGCTTACACGAGATCAAACCACTACACTTCTAGAACTAACTCCAAAGACAGGTCGTACTCATCAACTCCGTGCACACATGGCATATATCAGTCACCCTATTGTTGGAGATAAGGCATATGGAAGCACTGTAGAATCAGAAAGAATTATGCTTCATGCACAAAAACTGTCTTTTACTCTCTATAACGAAGAGTACACATTTGAGAGCGAAACACCAAAGGAATTTTTGGAGAACAAGTAGTTTTATTTACTTCCAAAAACTTTTCGTAAAGAAAAGATACTGATAACAAAGACTGCTCCAAGGGTGTCCATAAGCATATCCTTTTGTGCATCCCATATATCACCTTGAGAACCAAGAAATGCTATACCCGCATCCCCCCCTTCTTTTACTGCGTATACCCACTCAATGAGTTCGTAGGTCATTGCAAGTGTTCCAATAAAACAAATTCCTAGAAAACTTGCCCAGAAAACTGTATTTACTTTTTTATAGGTGAGGACATATTCAGCAAGTGCATATGCAGAAAATCCTGCCGCAAAGTGTCCAATTCTATCAAACATATTTCTTTCAAAACCAAAAAGATCACTAAACCACTGGAACGGAACACGTTCAAATGTATAGTGTCCACCGACTGTATGCCAAAGCGGAAGTATCATCGCCAAAAAATAAGCAGTATTTGAAAGTTTCACTCCGCGAGCATATGCAACCACAAAGAAGAGTACATATCCCATGATTGGAAGATTTTCGGCATACCATACATCACGAGAGTATGGCGCTATACCAAGAGCGATACATTCAATTATATAAATACAAAGTAGTGCATGAGGAAAATATTTTGAAAAAAGTTTCATATATAAAGTGTAGCATGGAGTATATGAAACTTGTACTACATTGATATGTTAAAAATCTTGTGTAGGAGAGGCTTTTATTTCTGGAATAGGATAGCCAGGAATAGGGATATGACTCCCGCCGCCTTGAAGGTCAAAAGGTGATCTTGGTGAATAGTCTAAGGCAAGAAGAACCAACCAAATAAAAAAAAGAAGCCCTAAACTTAGTAATGTTATTATTTTTGGTTTAAATAAAGTAACTGCATATTTTTTACAAAGAAACTTAACTAAAAAATAAATACTAACAAAGGCACCAACCCAAACAAGACAAGTGACGAATAGTAAAATAATTTCTTCCAGCCGAACTATTGGACGCTCCGCCCTTAAAACTAATAAAAGTAAAGAAGGTCCATTTATAAATAAATATGGAACAATAAATATTATATATAATAAATAAAATAATAAGTCATGCATACTCTAATTATTTCTACTTAGTAAGTAGATGTGGAAAATATTTTGAAAAAAGTTTCATATATAAAGTGTAGCATGTATGTGAAGAGCTTTGGTTATTTTTTATTCATTCCACCATGAATACCACGCATATCTGTATAGTTAACATTCCAGTCTTGTAACTTTTTTGCACCTTTAAGAGATGTTATGAGGACTTTTGATTCTACAATGGTGAAGACTTTGAATTCTTGCCGTGCCCCATTGTGAGTAATAACCATTTCGTAAAGCTCGTTATTAATATGCTTTAATTTTATTGATTTTGATTTTGCTCCGACTCCTCCTTCTATTTTGCCAGGTGAAATTCTTACACTAAGATTTTTTGTCTTATTCAAAAATGTAAGAATTGGTGTAGCTGCTTCAATAACAGTTGTATGAGTTCCTCTGTCACTTAGATGCATATAGGTATAGATACTTATGGTATACAAAGAAATGTCTTTCTTATTTATTGGAGACGCGGGCGGGATTCGAACCCGCGAATGACGGTTTTGCAAACCGCAGCGTTAAGCCACTTCGCCACCGCGTCTTATTTCAAAAAAAGTTTTGAAAGTTTTTCTATTCTAGCATAAAAACATTTACTACACTAGAATATTTTTGTTTCATGTGGTATAGTATTAGTCACGTAATTTACGTTATACGCCCCTATAGCTCAGCTGGTAGAGCATCGGACTCTTAATCCGCAGGTCGTAGGTTCGATCCCTACTGGGGGCACAATAGTAAAAATACCTCTCATGTAATCATGCGAGGTATTTTTACTATCAGTGACAGCAGAGTAAGACAACTGCTTGTCTTACGTAAGGGATCAAATACGATTCGGGAAACTTTATCGACGAGTTTACGAGGAGAAGTTTCGTGACCAATCCCTACTGGGGGCACAAAATGAAAAAATATACAGGTCCTTCCTGTATATTTTTTCATTCTACTAACAAACAAAAGAACTTCTTGCCTGAGGCAGAAGTTCTTTGAAACATCATGATTTATTTTGTCACACGAAGTACAAGATATGTTGCCCTGTAGTCCCGTGCATACTGATCAAAAACAACTGAGACCCCTAACCTGTCAGTCATCTTGTAACCAAGCGTTAGTCTAAGGATCGGTACGTATCCTTTTTTTTCTCCTTGAAAACTTGTTGAATATTTCCCTGAAAAATAATCAGATCTAACGGAAGCATTGCCCGACACACGCACAATCCCTTGCCCTTTTAGTATTCCAAGTTCAGCTCCAAAAAAAACATTCTTGTGCACAAACTCTCGCCCCACACTAAGTGTTGGACCACTAATTGATGCTGACACGAATCCGTCGACCTCTAGGGAAGTTTTTTCATACTGCAGGTGTGCAGACCCAGACAAACTTGCTTCGAGTTGAGAAAGATAACCACCTCGCACATACCAAGGGTCATACAGAAAGCATGAGGCTGAAGCAAAACCAGAAACCGCATGAGTGTCTGTATGAAGGTCCGCACTTCCTTCTAATCCTCGATGTTCCCCAGAAACTTCTCCTGTAGGAATTCTATTCTCGAGTCCTTTTGAATGAAAGACCCCCATGCCAGATTCATACCAACATTTTGCAATAGCAGGTGTTGTCATGAAGAATACAACAAGAAAGATAAGCCTTCGAATCAATGTACACACAAAGAACGTTTCCACGACCGTCTCCTTTATTGTGAATTTATATCAGTGTACAGACAAGGAGAACTATTTGCAAAATTCACTCTTTATCCTCTTTTTGCTATACTGGCTTGACTCTGTAAAAAGATTTGCCCGGGTGATGGAATGGTAGACATAGAGGACTTAAAATCCTCGGCTGGTTACAGCGTGCGGGTTCGAGTCCCGCCCTGGGCACAACATAAAAAGCGAGACATCTATGATGTCCGCTTTTTAGTTGTGCCCAGGGAGAAAGCCAACTGCTTGGCTTTCGTCGGGACGAGAATACGGGTCGGAAAATCATCTGCGACGCAGGAGCTGATTTTGTGACCGAGTCCTTTTTAAAAGAGCCCTCACTTGCGTGTCATACGTACGGGACTCGAATACATGGTAGCAGCGCTACTTCGACGAACGGAATGAGGAGGAGCTTTGTGACTGAGTCCCACCTTGCCTTTTCCTTCCTCATATGTCAGTATTCTAACCAACTTGTTCTTCACAATCTGAATCAAAGAAAGCGAGACAATCATGATACAGATCAGGCCGCGCATTGGTTTTTTTCTTTCACTACCTTTTATGGCTCCGTACCTTTACTTGTACGCTAGTATCGCTTCAGGAACAACTTGGTACGTATATCTCATGGCAGGAGCAATGTTTGCCACCATTTTCATGTTCTTGTGGACAGTAGAAATCGGTGAACTAGGTGTACTTACCTTCTTTGGGTTTGACACTGGCATACGGTATGAATCAGGGCACTATATTCTCCCTAATGCTTTACCTTTCTTGCGAGAAATTAGAATTGTGGTTGGTTTTGGGTTAACAATTATTGGAAGAGATGCTCCCCACAGAGAAATACATCACCACAGAGACGATAGATATAAGCACTACACTGTTGATCTCAAGACCACTTCTTTTATCAAGACGAATCTTGATAAAGCATTAACTGACTTCTTTCGGTGGTTAACCACCTTCACTGGAAGAGATGGTGAAATCGAGTACTATCGAGTTGGTCGTCTTTTGTATCTTGTACTGATTGTTGCTGCCCACATTGGTAGTCTTGTTTCACCAAGGACACAAACTGAGAGCTTCACGTTTTCGCAACTTATCCCTTCTTGGTTTTCGCAAAAGCCAATAAATACTGCGAATCCTGCCGCTCCAGAACTAGTAGAAGTAATTGTAAATCTACGAGAAGCACCACTTCCTGTGATTCCTGAAAAAGAATTCTTCACTCCGATAACTGAAAAAGGAGGAGGCTCAGTTTACGACAAAATAGATGCTGTGAAGTATTTTTACTACCGTTATAAACCAGAAATTGACGGCAGTGTTTCAGTAATAACGAACACTTCATGTTTTGTGGTTCCTGCAAATAAAAAAATTTACTTCTTTACTGATCTTCCTCCTGTCGTTGCAATAAACATGAAGAACAGTGTTACTTACAGCAAAAGACCTGAAGATGCACCATTGTGGAGAAAAGGTCTTCGCTTGTTTGGGGGGTGGGAAGACCCAAATAAGAGTACCTACATCATGAGAGGTTCTTGGGTGGAGCTTTTCCAAGAATGGACATCAGTCAAAAAAGAAGACTACATTGAAGCTCAAGCGCTTCCATACTCAGAAATTCCAGATGGGGTACGTGGGGGCATAGTTTGCTTCTAAGTCACCTTTGTTAGACCACGATTCGATTCGTGGTCTTCTGTTTTCTGAGATATACTTTTTATATATTTAAAGTTTTCAATTGCATGCAAGAAAATACTACACAGATAATTCTCCAAAAAGACTTTGCCTCTCACCCCCTTCTTGCAAGACTTCTTGAACTTCATGATATTCCGAAGCAAATTTCAATTGAAGGAACATTGCCGGAAGTAGTAATTGATGAGTATGGTAGGTTGACACCTCGTATACTCACCATTGTTGGTTCAAGAAAAAATACTGCATACGGGAGACGTGCTCTTGAGATGCTTATCTCAACACTACATGGAGAAGATGTGCTCATTCTTTCTGGTCTTGCTTTTGGGATAGATGGTATTGCACATACACTTGCACTTAAACACAATCTAAAAACAGTAGCTATCCCAGGCAGCGGATTAGATAGAAAAGTTCTCTATCCCAGTTCTCACATACAACTCGCTCAAGATATCTTGGAAAAAAATGGGGCACTCCTTTCAGAATTCAGTCACACTACATCTCCTGCACCTTGGACATTCCCACAAAGGAATCGTATCATGGCAGCTCTTTCTGATGCGCTCCTAGTTGTAGAAGCAGAAGAAAAATCAGGTACGCTCATCACTGCACGACTAGCACTTGAGCTTGGTCGTGATATTGGGGCAGTCCCCGGTGAAATTTTTGCACCGACAGCATCTGGTACAAATATGCTCATTCGTGAAGGAGCCTATAGCATAACCTCCCCTGACGATCTTTTTGCATTACTGCACATCTCTCCAAAAAATAATAAATCCGCTGTAGCCGCTCCTACAAACCTTACCGACGAAGAAAAACTAATCCTAGAGTTATTGCGAGAACCATATGACAAAGATACTCTTTTCCAAAAAACAAAGCTTCCTTTTGAGACCTTTGTTGTTGCCTTTTCTTCGCTTGAAATCAATGGGCTTATCGAGGAGTCATTTGGCGAAGTAAGGAGGATAGTGTAGTATCGATAAGGATTAGTTATTAGATACTAGAGGTTAGTATTCAGAATCAACATCAAAGAGAGGAGAAAATAATGTATACTGCTTTCACTGGATATAGATGAGCATAAAGAATTTTTTCCTAAACCATAGTCTCTAACCCAATAATCCTACCTCCATGAAATTACTCATTGTAGAAAGTCCATCAAAAGCAAAAACAATTGCAAAATATCTAGACGGCGCATACGAAGTGCGTGCGTCTGTTGGACATGTTAGAGATCTGCCAAAGAGTAACAAAAAAGCAGTTGATATTGAGGGCGGTTTCATTCCTCATTACGAAGTGAGTGCTGGTAAAGAAAAAGTGATTAGTGACATTCAAGCACTTGCAAAGAAAGCAAACGAGGTAATCCTCGCAACTGACCCCGACCGTGAAGGAGAAGCTATCGCATGGCATATACAAGAGGCTTGTAAACTTGACCATGCAAAACGTGTAACCTTCCATGAAATTACTGAGACGGCAATCAAGGAAGCTCTCAAGCATCCTCGTACTATAGATATGAAGATGAAAGAAGCTCAAGAAGCACGTCGAGTTCTTGATCGTCTTGTTGGATATGATCTCTCAGGAGTGATCTGGAAAAAGGTTCGCTATGGACTCTCAGCTGGCCGTGTACAATCCCCTGCTCTTCGTATCATCATGGAACGTGAGCGTGAGATACGTGCGTTTATTCCTGTTACCTACTTTGTAATCGCAGGAGAATTTCAAACAGAAGGTAAGATCAAAGAGAGTAAAACATATACCCTTCTTCTTGAATGTGAAGTACAACCAAAAGAAGAAGCTGAAGCTCGTAGAATTGTAGAAGAAGGTAAGCGTGGAAACTGGCATGTACTTAGTGTTGAAAGTACAGAAGTATCTCGTTCACCAAAGGCTCCATTTACCACCTCCACACTTCAACAAGCAGCATCTTCACGCTTGGGATATGCACCATCACGTACGATGGGTATCGCTCAGAAGCTTTACGAAAAAGGTCTCATCACCTACATGCGTACGGACAGTACAACACTTTCAACACAAGCAGTTGCTGAGATAACAAGTGTTATTGAAAAAAATTATGGTAAGGAACTTGTTTGTGTACGTCAGTACAAAACAAAATCAAAAAATGCTCAGGAAGCCCACGAAGCTGTACGCCCAACGCATGCAAGCGCACAATTTGGAGGAACAACCGATGATGAGAAGCGTCTCTATCGTCTCATCTGGGAAAGAACGGTAGCAAGTCAGATGCAAGATGCAAAACTTAAGCGAAGTAAAGTAATTGCAAATATTATCAGTGCTTCTATTCCAAACTTTTCGGTAACAGGGTCCGTTCTTCTCTCCCCTGGATGGCTCACTGTTGATCAGAATTCTCGTGGAGATGATGTGATTTTACCTGATCTTAAGACTGGTGATACACTCAACCTTTCTACACTTCAATCAATACGAAAAGAAACCGAACCACCAAATCGCTACACTGAAGCAGGTCTCATCAAAGAACTTGAAAAGCGTGGTATTGGACGACCATCAACCTATGCGTCTATTTTGTCTACTATTGAAGCTCGTGGCTATGTCGAAAAAATAAATAAAGCACTTCATCCAACCGACACAGGTGAAGTTGTTATTTCATTCCTTGAAGATCATTTTGCACAGTATATTAGTGATACCTTTACTGCAGAAATGGAAGACAAGCTCGACCTTATTTCAGAAGGTAAGGCAACATACTTAAAAACACTCAAAGATTTTTATGGACCTTTCATTAAAGATGTAAAGTCAAAAGATGACCTTGAGAAGGCAACAAGTATGGGTGATGCTCCGGAAGGAATGCAGTGCCCTCTCTGTGATGCGAATATGGTTATCAAACTGGCAAAGAATGGTAAGTTCTATTCTTGTGTACGTTACCCAGACTGTGTTGGTGCGCGCAAGATGGATGGTAGTGTCATGGAAGGTCCAAAGAAACTTGGCAAGAAATGTCCAAAATGTGAAAAAGGTGAACTCATGGAGCGTGAAGGTCGTTATGGCAAGTTCATCGCGTGTGATAACTATCCAAAGTGTAAATATATCGAACAAGATGAAGAGATGCGTAAAGCAAACTCAACCGGAGTGCACTGTAACAAATGTAAAGATGGATACATGGAAGAACGTAAGGGTCGCTTTGGAGTTTTCTACTCATGTTCTAACTATCCTGACTGTAAACATATTGTGAAGACTCGCCCAACAGGTAATCGTTGTCCATATGTAAAAGCAGATGGAACAAAATGTGATGAACTGATGATGGAAGGGACAAAGACGATCCCAGAACGCTGTTCTGATAAGACTTGTCCTAATCATAATCCACACAAACTTGAATCTAAAAAATAAGTTTATAAAAAAATAAAATATTTTCTTTTTTAAACTTTTCCTTGTAAAAACCGCATCATTTCTTTGTTAAGAAATGTGCTCTCGCTCGGCTACCCGCCTCCGCGGCGTTTTTACAAGAAAAAGTTTTGATATGAGGAAATACAAGAACGAAAGAGTGGCGCCTACGGCGCCACTCTTTCGTAATATCTTATTTTACAGGACTTTTTAAGCTAATATATTGACTTTTAAACAAATTAATGATATAATATATTCTAGCTGTTCCCCACATTTTTTTGCTGAAAGGTCGCACCATGAACATCGACAAGCTCCCTACTTTCCTCGTCCGTCTGTCTGGTACCATAGCCATCTTCGTACTCATGCTGATGGTTTCGCTCTTGATCTTCGACAGAGTGATCATGCCGAGCCTCGTGAACATCATTCGACAACTGATACAGATCGAAAGCTACGGCCTGATCCACATCTTCAAGGTGGTACTAACTGTGATCATGAGCGGCTACATCGGCTGGGTCGTGGTCAGCTCCACCTTCAGGATGTTCAAGAAGAAACCTGTACCGCAACCTGTTTCTTCCGACCCTGATTATGTCGACATACATCACTAGTCGAACTTAATCACCATATTAGGCAGTCACTCCGTGACTGCCTAATTTCATTTTATTACAATACAAATCAAATTTGACTAAAATAATAATACATTGTAGTATAAATTCGGCTCTTTAACAACGGCAGACAAGGAGGTCCTTATGCCGCTTAGTATTTCGTTCATCAAAGACCATGAATCCCACTTCCCTCTGCATGAGCACTATCTCATGGGAAGAAAATACCAACCAGCAAGTAGAGTCTGGGAGAAGGCCCAAGAATGGAATTTGGATTACTACAAGCTCATGAATAATCCAAGTTTGAAACGAACAAGAAATGAACTTGTTCCAGAAAAAATCATGATCGAGTGGATGTATGATTTCATGCGAGAAGTTGAAAGCAATCTAAAAAGTGAACGCTTTCACTTTGAATTTGCATACTACATGGCAATTTCTTATGGTGACGCGGAAGATGAGTTTGTAAGCCGTTCGTCATGCCCGATGTGGTTCGTGACCATACGTGACTTTGAAGGAGCTATTGTTCACAAAAACTGGGCGATTGCTTTTGATGACTGGGCTGATGTTCTCATTAAACGTGACCCTGCCACAAGCGAAGATCCGATGTCTAATGCGCCAAATTTCTGTCATTGCAAAACAATGAAAGAAAAGCTCTTTTCTGCAATCAAAGAACATATTCGACTGAGAACCTTCCGTCTCAATCGAATGAAACATATCTAAAAATCAACGGAAGAAAAACCACAGTTCTGGATATTAGAAATCTGGAATCTGTCAAAGAACGCATTTCTTATTAACATTCATATATATAGTATGAACTGTTACAACATAAGAAGTGTGTTTTTTAATTTGGTATACTACCAATCAATCCTCAAGATTAAAAATCTCTTTCAATACCAAATGACTTCTGTACACGATCAAACAAAAAATACTTACTCTACTAATTACAGTGAGTATATTGATAAATTTAACACAATTGGCTCACGAGATGCTGACATTGGTGAGGTTTTTGCTCTAAGCCACAAAGAAAATCCTCTTACCATTGAACTTGGCTGTGCAGGCGGAAGAGATGCTCTCACGATCCTCCGTTATACAAATAAATACATAGGTATTGATTATGTCCCAGAATTTATTGACTACGCAAAAGCACATGTACAAGGTGGAAGTTTCCTTTTGGCAGATTTAGAGAACTATACACCTCCTACCGAAACAGATATTATTTTTGCTTTTGCTTCACTTCTTCACACTAACAAAGAAACTCTTCGAAACATATTTACAAGAATCTACTCCTCCCTTTCTACAAATGGACTTGTAAGAATTTCTCTTAAACAAGCAGATGATTATGCTGAACAAGAAGAGACTGACGCATATGGAACACGAACATTCTATTATTATGGAGAAAGTGATATACGGGACTTAACTTCACAATTTACCATTCTCTTTTTACGAACAATACATTTTGCTGACAAAAAGTGGATTGAAATTCTGTTACAAAAATAATTGCTTTATGGTATTGTAATAGTATGTCTCCCACAATTCCCGCATATTCCATAACCAATCCTGAGCGTATTTTTGCACTACTTCCTGACTTAAGCGAAGAAGGAAAGACTCTCATCAAAAAAGCTTGTGCATTCGCAGAACAAGCGCACTCAGGCCAACTACGAAAATCAGGTGAACCATACTATAATCACGTGTTTGCAACTGGTGTTAATCTCGCCATGCTTAAAATGGATGCAGACACTATTGCTGCAGGTGTTATGCATGACGTTCTTGAAGATACTGCTGTTACCAATGGAGAGATGACAGAAGAATTTGGTGAACATATCACCAAGCTTGTCGAAGGTGTTACTAAACTTGGGAAGCTTCGCTATACCGGAGCAGAACGTCACGTAGAATCACTTCGTAAATTTTTCGTAGCCATGGCAGATGATGTGCGTGTGGTTGCAATCAAACTCTGTGACAGACTTCATAATATTCAAACTCTTGAACATGTTTCTCCAGAGAAACAAAAACGTATCGCACTTGAAACACTCGAGATCCATGCACGACTTGCGGACCGTCTAGGAATGGGACGACTCAAAGCACAACTTGAGGACGCAGCTTTCCCATATGTATATCCTGAAGAATACAAAAAAACAGTACAGATTTTTGAAGCGATGAAGCCAATTTCAAATGAGCAGCTTGAAAAAGTTGTAAATACTCTCAAGGAAGATCTCTCTATTTTTGATGTTGAAATTGAACGTATCGACCATCGTGTAAAACATCTATACTCTCTCTACCAAAAACTAAAACGTTACAAGATGGATGAGTCAAAAGTATATGATATTTTTGCCCTTCGTATTATTGTCCCTACGGTGAGTGACTGTTATCAAGCACTTGGTGTTATTCATGGCCTCTATCGACCTTTCCCTGGAAGATTCAAGGACTATATAGCAGTACCAAAACCAAATGGATATAAATCACTCCATACAACTATCTTCGCCGGAGATGGAAGCACTCTTGAAATTCAAATACGCACCCAAGAGATGCATTTAGAGGCTGAATACGGTATCGCAAGTCACCTCTCATACAAAGAACTTGGTAAAGGGAAAGGAAAAGAAGAAATCATCAAAAAAACAGGTTGGACAAAGGAACTTCTAGAGTGGCAAAAGGATGTCGACAAACACAAGGACTTCATGAAAAATCTACGTGAGGATTTCTTCGAAAGTCGTGTGTTTATTCTTACTCCAAAAGGCGATGTCATCGATCTCCCTGATGGATCTACTCCTATTGATTTTGCATATGCTGTTCACTCAGATATCGGGGATCATGTTGCTGGTGCAAAAATAAATGGGAAGCTTGTACCACTTGATACAAAGTTAAATAATCGTGATGTTGTTGAGATAGAAGTAAAAGATTCTGCTTGTCCAAAACGTAAATGGATTGATATGACCAAAACAACACTTGCTAAACGAAAGATCCGAAACTACATCAAGGAACATGGAAGCGCTCTCGAGAAGTTACTTACACGATAATGTGGGTAGGGATTAAATACTAGGAGTTAGTAAATACAAAAGAGCGACGCCTACGGCGTCGCTCTTTTGTATTCTACTTACATATTACCCCTTCACCACTAAAGAAAATCTCTCTACTTCTTTGGAGTTCCAAGTCACTTTCTCAAACCATTCACTGAGAGGCCGAGTAAACAACTCTGCATCAGCATCCTCATATAAAGGCCTATACACAACCATCCAAATATCGTCATTGGAATGAATTGCAAGCCCAACAATCTGATAATGATCACCTTTATAGTGTTGATATACTTCTTCTTGTACAGGATACTTCTCTGGAAGATCTGGGGTAAAGCCTTTTGACATGATATGTTAGAGTGCAAAATTCTTAACGTTATATAGATCTTCATTTTGCTCATCATGCTTCACGTCATCAAGTGATCTATCATCAACAGCAGACTCTTCTGTCCCAAGTGTTTCAAGAGTAACTGGTTCTATTTTGTATTCATCAAGTTCAATTGCCTCACTCGAAGTAACAATAGGAGCTGCTTCAGGTTGCATAATAAGAGAAGGGTCAGCTTCGTGCACTGTTTCAACATGATTAAGATGAGTGAATTCAGTAATTGGTTCAATATGACGAGGTGACGGTGCAACAGCTTGCAATGTTTCCATGTCTTCATCACGAAGTGTATCGAACATTCCTTTATGTGTCTTTTGTTCCCCTGCTTTACGGATAGCAATAGAAAGCGCAAGCAGTTCTTCGTGAGAAAAATAATCTATAGAGATACGCCCTCCTCGTTCACGAGGCTCAATTTGAACGCGAGTGCCAAGTGTCTCAGCAAGACGTTCTTCCATATCCACAACTTCCGGTGTCATGAAAAGATCCTTCTTGCGAACTTTTTCAAATGCAATTCGACGTGCAATCTGTTCAGCTTCACGTACAGTCATTTTACGCACCATCATCTCCTTAAAAAGAGTCATCTGTTCTGCCCCCCTATCAATAAGCATAAGAAGCGGTCGTGTATGCCCCTCAGTAATCTTCCCTTTAGACAAAGCATCAAGAATATCTTGTGGGAGCATAAGAATACGCACAGTGTTAGAAACATATTCGCGACTCTTCCCCATTTTTCTGCCAACCTCTGCCCATGTAAGTTTGAATTCATCAGCAAGTCTCTGGAATGATTGTGCGCGTTCAACAGCATTCAAATCTTCACGTTGAAGATTCTCAATGATAGCGAGCTCAAGCTTCGCTCGACTATCATCCCCAGTACGCACAACAACCGGTACTTGGGATATTCCTGCTAGCTTGGACGCTCTCAAACGGCGTTCTCCTGCGATAAGCTCATACTCAACCTTAATCCCTCCATCTTCAAGCATTGTCTCTTGTCGAGAGACTACGAGCGGCTGAAGTACTCCGTATTGACGAATACTTGCAGAAAGTTCATTTAATCTATCCTCATCAAACTCACGTCTCGGCTGAAACGGGTTTGGTACTATCTTATCTATTTCTATCCAAAAAATTGATGAATCTATTTGTCCCATATCTGTTTAATACTGAGAGTATACCACGAAGAAAAAATAGAATGTGGATGAGAACTACCTACAATTACACCCTAAAATAGAAAAAGATGTCCTTCGTGGACATCTTTTGTACATCTATTTTAAAAGCACTGTAATGACAAGATTCAAAACAATTCTCCATATTAACTTAATTGGTACTCCTGTATATCATGTGCGCCACATTTTTTAAAGATTTCTTGTACTCCAGTATTTTCTGAACGCGCGATAACAAGCACTCCCCCTTTACGAACGTGTTCTTCATATAAGTGTACATCATCAGTTTTTATACCCATTTGAGACAATCCACCGACGAGACCTCCTGCAATTGCTCCTGTGCCTGCACCAGCGAGAGCTGTCGCTCCTATAGCCCCAAGAGCTTCAGCAAGTGACCCTCCTACGATAAGTGAGCCAAATCCTGGCAAGATTCCATTTGCAATAACAAAACCAGCTATCCCTCCAACTACAACGCCTGTTACCGCTCCTGTTGTTGTTGCAGTAGCAACCTTACCTCCACTTTGGCCATCTTTTAAATCTCCATCAGTATCCTGATAGAGATATGAAAGATCTCCTTCCGCAATACCTGAGTTACGAAGTTCTTGTAATCCTGTTTCTGCTGTTGCGTGTGTAGCAAAGACACCGATAGTTGTTTTCATATATAGTAGTTTATTTAGTTAGATGATAATACATAGCACTTCATAGAATACCTGGTAGCACTATTGATGACGTTGACTCAATCTATTTTCTTACAAACAATCAACTATAAAGTACTAAACCTGCTCTGTGTAAGAAAAGAGTGTGCCTGATCGTTATTATGATTATGAATGAACTACTGCAAAAATTTAAAAGACCATCTCATACCGCATACATCATAGTCATGTATGGCAGTGTTATTGTATTGTCAGCACATATACATACTGCGAGTGCTCTTTCCCAAGAAAGAGAGGTTGAACGAGTAAAAATGGGAGAAGTTGTTGCCATTGATTATGATACCAGTCATATTACTATCAAAGCATCTACAACATATATTGTAGGAGAGTACACCGAAGAAACACTACTGTATCACGGAAGTGGTGCAGTAATTAGCAAACACAATATTCAATTAGGTCAAATAGTTTATTTGTTTGGAATAGTTTCAAACACAACAACAGACATAAAAATAAATAAAATTGTTGTACGAAATACATCAAAACTTTTAAGAAAAACATATACTTCTGGTGTGCCAAACTTTAGCCTTTTTAATACAGAAAAAAATAAAGTATCAAGGAGTATTACATACATAGACAACAGTGTGATTGACCGCATTAAGAAAAGTATTACCGATGAATAAGAATACGTAGTTTACCGAGACCTCTAAAAATTCTTACCGATACCGCACTTTCTGATATGTTAAGACTCTTTGCAATCTTTGATATAGGACAATCATCAATGTATCTCATGAGCAGTACATCACTATATGTTGCCGGTAGCTGATTAATATGTTTCATAATATATCGAATATCTACTTGTGTATACATAGCATCCTCGCTCATTACTGTTGGTTCCAATTCTGTGCCAATAAGAAGCTCAAGGGAGACGCACTTCTTTTTTCGATATTCATCAATAATAAGATGTCGTGCTGTTGTATAAAGAAATGATTTATCATAAATAGTATTACCTTTCTCTAAATACTGCCATGCACGTTGAAATGTTTCTTGAACAATATCAAGAGCCTTATCTGCACTCGAGACTCTGTAGAAGCAATATCTATACAGTTGTTTATTATTATCTTCATACATGCGAACAAAATTCTGTTCATTAGACTGAAAAAGTACTACATCTTTTACAAATAATTCATTATCTAATGTAGTACATAAAGATGGTAGCGTGTTGCCAGTCTTTAAAGAAATAAAAACGGGGGTGTGAGTTGTTTGTAGTATTTTTTTCATAAATTTATTTTGAAATATAGGTACTATCATTACTTTTTTCAAACACGCTTTCGATTTCTGTAAGAATTCGAACCTTAGTTGTAACTGCAAGCGGCTGTACAAACAATGAGGATGGAATAGTGTTTATCCTCATTGTAATATCTGCAGAAACTTCGTTGCTTATTACGGTATTTTTTGAAAACATCCCCCACCAAGAGCGAACAACAGTTACTTGACTAGTGTTACCCGGTAGACTAACTACAGTTATTGTTTCTTGTATTGGAACTGGAATAACTGAGAACAACTTTGAAGTACTCTTTCTAGTAATAGAGACATCATCGCGCCCTACTGCAATTGTTTCAATCTGTATATTCTTATACATAAGTATTTTGCAATAGTCTATAAGCGATTCTGCTGTGGTAAACGTACTAGTCCCTATATCTTGAAAATTAAGAGATTGATGAAGACGTTCCTCATCTCCATGAAGGGTGAATGTATCTGTTTGATGTATCTCCTTATTAAAATCTTTAACATCACTCGTATCAATTGATACCACAACAGAACTATCTTCTCCTGAAATACTTCCTATGTATCGAGCATCTCCAGCATAGAGAACATGTACAGTGCACGTAGCGCTGAGAATGATGCTTAATACAAGGAGAGTTTTTTTCATACAATAAATAATATGTCTACTTACTTACTGTATCACCTCACAGATAATTATGCTACTAATTTTTAATGTTAATTTAATATATTTAAAATACACCACAAAACAAAGACTTTTACGAGACAGCGTAATATGTGCAATCCTTTAACAAAGAGAATACAAGAACTATCTTTTAGAACTCTTAATCTTTTTTACTTCAGACAAAATACTCTCAAGCTCAATAGAAGCTTGTTTAAGGTGTTGTGACATTATATTTTCCATACGTATCTTAAGATTTTCATAGTACATAGAATCTAATTTTTTAATCTTAGAACTTGTTTTGTATAACACATCATGTTCAACCTCTGCCCAAGCATGATCAAGAATAAGAGTGAGTTGTATTTCACATATAAGATTTTTGAATTTTTTATATTCACTTAACTCGGACCTTGTTTCACCTAATGTTGCGAGAATATGAGTTGATGAATACCCGTGTTTCCCTTTGGCTTCATAGATTTCTGCAGAACTACCGAACTCTTTCTTTAAAGTGCGTACAAACTTTTTTTTATCTATTTCAGTATAAAAAACAACTCTTACCCCAGCAATATCATCTATATCTTCAAGATGTTTATAGTCTTTACCTTCACTCTTCTTTCGCTTTATTTTTTCAATGATACTAGCTTCTTCTTTAACTCTAGAACTTAGATGATATTTATACTTACCTTTCTTAAGTAAATCTTCTAAAAGAACCACAACAAGACTACAGAAATCTTTATAGATAGCATGCTGTAACCTATACTCAGAAAGTATGCTGCGAGTTATGATGGTCATATGATTGTGTAGTAATACATCCCAACATTTGAAAAAAGCTTGTTATATAAACTTATTTTAATATATTTATAAATTTAATATTATTTTAATAGTATAAATGCTACAATCTTGTATGTCAACAAAATACTCACGCACAAATACCTCTATGTTATTCAGCAAGCGGCAGAATCATCGTAAAAGTTGTGCCTACAGAAACCTCACTAGTAACACTAATCGTGCCTTTATGTGCCTCCACTATCCATTTTGAAATCGCAAGACCAAGACCGGTCCCCTGACTATTTACATCACGAGCATTTGTAGTTCTAAAAAATCTCTCAAAAATATTTGGAAGATCTTCATTAGATATTCCTATGCCATTATCTGTAACACTAATTTCTATTTGATTTCTCAGAAGTTGTGCACTAATAACCACTGAACCATTTTCTTTACCGTAATATATTGCGTTACTAATAATATTTGAAAAAAGTTTTTCTAAATAACTTTTGTTAAAAAAAAGAATTGCGCTAGGTATTGGTTTTGTTTCTATTGTAATATTTCTTGTTTTGCTTAATTTTTTAAATCGTGCAACTACTTCTGGGATAATTTTACTAATATCTAGTTTTGATTTTTCAATAGTACGATATAACACATGGCTTTCATTTGTAAGTATCGATAAATTAGAGAGAATCTCTGCTAAATGATCTACTTCTACATTTATAGCATCATACGTTTCTTTGGTAGTCTCTGAGCTTTCTTTTGTACGCAAAGCAAGATCAACATTTCCTTTAATAATCGCAAGAGGTGTACGAAGTTCGTGAGCAACATCAGCAATGAAAGCAGATTTAATCTTATCCTGCTTAAGAAGTTCAAGGGCTTTTTCTGCTGCTTCAAGTCTTTTTTGTTCGCTAATATCACGGATATTACACTGAATAACTCGCTCAGTTCCAGCCATATATGCATTACTCACAAAACCAACAGGAATCAACCTACCATCTTTAGTTTCAAGTGGAAGATCATCATATTTTACATATCCAGTCTCTTGAAGTATCTTAAAAATTTCTTTACTAGCTCCCACATTTTTAAAAGCCCCTACTTCCCAAAGAGAAAGCCCTACGAGTTCTTTTTTTGTATAACCCAGAAGTTCTGTAAGAAATGGATTAATGTCTGTAATCTTCCCATTTTCTGAGTTAAGGATAACAATTCCATCTCGTGCCGCCTCAAAAAGGCGACGATATCTTTCTTCGCTTGATAGTAATTTACTCTCGGCTTTTTTCTGAGAGTTGATATTGATACACCCACTTATAAAACCCTTACATGTGCTATCTCCTCGAAAAAAAACAGGGACACTTTCTTCCTGTAACCATATATATTCATTGTTAGAATTCTTTAGTCGATATTCAGCTGTATACGATGTCTCATTCTGATAAGCGTTAGCTACTATCTCGAGGTACCCTTTAATATCATCTTTATGAATATTTTGAAGAAAAGAGTCATGAAAACTTTTTTCTTTGTTTTCCTTCATAAATGCAGCGAGTTTTTTATTGATGTGTATCACATCTTTCATATCAGAAAACCAGAGCATAAAAACCGAATTATCTAGAGCAAAAATAATATTATCAAAATTTTCATGTAAACTTCCTCTGATTTTTTTTAGTTCATCTAGCATACTATATTAATTAGGTAGTTTCAGATAACATATACCCAACACCGCGGACTGTCTGTATGAGTGGCTGCTTTCTTTTGGAGTCAACTTTCCTACGAAGATACCGTATATGCACATTAAGTTCATTATTAGTTTCAACAAAAAGTGGACCCCACGCTTCCTCAATTAGCTGTTTACGAGTTATTGCTTGACCTTTATTACGAACAAGTGTTCCAAAAAGACGATACTCTTTAGGAGTGAGTAATAGCGCTTTACCTTCACGGGTCACCTCATGCTTCTTACCATCAATAACAAGATCAGCAACTTTAATAAGAGGAACTTCAATAACCTTTCTTCTTCGCAAAACTGCACGAATACGCGCAAATAGCTCATCAAGGCTAAAAGGTTTTAGTAAATAATCATCAGCGCCAATATCTAAACCTTCTATCCTGTTCTCAACAACACCACGTGCAGTGAGCATGATAATTGGAGTGTGGACCTGCTTTGCTCTCAGTTGCTTACATACATCCATCCCATCTAGTTTTGGAAGAGAGAGATCCAGAATAATAAATCCATAATTACCATTGAGTGCTTTTGTTAAACCTTCTTTCCCATCATATGCAACATCAAATGCATACCGTTCACTACGAAGAGCTTTTTTTAAGATTTCTACAAGTTTTTTCTCATCCTCAATAAGAAGTATAGTCATTACGATATGTCCTTATATTAAACTTTTATTAAATAATAGTCAATCAATTTTCTGACATTAACAAACCGTAGCCTTAAAATCAAAGAGAAAAGGATGTCCTTGCGGACATCCTTGGTTAGGTCATTTTTAGAGCACTGTAATGACAACAGTCGAAACACCTTTTCCTGTAATGCCAAGTTTTTTAGCGAGACCGTAGGAGAGGTCTGCAATACGCCCCTTCACGAAGGGTCCGCAATCATTCACTTTTGCATATAGAGCGACTCCGGTCTCGGGATTTTCTACAAGAACCTCTGTCCCCATCGGGAGTGTCAGATGTGCAAGAGTGTGTTTCCTGTCATCAAAACGTTCGCCACTTGCCGTGAACGAACCATGAAAGAGTGCCCCACCATACCACGAAGCAAGTCCTATCTGTTGCTCAGACTGAACATACCTGTCTTTGGTACAGATAAATCGCCCTTGTTTATTTTTAGGTTGAGGCGGAGTCACGGGAGCCTTTGCCGTACGTTCACTTGGTGTTTCAAAATAACTGTTTTCTTGCGTACCCGCTGTACTATTGGAAAAATCAAAAGCATTCACGCTTTTGGTGCTACCAAAAATACACAAACAGAAACCTGAGATACCCAGTACGGTAAAGGCGCTACTTCGTCGTCGTTTCATTGGTACTATACCCTTATTGCCTAAAGAACTTACCTATTTTTTATATCACGCATGGTATAGAAGTGTCAACAATAACATAAAGAACTTCGCCTTGCTAATAAAGCCATAATAGTATAGATTTATAAGATATTTTTAAGAAAAAATGAACGTTTAAAAACCCTTATATATCAATCATTTTTATATTATTTAGCAATAACTATAATGCCACGAGAGTGAAAATAAAAGCACTAACAATTATATGAACAAACATTTACAAAAAATTACTAACGACACTAGAGACATCTTCTCACAATTACGGGCATGGTTTTTGGAATTATCAAGACCAAAACAAATTGGAATTATTATTCTTACCATCCTTATCATCACAACACTCGGAAGAGCGATGTTACGAGAGGAGACAACTAATGATGTAACAAAATCTCCTCGTGCAGTTACTCTCTCTTCTGTGTCTGATCTCTCCGCTAACACAAGTCGCATCTCACTCTTGGGAACTGTTACTTCAGTTAACGAAGCAACACTGCGCGCAGAAAGTGGTGGGGAGCTACGTATTGTATACAGAAAACTCGGTGACTATGTATCTGCTGGGCAAATCATTGCTGAATTTGAAAATGCGGGTGAACGTGCGGCAGTAACAGCAGCAGAAGGAGGATACGAACAAGCAAAAGCTACACGAGATGTAGCACGTATCACAAAAAATTCATCTGAAAACTCACTTGCAGATACAAAAACAAGTGCTGTTAATACTATTACCTCTACATATAATAGTCTCGATGATGCAGTTCGTGTTAAATCTGATCAGCTTTTTGTTAACCCAAACAATGCACAAGCAGAGCTCCTTCCTACTGTTCCTGACCAGATGCTTACTATCAAAATTAATAATGAGCGAGTAGCTCTAGAGCGAGTTCTCACTACTCGTGCAGCACGGAACAAGACTATTACTCAAGACGGAGACCTTATTGCCGAACTTATACTTCTTGAAACAGAAACAAAGCAAGTAAAAACATTCCTCGACGATGTAGCATTAGCTCTTTCAAAAGCAATCCCTAACACTACCTTTTCTCAAGCATCACTTGATAGTGCGAAAATAAATATCACTGCTGCACGCTCACAAGTAAATGGAGCCCTCACTTCTATTGTTGGTTCACGTAGTGCTCTAAATGCTAGTCTTGCCTCATCTGAGATTGCACAAACAAACTATTCAGACACTACCAATGGAATAACATCTGCATCTTCTGATGCACAAGTAAAAAGCGCTCTTGGTAATTATCAAGGCGCTCTTGCCCGTCTTGAAAAAACAAGAGTTCGTAGTCCGATCTCTGGAACACTTAACTCTCTTTCTATCAAAACCGGTGACTACATTGCACCATACACTGAGATCGGCGTTGTTTCTAACAATGGAGCACTCGAAGTAGTCGCATACGGCACAGAAGAAGATATGCGTCAATTAACTGTTGGAGCAAAAGTATCTATTAACGAAACTGCTTCTGGAGTTGTTACAAAAGTTGCAACTGCACTTGATCCTCGTACCAAGAAAATTGAAGTTCGCGTTGGTATCACTTCCGGTGGACAAACACTTGTTAATGGAGGATCAGTTCGTGTGAATATTGCTCGCCCTACAGCAAATGTACAAGCCATTAAAACTCCTACATCAAAAATAGAAATCCCTATCGCAGCACTTAAAATAACTCCACAAGGATCTTTCATTTTTACCATCAAGGAAAGCACAACGACTCCAAATGAGGGAATTCTCGTTGCTCACAAAGTTACAGAAGGGGCACTTCTTGGAGACAAGATTCAAATCATTGAAGGCATCACTCCATCAATGATGATTGTTACGGATGTACGCGGTCTTCAAGATGGTAAAGCAGTAACTATTAAAGAATAACCTCACCACACCTATGCACTCTTTTTGGTTTTTCTTTCTCAAAAAACGAGCATTCACCTATATGGTGATGTTCACGTTGGTTACTGTTGGACTGTACTCTCTTCTTGCTATTCCAAAGGAATCATCACCTGAGGTGATTATTCCAATTGGAATTGTTACTACTCCTCTTCGTGGTGGTTCTGCAGAAGATACAGAAAAATTAATTACAGACAAAGTGGAAGACGAGGTGGCTAACCTTGAAAACATTGATACAGTCACTTCGTCATCTCGTGAAGGAGTATCCGTTGTTGTGGCGCAATTCACTCCAAGTGCTGATATCGATTCATCTATTCAAAACTTAAAAGAAGCCGTCGACAAAGCCAAGACCAAGTTCCCGACAGATGCTGATGAGCCAATCGTTTCTAAAGTAAACTTTGCTGATCAACCGATTCTCATAATCTCTGTTTCTTCAGATATTTCTCCGGCACAACTAACTGCTCTTGGTAAAGAGCTTGAACAAGAGATCAAAAAAATAAATGGTATTTCAAAAGTAGATATATCAGGAACACGTGATCGTGAAGTCCAAGTTGTGGTACGTAAAGAAATGTTGGACCGCTACAAGATAACACTTGGTCAAGTAGTCGGGGCAATTGCTTCAGCAAATGCTTCATTCCCTATCGGTAACATCACTGTTTCTAATGTTGACTACCCTATTAAGTTCGCAGGATCAATTGAGAACCCAATCGAGATTCCTGATATTACAGTCACTTCAGCATCTGGTATTCCTGTTTATGTTCGTGATATAGCATTCGTTGCGGATGGCCTTGCTGTTCCTACAACATTTTCTCGCGCATCGATTGATGGCGCTCCATCTGCAAATGCTCTCACACTTAATATTTACAAAAAAACAGGAGGTGACGTGACGGTGATTGCACAAGATGTGCGAGATAGACTTGAAGAGTTAAAAACAACTACTCTGGCAGACGCAACAACGGTTGTTTCTTTTGATAGAGGAGAACTAGTTCTTAAAGATCTTCGTGAACTTACTCGCGTAGGTCTTGAGACTGTAGTTCTTGTAATGCTGATGCTCTTCCTTACCATTGGATGGCGTGAGGCACTTGTAGCAGGGCTTTCTATTCCACTTTCATTTGTGGTTGCATTCACAGGACTCTATATGTCTGGAAATAGTATCAATTTTATCTCACTCTTTTCTCTCATTTTAGCAATTGGTATTCTTGTTGACTCAGGCATCGTGGTAGCAGAAGCAATACATACGAGAATCAAAAAACATGGTGGAGCAGAAGGTGCAGCAATTGCTTCAATCAAAGAATATGCATGGCCACTCATCGCAGGCACGATGACTACCATTGCTGTGTTTGCTCCACTCTTTTTCCTCTCTGGAGTAGTTGGTAAGTTCATCGCGTCTATTCCATTTACAATCATCTTCGTACTCATTGCGTCTATCTTCGTAGCACTTGGTTTCGTCCCACTTTTGGCAATTATTCTTACCAAAGAACACAAGAATCGTTTTGAAGAGATGCAAGAAGAATGGTCAGAAAAAGCGCAGCATTGGTACAAGACATTTCTTCATAGTTTCCTTACGAACAGAAAGAGACAGAATCGATTTTTTGCAGTACTGATCATTGGGTTCTTTATGTCATTCTTGCTTCCAATCACAGGGCTTCTTGGTGTAAAATTCTTCCCACAGGATGATCAAGACTTTATATTCGTAAGTATCGAAAAACCTCAAGGTACTCCCCTTCTTGAAACTGACCACTCTGTTCGTGAAGTAGAAGAAATTCTCTACACCGATCCTTATACGCAATCCTTTGTAACAACTGTTGGTGCAGGATCAGCATTTTCTGAATCATCAAATGGTGCCGCAACCAAGATTGCAAACATCACAGTAATCCTCAAAAAAGATCGCAAACTTACATCAACTGAAGTAGTAGAAAAACTCCGTAAAGATCTCGCACCAATCACAAGTGCAGACATCAAAGTTGACCAAGGAAACAACGGACCACCGAGTGGAGCACCAGTAGTAATTAAATTCTTAGGAGATGACTTAAGTGAGCTTTCTTTGGCAGCAGATAAAGCTCAAAAAATCTTGGAAGAAATAGAAGGTACGATTGATGTGACGTCATCACTCAAGGACAATGGTACTCAGTTTGAAATTTCTATTGATAGATCAAAAGCACAAGCTTACGGTCTCACAGCATCAGCTGTTGCGCAAACACTTCGTATTGCTGTTTCTGGAACAACTGCAACCACAATCAAGAAGCAAGGTAATGACATTGACGTTGTTGTAAAGACTGATCTTAACCAAGATTTTATCAATCCAGAAGACACTATCAAAACTACCATAGACAGTATCAAGCAGCTTCCTATAGTAACACCAAACGGGACTATTTTACTCGGCTCTCTTATTAGTATTCGTGTTTCAGAAAGTTTAAGTGTGATTAGTCATGAAAGCAGTAAGCGCTTAGCTCAAGTGACAAGCAACTTAAAACCAGGAGCAACTGCAGTTGATGTGGTGAGTAAATTCCAGAAGCGCGAAATAGAACTTGAGCTTCCAAGTACTGTGACAATTAAATACGGAGGAGAAGATGAGGAGGTAAATAATTCTTTCCGTGATATGGTGCTCGCACTTTTAGCTGGAATGGTGGGCATGCTTGCAATTCTTGTACTTGAGTTCAACTCATTCCGTTATGCATTCTATTTGCTTGGAACAGTTCCGCTTTCACTCATCGGAGTTCTAGGAGGGCTCACGCTCACTGGACAATATCTCTCATTCTCTTCTATGCTTGGGTTCATTGCGCTTGCTGGTGTGATTATTAACCATGCGATTATCTTGCTCGACTCTATTTTGCATCGTCTTGAACATGAACAAGATAGACCACTTATGGATGTACTTGTAGATGCGTCTGCTGTTCGATTACGACCGATTTTCCTAACAACAATTACTACAGTAATTGGTATGGTACCTCTTGCTGGTGCTTCGGCACTCTGGGGACCACTTGCGTTTGCTATTATGTTTGGTCTTAGCTTCGCCATGATCCTTACTCTTCTCTTTGTCCCTACTCTTTTCTATAGATACCCTGGAAAAAAGTTTGAAGGAATGAAAAAACAGATAATAGAGAATAGACCGTAAACTGACAGATAACAGAAACATGCGCGACACCTTCGGTGTCGCGCATTTGTCTATCATCTCTATTCTGTCAGCGCAGCGGTCTACCCTCTTGCAATCTACGCTCCTCCCTCTTCACTGTATCTATATACAAACTCTCTACCTTCTCGCGCGCCCATGAAGTCTTCCTGAGAAATGTGAGACTAGACTTGATGCTTGGGTCACTGACAAAACAATTTATCTTGATGTATGTTCCAAGTTCTTCCCATCCATACGTATCGACAAGGTGGTTAAGAATCATCTCCAGCGTCTTTCCATGAAGTGGGTCGTTAGGGTGTTGCATGTGGGGTAGTGTAGCATGGGTAAGAATGCGAATTAAAAAAAGAAAAACCCGTCTGCACGCAGACGGGAGTTCCGTGCCGTGAGGCGGGTTGTGGCTTAGCTTCGCGAGAAGCTGGCGCGCGAGGGAATGTGTTCCACCGCCTTCGACGCGATCGCAGTGCCGCAGAGCATGAGGCCGAGCCAAGCGAAGGCACCGTAGGCAACTCCACCGGTCAGCTTGTGCATGCCGAAGCTCAGCATCGCGAGGAAGATGCCACCGAGCATCACCACAATGGCGATGACCTCGTTTGCGTTCTCCTTCGTATGGAAGGCCGCGGTGAACAGCATCAAGGAGGCGGGAACGAGCGACCAGAGCATGAGGCTCTGGCCGTCCGACAGCTTCTCCGGGGAGTTGACTCCGTAGAAGAACGCGACGAGAATGATGATGCTGAAGAGGACAAAGGACAGACGGGAAAAGATGTTCATGAAAAGCTCCTGTGAGTAGGCGGATTGCTACGGGAATTGAACAAATATAGTATACACTAAATACAGTATTTGTCAATAGTACATAAAAATCCCCTTTAATTAAAAGAGATTTTTACAGCTACGCTTCAAGAGCGTGGCTTTCAGAATTTTATAAATACTCACTATATGTTAAAGAATGTATTAAAAAGACTTGAAGAGATACTATAAAAGCAAAACCGCAAGCGGTTCTGCTTGCGGTCAGAGTTGAACAACCTCGACAGCTTCCACATATGAGTGGAGTTCGTGTGCAAATACATCACGATCGGCTGCACCGATTGCTTTGACAGTGAAGTCGTGAGTTCTGGAAGCGGTGTCGCGCTCTTTCCAATTTCCACCTACAATGATGCTGTTGTGCATTATCGCAACCCACACTCCGTCAAAATCAAGCTTGTGCGCCAGTCGCAGAAGTTTACGCTGAACATCAGCCTCGGCGGTTGTTGCGAAGGTGATCCGCAGGACGGAACCTTCTTGAATACCTCGGATGGCGTCAAAAAAAGATTGTTCACCTGTGATTTTCATATGAACCTTTCTGTTGAAATGTACTGAATATACAGTAACATATTTAGTACAAGCAGTCAATAGCACTCAAAGTTCAGAAATTTACTCTCTTCCATTCATCGTTAAAATATTTATACCATATAAAATAAAGCTTTCATTATCTGTGCACAAGAGTCGTAGCTTTTAGAACTTTATAAGCTGTCGCCGTATGTTAAAGAATACATAAAGAAGCTTGAAGAAGTTGTTAAGTAATAAAAAAATCACCCCAATTCTTGAGGTGACCGTCCAGATTAGCTTGTTCAAGGATTATCATCCCGCCACAACAAGCCACGTTTATCTGCCATATCATTCACCAGAGTGCAAGGTGGTTCAGACTGTTCACAAAGCGCTTCTATTTCACTTGTAAACAAAACCTCAGATGAAACCCACCAAAACGGCTTCTTGATTTCAATTGCATAATCGACTACCATCTTCAAAAGCAATTCATCTGTTAATGGTGTGCGATCGGGCAGAAGCCAGCACTCACCGCCCCACATTGCGTCCTTATGGTCAATGAATTTCGGCAGTAATGTTGCAACCAGTTGTGGAATACCCACTTCCGTTACGTCATCTGTAAGAGGGTAGACAACAAAACCAAACCCTAGCCTTTTTATTGAACCCGGTTCTGTTGCTATGACACCCTCATCACTAAAATCGTTTGTGCAATCATGGGCATAAATAATCAAGGACTTCATCAGTTTCACCCCGTTAGGTTATTAGATGTAGATAGACAACCTTACTTAATATACAACAAATACAAGAAAAGTCAAATATACTCTTTACAATAAAAGGATATCTGTACTGGTGCAGGAGAGAATAATGGAATAATGGTGACAGTCACAATTTATCGGTATAAAAAACAAAAAGCCCACCGAAGTGGGCTTTTCAACAACAAGTGACCAGTTATTGTCCAAGTTCAGGAATTGGCACAATGATGTAACCTGTGCGATCAGAAACACAGTAAAAACCACTCAAGACGGTCGGCACGTTTTCCAATGACAGTAGCCCTGAGAACACAACACCTATCTTGTGTGCTGGGTACTCAGTACTCCCATCGCTTACGTCTGGCTCTATGGAGGTAATAAAGTCGAAATCTACCCGACCGCCTCCAGCGCTCCACTTAGTGTTAGTGGTAAAGTACACAGAACGATTTTCAATCTGTCGACCAAAGCACGTTCCATACCGAATATGGTTCGCAATAGCCACCGAATGACTAAGCAATAACTCGTGAAGAGGTGGCCCCTCAACGATTGTTAGTTCTTGATAGCGAGAAGGAAGAGCAATTTTTTGAGATGTCATAACGACACTCCTGATTTCAAAGTTGAACACCGCACCCATAACGAGGCGGACTTGAACGTTCTCTAACCATATGGAACAGTTCAACCTAGATACTATTCTTTTTACCTTAGCTCGTCAAACTTTAAAAAGTTCTGAAAAGCATTTTTACCTTAAATATTAAAACTTCCTTTTACATTGTAAAACAAGGCTTTCATTACATGTGGTCACAATCGTGGCTTTCGGAACTATATAAGTACTCGCCGTATATTAAGGAATGTATAAGAAAAGTAGAAGGAATTGTTAGAGTGTAAAAAGAAAAGCCGTCCTCCCGAAGACTTTTCCGGTTGAACGACTCGATCAGCTCTTGGCGGCGGCAAGCATTGCACCACTGAAGTCTGCTGCGGACGTGGCAAGTAACGTGGTGGTATCTGTCAGCACAGCAGCAAGCAACGAGTAGAGAACCACGCTTGCGGCCCGTACTTCAGGATCGGCACTTGTCTGTGTGCGGGTTGCAAGAACCTGGAGTTGTGTTTCCAATTCTTCACGGTCCACGATTTTTCCTTTCAGAACTTCCTGACATACCTATTATGTCTGGCATATTTCTATTATACACTATTTATTATATTTGTCAATCTTTTTTAATTCCCTTATTAAAAAACTCTTTTAGAAATTATATGCTGGAGAAGTCCAAAGACATCAAGAAAAAAGACTAATCATCCCCCTTGTGAAAACCACAAGCCGACAGCAGTCCATGTGGGTATAAAATAAAAAAACAAACCTCACAAGAGTGCGCTTTTACTTTTTGTGCACGAGATGCGTGGCTTTCAGAACTTTGTAAGCTATCACAATATATTTAAACAGTGTATTAAAAATCTTGAAGAAGTTGTATAGCAATAAAAAAAGCCATCGCACCCATGTCATCCCGACATTGGTTTGAGGGCTTCTCGGCAAATGCCGATTATTGTGGCAGGGTGTAGTGCCTACTGACCACAAAGGTGACCGACTCATCATTGGCATTCAACACCCGAATGCTAAGCGGAATGCGAAGAGCTGGCCCCAAATCAGCAAAGCCATAGTTCACTCGATCTGGACCACTGTCCATCTGGTAATAGCCGAAGTGACCTTCCTTCCAGCCGTCCCTGACCGAGTTGGTGAGTGCGATGCGGTAGCCGTTGCCATACTGCTGCTTGCCCATATAGGCGACAGGGTACGTCCCCAGAAGGACAGTGTAGTCATTTTTCTTGACCGTCAACTGTTCGTAACCGTTCAATTCGGAAACGAACTGTTGGTACTTGGCGACTTCTTTTGCATCGCTTTCGTTGATCATGTGCCTCACAAAGAAGCCAGCAGCGACGACGACAGCGAGAACTGCCAAGATCACTTGGGCGATGCGCCACAGATGGCTACGCCGGGCACGCTCGTAGCTCTTCTGGATGCGCGAACGAACGCCGCCGTCAATCATGTCCTTCTCGGTCCAGCCGACCAAGGCATAGTTACCCAAAGTCACTGCCGGGTCAAAGACAAATTCTGACACTTTGTCAGCATGGACTTCTTCAGACCTTGCTGTCCGCTTGATGACCTTCTCTGAGATCATCATTCCAGACAGGATGCCCATGTGTCGGAGAAGCCACGGAGCGGTTTGCTCCAGGAAGTTCCGGACACGCTCAGGCATCGGGTGTTCGAAGTCAGAGATCTTCTGTCGAGAAACTTGAACGACGTCGTGCTCGTGGAGTTCCACGTCATGATCTTCGCGGTAGTGCGTGCGGTCGATCTTTCGAAAAACTTGGCGAGCGAATGGGTCGAACGAACCCTCCGCCGGCTCGACGAACTCCTCTTTGCCAATCTCCTGCTTCGTCACACTTCTGCGGTAATAGTAATACCGGCCGGTAGTGGTGCTGGTGAGCTCCACTTGACCGACGAACTCGTACGCGGTGAGCGTGTCGAGCCAGAGGCACATACGGTGTAGAAGTTCTTCAGTGCCTTTGTGATAGGCGGCCTTCATGTCAGTCAAGAACTTCTTCGGTTCTTGTGCTGCCATGTCGGCCGTCATGCTGAGCACATTCATCGAACCAAAGCCAGGGATGCTATTCCTAATGGCTTTCCATTCGGCGTCTTCGCCGAGCTGGTTATCGGTTGTACGAGGTGCTTTGGAAAAACGCACCGCAGTGTCGACCATGTTCACGATGTCCGCCAGACGACCTTTCAGGAACTTCAGGTCGATGGCATAGGCCGCGTAGATTGCTTCGTGATCAGCGCCCTCGCCGAGCTTGAGCAAGGCAGACGCCTCGACCATTTCGTCGAATATGGAAACACAAAACTGCGGAAATGCTTGTTCCGCACGCTGCTCCCAGTTCATCGGCACTCCATACAGGCGGCTGCCGACGTTACGGGCCAGCGGGGAAACTTGAGCCGTGGCTTGGTTCATGAGGATCTCCAGATTGATGTGGAAAAGAGCTGCTAATTCATAGGATATAGCATCATACCAGAACTCTGGTTGACAAAATGAATACTATATTATTTTATGAAAATGTCAATTGTAACGCTGCTTAGAGAAAATAAAAATAGAAAAATAGTGACAGCCACCATTTACTTTTTATATGTGCCGGAGGATCTTGGCTTTCCGAACTTTTACAATATAGTTCCACAATAAAAAATTCTGTTATGATACTAGAAAAGATTTTGACATAAAAAAAACGCTCGCGTACTTTGCCTCCGTGGAGACATTTCTGGTCATAGCGTTTGTGGGGTTTTCATCTGCTGTCATCCCTAGAGTAACTTCGACAGCAAACTATTTAGTTATTTTGATGGGTATAGAACACCATTGCCACGGTAGCGTTCGTCTACCATCAAAACCACTAACTCCTATATTATAGCAAATTAAGTTATTTTTGTCAATAGCATAAATATCCTTTATAAATAAAGGATATTTATATATGTGCTGGAGGTGGGACTCGGTCACAAATCTGCCTCGCGTTGCTCGAAGCAGATTCGCGACCCCTATTC
>CAZJDZ010000001.1:102791-131478 GCA_964544935.1 uncultured Candidatus Saccharibacteria bacterium | reverse complement strand
CCAAGGGTATGGCTGTTCGCCATTTAAAAAGATACGTGAGCTGGGTTCAAACCGTAGAGGAGTGAATGATAGAGATCGAGTACAAATGTTACCTTCTCAAGTAACACAAATTTGTATTCATTACAGGTTTCTATCATTGACTTCTCTTAGTTTGAACCCGAGGCGATAAGACTAAACTTATCAAAAAGACATTGATCACGGCGGTCATATACAGCGATGTATATGGACAAGCTGACTAATATCGGAAAAATCTTACTCGAGTAATCGACAGACAATTCCGAGGGAAGTAAATAATTGTGAGTTTCATTGAGGGTTAAAATGTTGAGAGTTTGCCCACCTAAAAGTGATAGCAAACTTAAAAAAACTTGCGTGAGCAAGTAGCGAACCTGTGTTGAAACCGGCACTGCCGACCACAGACAATCGAAAACATTTCAACATTATCGGGACAGTAAGACTGCAGGCATGCAGTTTGCCCCGGCCCTCCGCTATCTTATAGCGAGCTAAGCAGTTGCTTAGCCCCTCAATGAAACTCATAATTACAAACACCCGTAGAGACTACACGTCAGCGACCCTAGAAGCTAAAGGCTACAAGCCAATAGCTAAAAGCTAGGATTATGCTATAGTCCGATCCCTTTAGTAATAAAGGTTCTCGCGGTTTGGAAACCAGAGCGAGATGTAAAACATTAATGCGTGAGACAGGTTGGTTTCCTATCTTCTGCAGCCGTTCGAATATTGAAAAGATTTGCTCCTAGTACGAGAGGACCGGAGTGAACTGACCTCTGGTGTGTGGGCTCTGGCGCCAGCCGGATCGCCCAGTAGCTATGTCGGGAATGGATAAGTTCTGAAAGCATCTAAGAACGAAGCCAACTTTAAGATAAGTATTCGTTGAAGGGTCGTGAGAGATGATCACGTTGATAGGGGTTAGGTGTACGCACAGTAATGTGTTCAGCCGAGACCTACTAATTACCCGAATCCTATTAGGAAACATGACTAGCACAACTCGAAAGGGTTCTAGTTATCATCATGCGAGTCTGCATGATTGTGAATTGATCTTTTTCATGTGTGTACTGTTGTCGATTATTACTATCTGCACATATTAGCCGTTAAACGTTAGTATATGTATGTAGTAATAATCGACGACAGTACGATTCTGTGTCGTAGTAATACGATACAAAAAGCAAAATTGTATTTTGTCGAGGAGTAGCTCAGTCTGGTAGAGCGTCTTCAATTGATCTGTCCGCATGCGTTGTAACAGGTTAAGTGAAGAAGGTCGCGGGTTCGAACCCCGTCTCCTCGACCAAAATATATTTTGAATTTTTTGTTCTCCTGATTTGGCCAAAGGGTCACACCTCTTCCCATTCCGAACAGAGAAGTTAAGCTTTTGAGCGGCGATGATACTGGTTTACTCCGGGAAAGTAGCTTGTCGGGAGAACAAAGAATTCAAAAAAATAGCTAGTAGCAGGTAGCCTGTAGCTAGCAGCCTCAAAAGCGCCCGCAAGGGCGCTTTTGAGTATTCCTCAAACTTACATTCTACAGGCTAAAGGCTTGTATCTATGGTATTATATTCCCATGAGTTGGGAACTTCGAAGAAAATTAACATATGCATTTGTGGTGATTGTGACGCTTACAGCAGCTACGGTTTTCTTTTTTCATGATACATTATTTCCAGCACCAACATGTATTGATAGAAAACAAAATGGCTACGAATCCGGCGTTGACTGTGGTGGCGTGTGTGCATTGCGCTGCGCTCAGGAGGTTGAACCGCTCACAGTCCTCTGGTCAAAAGCTATTCCAGCAGGTCCAAAGATATATGATTTGGTTGCGATGATTAATAATAAAAATATTGACAATGCTTCGCGTGCAGTCGGATATACATTTACAATCTACGATGAACAAGGTCTCGTTTCAGAAGTGCTCTTTGCATCAACTACTGTTCCTCTTGATGGAAAGTTTCCTGTTATTTTACAAAAAATTCCTCTCAAGAGTGCGCCATCTAGTGTTCTAGTGACTCTTACTGACGGCCCTCATTATAGTGTGCAAGAAAGTCCAACATCTCCAACAATAAAAGTTGTTAATAGATATTATGAGCCAGGGAGCATCCCTCGTGTGTATGTAGTACTTCAGAACACAAAGCGTATCGAAATTAATAATCTCCCTGTACGAGTGCTTCTCTTTGATGATAAAGATAATGTGTACGCTGTTGGACAAAGTTTTGTCCCGTTCCTTCCAAAAGAAGGAATCCAGCAAGTTATTTTTACATGGAATGAATCACTCCCTGTTGCTCCAACAAGAATAGGGGTGTATCCAATTTTTAATCCTTTTGAGGCAATAGGGTATTAGGTATGTTGTTGCGTTTTTATTCTTTTATCAAGTCGCTCGACTTTGCGCTCGTTTCTGCGATGCTTGGAATTAGTCTTGCAGGTCTTTTTACGATGAGTTCTTTTCAGGGTGATGATAGTTATTTTTGGAAACAAAGTGCATGGATAACTATTTCATGTATTGTTTTTTTGATAGTATCACGCTTCGAATATCGTTTTCTTAAACAGACCCGTGTTGTAATGAGTGTGTATTTAATTCTTCTTTTTATTCTTTCCCTCCTTTTTACCCTTGGTCATATTTCAAAAGGGGCGGAGAGTTGGTTTCGTTTAGGGGGACTTGCATTTCAGCCAAGTGATATGATGAAACTTGTGCTTATTATTGTACTTGCAAAGTATTTTTCAAGAAGACATGTCGAAATTGCTAATATTCGACATATTGTTGTCTCTTTTGTGTATATGCTCATTCCTTTTGTTCTCGTTGTATTACAGCCTGATTTTGGCTCTGCAATGGTACTCTTTGCTATATGGCTTGGGCTTGTACTTGTATCTGGGATATCAATTAAACACCTTTTTTTGGTAGGCTTCGTAAGTATTATGACATTCACACTTGCTTGGCAGTTTGTTTTTAAACCATACCAAAAAGCCCGCATCATTAATTTTGTTAATCCTCTCGCAGACATCAAAGGAACAGGGTATAACGCGTATCAGTCTACGGTTGCAGTAGGTTCAGGAGGGATTCTTGGTAAAGGTGTTGGGTATGGCACACAGTCACGATTAAGCTTTCTCCCTGAGTACAAGACAGATTTTATTTTTGCAGCGTATGCAGAGGAGTGGGGGTTAATTGGAAGTATTTTTTTACTCTTATTCTTTTTTATTATTTTTACAAAATTGGCATGGTATGCACTTGTTGCAGACTCTACTTTTGAAGCTTTATTTACGTACGGGGTACTTATTTGGATCTTGACTCATGTGACAATTAACATAGGTATGAACCTAGGAATTATGCCTATTACAGGGATCCCTCTTCCTTTTATGAGTTATGGAGGGTCACATCTTTTGGCTGAGTTCTTGGCTGTCGGCATGTGTGCCGGTATGAGACGCTATTCACGCTCAGGTCATAAGTATCAGGTCAATAATGAATTCGTCGGGTTAGAGTAGTTTTTTGGTATCTATTTTTATGCAATTTGTTATGCTAGATATATTTTTTTTGTTGCCGCGAACATAATTTTTGGAGAAAATCTCATTGCTCCTGGACGTTTCCTTTCATCAACAATAGGTACTTTTTTTTGTAATGTTGCAAGGAGTACTTCTTTGAATTTTTTCTCATCACCGCAATCAATTAGTTTCGTATAAGGGTCATCAAAAAGTACTTCTGGAATACCTCCAGCATTACTTGCAATGATAGGTATTTTTGTAAACAATGCTTCTATTGCAACATACCCAAGCGCTTCTGTTCGTGAAGGGAATAAAAAAAGATCAAAACTATTAAAGTATAGCGATGCATTCTCAATGAAGCCATGTAAGATGACTCTATCTGTGAGATCAAGTTGCTTGATAAGTTTTTCAAGGTACTCCCGCTTATCTCCTGTTCCTATGATGTGATAGGTGAAAGGGAGGTGTTTGCATTTTGTGAGAGCAAAGAGTACACGGTCGTGGCCTTTACTTGTATGTAATTCTCCAATTGAGACAAGATGAGGCCCGTCATCTTTTTTCTCTGGGTAGAGTTCAAAAAATGCTCCACGTTCATATAATTTTGGTGTTTCGATACCACTATAAATACAGGTAATTTTACCAGAAATACGTTTTGGGAAATTAAGTGCTTTTGCAACAGCTTGCGAAACTGCAATTGTTTTGTGAGCAAGCATTACAGTAGTAATCGCAAGTAGTTTTAAAATAACACGTTGATACAATGGACGTATTTCATTGAATGGCCAAGCATGTGCCGTAAATACAATAAGAGGCACTCTTGTAAGTCTTCCAGCAAGTGCACCTAGAAGGCCCATTTTTGAAGAATTTACATGCAGGATATCGGGTTTCTCACGGCGTATTGTTTTTACAAGGAAGAAAAAAGACTGTATGTCAGAAAAGATTGAAATGTTTCTTGTAAGGGTAGGTATGGGGATAACAGGGATAGATACTCCTTGTAATTTTGATACCAGTTCACCGCTTCCTCCAGTAAGGACAGAGACAGAAAAGTTTTTTTCTTGACTAAAATGGGTAGCTATGTCATAGACATAACGCTGAGCACCTCCCCAACTTGATTTTGTTATTGCAAGTAAAAGCTTGACTGACTTTTGTTCCATATCGTGATATAGTGTTGAGTATATCATGACGAAATTAAAGAATAAGCTGTACCAAGGAGTACTTTTCTTTGGGGATGTGTTTCTTTTTGTTGTAAGTGTTTACCTTACGTATATTCTACGAAATCAGGAAACCTATGCACCTTTTGTATATATAGTATGGCTGTTTTCTCCTGTTCTTGTTTTTCTTGTCGTGGCATATTTTATTGCTACCCTCTATGAAGTTCCTCCTCTTACAACGACAATTGCACGTGTTAAATTGATTACCCAGTTACACGTTGCAGCACTCGTATTTGGAATTACTATCTTCTATATTTTCCCAATGGATGGGTTTACTCCAAAGGTGACACTTGCTCTTCAAATGGGAATATACACTATTCTCCAAATAGTCTGGAGAGTATACAGTTCTCATTATATTCGTACGAAGAAAAAAACACGTGCATTGCTTATTGGTGAGGGAGCTGATTATGCAGAACTCAAGAAAGCAATTAACGAAAACCCTCATTCGTCCGTTGTGTTTGTTGATCATGTTGAAGTAAGTTCATCACTACTTACAACTGGTACACTTGATGCATTAAAGACAGTGCTTGTAGAAAATGGTATTACGCTTGTTGTTGTTGATATTAAAAGCGAAGGAGTTGTTCCGCTTCTTCCATATTTTTATAACCTTGTAGGGGATGGTGTTCGTATTTATGATATTAACAAAATGTACGAGGATGTGTTTCGTCGCATGTCGCTCTCTTCTGTTGGTTACTTTTGGTTTTTTGAGCATGTAACTATTGATATGCGTATTTACGAAATTGCAAAACGAGCAACAGATATTGTTATTGCACTTTTTGTAGGCGCATTTTGGCTACTACTCCACCCGTTTGTTTCTTTGCTTATTAAATATGAAGATGGTGGAAGTATTTTTTTGCAAAACCAGCTTCGTATGGGTAGACATGGAAAAACAATACGACTCATTAAGTATAGAACTATGACTAGCGATGAAACAGGTGTTTGGCTTAAAGAAAAAGGTAATCAGAATAGAGTTACAAAAGTCGGCTACTACTTGCGGAAGAGTCGTATTGATGAGCTGCCACAGGTGATTAACGTGCTTCGGGGAGACATATCACTGATTGGCCCTCGTCCAGATATTGTTGACCTTGGAAGAAGAATGGAAAAAGAAATACCATATTATATGATTCGCTATTCTGTTCAGCCAGGGCTTTCAGGGTGGGCGCAAACGCTTCAAGAAAAACCACCACAGTCTGTTGATGAGACAAAAATTCGTCTCATGTATGATCTTTTCTATATTAAGAATCGTTCATACTTAGTTGATATTATTGTATTACTTCGAACAGTGAGAACTCTTTTTATGAGATCAGGGATGTAGGTTGTATACTAGAAAAATATTGCAATTATATGAAACATACACTTTTTATTACAGGGGGTGCGGGCTACATTGGGGCGATGCTTTGTGATCAGTATGCATCTCGAGATGATGTTGAGAAGATTATTACACTTGATAAAGAACCAGAGACAGAGCTTACTGCAAAGAATCCACACAAGGACAAGATAGTGTATTTACAGATGAATACTGCAGATCATGGGTGGGAGGAAAAAGTAAATGCATATAATCCAGACGTTGTTGTTCATACAGCATGGCAGATTCGTCATATGTATGGGGATGAAAAAACAGAATGGAAGTGGAACATTGATGGATCTGATCGTATTTTTAATTTTGCTTTTTCGACTCCTTCTGTAAAAAAGTTAATTCATTTCTCAACCGTTGCTTCATACGGGGCTTTTCCAGATAACAAGCTAGATCATTTTTATAAAGAAGAGGAAGGGTTTCGAAAATCAGGATACTTATACGCGGAAGAAAAGCGTGTCTCTGAAGAACATCTTGAAAAACTATACACACAAGCAAAAGCAGCAGGATGGAATGGTCAAGTATTTATTGTTCGCCCAGCCGCAATAACAGGTCCTCGAGGACGGTACGATCGTATTCGTTTCGGGCTCCAATCAGCTCTTTCAGGGAACCTTAAACGAGGTTTTGTTAATAACATTGTGATGCTTCTAACATCTTTTGTCCCAGTGACGCCATTGTGGCTTAGGCAGTATATCCATGAGGATGATGTTTGTAATATTGTTGAACTTTTTTCTTTCAAGGAACTAGAAGGGTCTTATGAAGTATTCAACATCTCTCCTCCGGGGGATGTTGTTCTCGGCAAAGACATGGCACATGCTGTTGGCAAGAAAATACTTCCAATTTACCCGTGGATGGCACGCTTAGCATTCTTTTTCTTCTGGCATGTTACACAAGGTAAGATTCCAACTTCTCCTGGTAGCTGGAGGGGATATTCGTACCCAATTGCGGTAGATGGTTCAAAGTTAACTAAGCAGTATGGGTATGTCTATAAATATCCTTCAAAGGAAGCTTTTGTAAAAAACGAAGGAAGATATAAGGTTAGTCTCTAAGTGCGCACATAATTACAAGTCCTTGATTTTACTTAAAAAGTAAGGTATAATTGCACAACTATGATGCAAGTCAAAACTGCGCCTCGCGCCAAAAAAGAAACTAAAAAAGAAGGCTTTACTCCTGCTGTTTACTACGGTGCACATGCAGCGTCAACACCTATTTTTGTTAACACAATCGAATTTACTAAAGTTCTCGCAAGTGAAGGGAGTTCTTCATCTGTTGTTCTTGTAACAGAGCACGGCAATGAAAACGTAATGATTAAGGATGTTCAGTATCACCCTGTAAAGGGACAGATTATCCATGCAGATTTTTATGTTCTAGAAAAAGGGCAGAAGGTTCACGTGAAGACTCCTATTGAATTCATCGGTGAATCAGCTGCTGTTAAAGCAGGAGGTGTTCTCGTAAAGGTTATGCACGAGCTTTCAGTTGAAGGAGACCCTACAAAGCTTCCTCATGAATTTACTGTTGATATTTCAGTGCTTGCTACTGCAAACGATGTTGTCCATGTTAAAGATATTAAGCTTCCTGCTGGAGTTGAGCTCTACCATGTTCATGGAGACGATATAATTGCTTCAATTTCTCAGGCACAGGAACTTACTGAAGAAATTACACCTGTTGACCTTAGTGCTATCGAAGTAGAAAAGAAAGGTAAGAAAGAAGAAGAGGAAGTCCCAGCTGCAGAATAAATATATAAATAAAGTAAAAATACAAAGAGCGACGCCGCAGGCGTCGCTCTTTGTATTTTTATTCCATCAAATATAATCTTTTTTATCCATTCATACAAAGTTTATATAGTTGCATAATAGGTATACTGAAGGGGCTCTAGCGCAAGAGTTGTGTATATCTCATTAGGATAATCTATGTCATAAGGTATATGATAAAGATATATATGAAAAGACTCACAGTGTTTATGGGATTGTTTGCCATCTCTTCTTGTTTTTTTGTTGCTTCAGCTCAAGTTTCTGTCCCGTCAGATCAAGCTTCACAGAACAGTATGGTAATCGCAAATGTCGGTATTGTTGATGTTGAAATAAAAGAAGAAAATGGAGTTATTGTGGGTAAGTATTCCTTGCAAGGGTATATGGGGCAGCAGAATGACATTAATGTTGGGGTTATTGCTGTAGCAAGTAGTAGTGGTAGGCATGCCACTGTTGATGTTAAGCGTCTTATCGAAAAAGTGTCAGTACAAGAAAAGCAAATTGCACGCTACGACTTTTCGTACACAATCCCGACCTCTCTCCAAGGAGAAGTAACTTTTTATCTTCAAGCGTCAACCGTTGGAGGTGTTGTTTTGAGCATGAATCCTCTTGTTAAAAAAGTTTTTTCTTCAAAAAATCAGAAAACACTTACTTGTACTAGTAATGACGGAAGTATAGATTGTTCGCGTATCAGTAAAGGAAATATTATATTTTCTGTTTCGAAAAATACAATACTCAATACTCCTGTAAGTGTTGAAACAAAAGAAATTGCTGTACAAGGTGGGCATATTTCTTTTGGTGCAACATTACCCCCCAGGTAAGTACTATGTGGATAGTTATGTACCTGATACACAGGAACATAGTATTCTTCCACTAACTGTACATGGTGTTTATGCAACAATCATGAATTCTCTAATTGCTCAAAAACAAAATGGGAATCCTTTCGCTGTCGTTGCCATAAGAAAATCAATCGAAAGCAATAATCTTTTGGCACGTATCACACTAACTGATATCAAGGGTGATAGTTGTGGTACAGCAAGTAAAAGCTTTGAAAAAAATATTCCAATAGTGGTTCTAGATATCACTTCATCTTGTAACGAGGGAACAAGTAGAACTGAAATAGTTGATAGCAAAGGAAGTGTGCTTGATGTTACTCTCGGACAATTTTCTTTGAGTGAAAATAATTCTTTAGAAAACAAAACACAAGAAACTGAAACTGAAGTGGAAGCAGATTCACGTATAAGTGTTACTCCGTATGTTGGAGGAGGTGTACTTATTCTAGGACTAATCATCGCCATACTATATATCCATACTAAGAGAAAATCTCAGAGTGGTGTAGCTGAAGTGTAGTAAAAATAATAACTCTAAATACCATGATACAAATTACAAAAAAAAATCTATCCTTCATTATTCTGGGATGTATGATGCATTTTTCAACCGCAAATGCAGCTTCTCTATATTTATCATGTAACGATAGTTTGTACTACTGTCCACCAGATTCTGCTATATTTGTAACATTAACTATAAATAAATCAACATACGCAACCAACGAAGCTATGGTGTTATCAGGTTATGCGAGTAGTGATGACAACCCAGTCCCAACGTCTATTAGTTTGAGTGGGTTGGGTGTTGTTAATCATCCGGCACAAGGTGTCTGGTCACCCGATGTTTTCCCTGGTACGTACAGTGCTCAAGATTTAAGAGATTCTATTAGTGGGAGCGGGTCTCTAGGTAACGCTTCTTCGTCACCAGGTAGTTATACAGTGAGTGTTTCTGCAGGTTCTGGTTATTATTTCCCAGATAATGGCACAATTTCATTTACGGTAGTCGCTCCAAGTATCGATGTTCATTTTGGATTTTTAGATAGAATCAAGCATGCTTTCTCTTCTTTTTTTGATACTACTGTAAATACAGTATTTGCAGATTCTCGTTAAAAAATAGATTTATTTTTTAATTTAAAATAGTTTGTAGAATATCCGCTACCCAGCATAGATTTCAGTTGCTATACTAAAGAGTATGAGACAAACTCTCGCCTTTTTTATTGTTACTATGTTGTTTCTCTTTGGAACAGCAACACCTCTCTTTGCACAAACAAGACAAGAGCTTGAGCAGGAACTTGTTGATCTTGAGGCACAGATTAAAGCGCTTACACAGAGCATTTCTTCAACACAACAACAAGGAGCATCTCTTAAAAATGATATTAGTGTTCTGACACAGAAAATAACTCAGAGTAAGCTTAAGATTCAATCTCATGCAAAAGCAATTGGTCAACTTAGTCTTAACATTAACGAAAAGAATCGTACTATAGGAGAGCTTGATGCAAAGATGGATCGTGAAAAAGAGTCCCTTGGACAAATTATGAGAAAGACGATGTACCTAGAGGATTATACGCTTCTTGATTTTGGTCTTCAGTCAAAGAGCTTATCTTCTTTTTTTGAGGACGCTGACACATTTGCAACAGTTAATCGTGCGCTTGGAAAAAGTTTTGATGATATCACTGCAACAAAAAAAGGCTTAGAGGAAGTAAAGGGAGAGCTTCTTGAGGCAAAAGACCAAGAGACAGAAAAAAAATTAGCACAAGAACTTGAAAAGAAAAAAGTTGAGTCTAATCAAAAGGAGAAGAATGGCCTTCTTACGGTAACAAAAAATCAAGAATCTGAGTACAAAAAAGTTCTAATAGCTCGTCAACAAGAAGCAGCACAAATACGAGCAAAGCTTTTTGAACTTCGTGACACTGGTAGTATTTCTTTTGGTCAGGCGTATGATTTGGCGGTACTTGCTTCTAAAGGAACAGGGGTGAGACCTGCCCTAGTTCTTGCAATCCTTATGCAAGAGTCATCTCTTGGTATCAATGTAGGAGCGTGTTATCTCAAAGATCCACTTACAGGAGCAGGAGTTTCAATCAGAACAGGGGAGACACGTAATAGAACAATGAATCCAACTCGCGATGTGCCAGTGTTTACATCGTTACTTTCGAAGCTTGGTCGTCCACTAGAGAAAACACCTGTGTCGTGTTGGATAGCAATGTACAGTGGTGGTAATCCTACCGGTTGGGGCGGAGCTATGGGGCCATCGCAGTTTATCCCTTCTACATGGAAGATTTTTGAAACCAGAATAGAACGTATTACAGGTGCTGGAACAGCAGATCCATGGAATCCACGAGATGCAATTACAGCAACAGCATTGTATCTTTCTGATCTTGGGGCGGTCACCGGTAATGAATCTAGTGAACGAAATGCAGCATGTAGATATTATTCTGGCAGGTCGTGTGCAACAGGCCCAGGAGCGCCATACGGTAATTCGGTGATGCGAAAAATTGTTGCTGTACAAGCGGATATTGACAAACTGCAGCGTTAGCGCAGAAGGGTGCAATTCAAAGAATGAATTGCTCGCTTAGTGTTAAGAAGGTACTCTCTACCTATAAAGAACATATAATTCCGCATGGTTTTGTCTCAATTTACTTTCTTGCTTTGCTTGCATAAACGTGGTAGAATCTACAGACTAAATAAAAAAGTATGAAAGCAGATATTCACCCAACATTTTACTCACAAGCAACAGCAACATGTGCTTGTGGTGCGACCTATACTGTAGGTTCTACATCAGAAACTATTTCTGTTGAAATCTGTGCAACATGTCATCCTTTCTATACAGGACTTGAAAAGGTTCTCGATACTACAGGACGTGTTGACCGCTTCAAGAAGCGTGCAGCTGCAACCAAGAAAGCGTAACGAACGAAAAAGCGCGAAGGACCAGTTTGGTCTTTCGCGCTTTTTCTATGCTAGAATTTATCTAACACTATGACACTCGAAGACTTCAAATCTAATCCTCGCACTATGTACACCGCTCAAGAATATGAACGTCTTGTGAATGCGAAACAAGAAGCCGAGAGTATGCTTGTAGATAACGATATGAAAGAGCTTGCTCAAGGGGAAATAGATTCACTTACTCCACAGATTGATGCTCTCTGGAAGCAAATGGAAGAAACTGCGGAGGCTGCAAAGCAAGAAGAGGAAGCTCCAAAGGCGATGATTCTCGAAATTCAAGGTGGAGCAGGAGGTGATGAGTCATCACTTTTTGCAGCTGAGCTCGCACTCATGTATCAGAACTATGCAGAACAGCGCGGATGGGGGTGGAATAAGTTAGACGAATCGCTATCTGATGTTGGTGGGTACAAGGATGTATCATTTGAAGTAAAAGGGCGCGGTGCGTATGAGGCATTACGTTTTGAAACAGGAGTACATCGTGTGCAAAGAATTCCTGAGACTGAGAAGAATGGTCGTGTACACACTTCAACAGTGACAGTGTCTGTTATGCCTATTCGCGCAAAAACAAACGTGACTATTCCAGCAAGTGATCTTGAGTTTGAAACATCTCGCTCGGGTGGAGCAGGAGGACAAAACGTAAACAAAGTAGAAACTGCTGTGCGCGTGATTCATAAACCGACAGGGATTGCTATTCGTTGTACGATTGAACGCTCACAGCTTAAGAACAAGGAGAGAGCACTTGAAATGCTTCAAGCCAAACTTGATCAGTTAGCTCAAGAAGAGGATGATAAGAAACACGCTGATGCCAAGAAGTCTCAAGTAGGAACAGGTGACAGAAGTGAAAAGATTCGTACATATAACTTCCCGCAGGACAGAGTGACTGATCACCGTATTCGTCAGTCATGGCACGGGCTTCCAAAAATTATGATTGGTAATATCAGTCCAATTGTCGAAGCACTTCAGAACTTCACTGGTGAATTTGGTGAGGCAGAAGAGGAGTAATTTTTCGATAAACTGTGTATAGTTTGATCAGTAGACTTATTTATTAAGTATATACTGTAAGTAATTATGTACACAAAAGGACTTGTAGTAGGAAGCGTAGTTTCATTACTAACTATTGGCAGCGTGGTTTCATGGATTGTGTTGCATGAAAATAGAACACCAGCATCACTATTTACTACAAATACTGGAGCTTCAGTAGAAGAATCTAATAAAGTATCAGGCTCATCTAATTCATCCACACCTGCTTTCTCACATGAAAAAAATGAAGAAGAAGCCAGGACTATCGTAGATCGTGTAATCTATACATACACAAATAATCTGAAGCCTGGGATGACTCAAGGGAATAAAGTTACTGTTTCTGCATTAAGCAATGAATACAGCTATGTCTTCGATCTTTCTGTGTATGAGGGTAATCTTATTTATACTACTACGGAAAAAGATACTAAGGAAAATAGGGTTTTTATTGATAACAAGCAAATTGCAAAAAGCGATTTGGATATTCAATATATTTTAGGTAAAGCAACATATATTATTCATGATGAAAAAACAGATACAGATTCATTGTATGTTATGGAAGATCTTATAGCTAAAGCTGATGAAATTCGTTTTGAGCCTATAGCGGGTAAATTATTTTATTATACGTATGATAAAAAGACAGATACATATACATTATATTATGATGGACAAATGCTTGCTAAGCATGTGTCTGAAAGACCTTTCAGACACGAGTCAGTGTATGGAAAGATAGCGTATGCAACAACAAATGATACAACAGAGAAGACTGCTATTTATTATGATGGAAAGGAATATTTTTCAACAACCGATGAAGTAGGCATTGGTTTCTTCGGTGTTGGGGGTAAGTTGGCAGTTGAGCTAAATGGTAAAGACCAACAGATTTATATTGATGGAGCTAAACTTCCTGCCCTTGAAGGAAAAGAGATTGGTGGTAAGTTAGCGTATACTACACGTTCTGATCAAGGTAGCATCTCTCTGTATTATGATCAAAAGCTTATTTCCTCAAATAATTATATTTCTTTTGAAGAAGTTGATGGTAAATTGGCTTATAAGACATGTGACAAGAGTAAGTGCTCCTTGTACTTTGATGGAAAGTTAACTGAGGTTCCTGATATTGATACTCTTACCAAAATCTCAAAAAATGAACCATATATACAATCAAATTCTAGGGATATTATGCGCCCTCAGGGGACTCTCTATTATGATAACAAAGTAGTTGCAGATATTAATTACGGAGAGACATTGATTATTGCAGGAAAGTTAGCCTATACAGATTGCAAGATTCTACCTACAACCGGAAGAGATCCAGAAGCATCTTGTGATCTTTATTATGATGGAAAGAAAATTGATTCAGGTAAAAATATCAGTATTTCGGAGATAACATCAAAGTTAGTATATCTAACCTATGATGAGGGAGAGGATTATGTTACGGTTCATCATGATGGTATAAGTACTAAAGCTGCAGGATATATGACAGTGCAAGATATTTATAGTGTTGGAGGTAACTTAGTGTACACGTCTCGAGATTTGTCCTCTACAACAGAAGGAATGGAATATCTTTACTTTAATGATAAGCTTGTCACATCAGCACCTACAATACATCTTTCCACTGATGCAGAAACAGAGCTTGTTGATTATGGATATCTTCATGCTGAATTACAGCAGGCTGTTTGGGAAAAACGGAGTTCACAAGAAAAAGAAAGCTTCTGGGCTGTTACAGAAACTATTGGAGCAGATGGAAAACCTGTACTTACCCCATATTTCTTTAAGTAAGTAGCCTTCTTCAAGAAATTTGAAGATGTCAATTCTATATAGTAATATCAGTCCAATCGTTGAAGCACTTCAGAACTTCACTGGTGAATTTGGCGAAGCAGAGGAGGAATAATTATAAAGGAGAAGGTAAAGAAAAATAAAAACACCCGCCGAAGCGGGGGTTTGATTGTTTACGAAATGGTTCTTAGTCAAACGTAAACGATATCGTTATTGGCAGCTTCCTGCCAACAGCAGCATATCCATCGTTCATGATGGTTGCACCATGAGGTGTACAAACAAAGGCGAGAAGTTTCCGTATCAGTTCTTCGTCTGCTTGTGTGATTGTTGTTCCAAAGACATTTTCAAACCATGACGATAGGTCAAGAGCGCCTTCGTAGAATTGACTGTAGAAACGACCCCACAATTCAATTTTGAAGCCATGTCCGTAGTTGAAAGAAATTCTTGATTTTGTAGTGTAGCAATTGGAGTCAGGAAGCACTAAGCCATCGTCTTGTTGAGAGAGTTCTATCAAAGTTTGTTCAAACTTCTTTCTATCTTGTAGCAAGATACCTTTCTTTTTAAGAACTACATCAATATCGACAAGAAGTGCATGACGACGTCTAAAAGTTTCAGTGACAATTGAGCTGCCGTTACTTGTTCCAAGCCACATGAAGAGTGTCATGAGCTTGCATCCTTTTTCAGGTGTTATACCATAACCAAAACGGTGCTCTAGATTTGCTATCCAGTCAGAACTATTTTCGATCCTCATCATGTATTCTTCCCAAGCTTCACCGAGAGCTTTTACAAGAGGTCTCTCCTTCTCAAATTCTGTTCTGTTGTAAGGGGTAAACCAAACAGAACTTTTGATTGTTGGGGTGCCTCGATTATCTTTATCGAGCACATCATTTTCGTGGTCAATAACCTCAGTTAGTCGCCAAGTACTCATGGGTAACTCCTTACTGGACGTATTACATTGAACAAATAGGATGCAGTATCCTTACCGAGCTCATTCTATTCTCTTTTCAAAAAATGACAAGGTGAAATTGTAAACACAGTCCAATTGTCGAATCACTCCAAAACTTCACTGGTGAATTTGGCGAAGCAGAGGAGGAATAAAAAGCAATTGCACCGAGTCTGGTTTTCCTATAGTATTCGAATAGGAGTTCATGTTTGTTTACTGTACAGGAGAAATGTCATGGATTTGAACAGAACTACATTTCTTGTCGTTGATGATTTTTCTTCGATGAGAAGAATCATTCGAGGACTGCTTAGAGAAACTGGGTACCAGTCCTGCGAAGAAGCAGAAGATGGGCAGATTGCGCTTCGAAAGCTTAATGTTGCAGCAAGCGAGGGTAGAGTAGATTCTTACTTTGTTCTCACTGACATCAATATGCCGAACATGAATGGTTTTGATCTGCTTAATGCTGTCAAGGCTAGTGATGTACTTAAACACATTCCTGTGCTTATGGTGACAGCAGAAGCAAAAAAAGAAGATATTGTACTTGCTGCGCAAAGTGGAGCCGCAGGATATATCGTAAAGCCATTCACCAAAGCAACGTTGGAAGAAAAAATTACAAAAATTGCAGCAAAATTGCCTAAGTAAGGTGATTATGCAAAAGTAGGGAACCCCTTAAGAGCAGTAGTTCTGAAGGGGTTTTTGTCTGTCATAAAACCAAAAATATAAAATTATTAGTATATGCTTACATATAAAAATAATCTTCCCAAAACCACTATTCTGTGCTAGAATACTATCTATTCATCCAATCGGGCAAATCAGGATTTGGACACCTGAGCATATCTTTCGAGCACTACAGACGCGTACCAAAACCGGTACTTAGGAGAAAGAGGGAGAGGGTTTGCTAATGGCTACAAGCTACAAGCTACCAACTGTCCCACATGTGGCACGAGGCAAATGTATTTATAAAACAGAGTATAGAGTGTAGAGTATAGAATGAAGATAAACTTTTTATTTATTTCATCTATAATCTATGTTCTATAATCTATAATCTAAAAAATTATGTCAATCACAATCGAAGCTCTTAAAAAAGCAGGTCTTCAGTACGGGTATTCACGTACACGTCGCCACCCATCAGTTAAGCCTTTCATTGAAGGAAATGCTAACGGTGTAGATTTTATCAATGTTGAGTCAACTAAGAAGCAGCTTGAAGAAGCTATTGTATACCTTAAGAGTGTTTCTGGAGCAGGAAAGACGATTCTTTTTGTTGGTGTAAAGCCAGAGATTAGATCAGCTATCAAGGAAGTTGCTCTTTCACTTAATGCACCATACATCGCTGAACGATTCATTGGAGGTACACTCACCAACTTCTCACAGATGAAGAAGCGTATTGAGAAGTTGCATGATCTACTTAAGAAGAAAGAAACAGGAGAACTTGCTGTGTATACAAAGAAAGAGCAGCTCCTTATTCAGCGTGATATCGATAGATTGGATCGTGACTTCGGAGGTATTTCTGCACTTACTAACCTTCCAGCAGCTATTGTTATTGTAGATCCACGCCATGAATCAATGTGTGTTAAGGAGGCTAAACTTCTTCACATTCCTGTGGTTGCGCTTTCTAACACTGACTGTACAATTGAAGGTATAGAGTACCCAATTGTTGGAAATGATGGTTCAGTTCCCGCTGTTCGTTTCGTTCTCGAAACAATCAAGGCTGCTCTTGCTGTAGAAGCGTAGAGGTCAGTCGTTAGCCACTAGGGACTAGGGTGTAGGTAATACTCCTAGAACCTCAGGCTCATCCTCTTTGGTTCTTGTAATTACTAAACCCAATACCCTAAACTAATAACTATCTATGGACACCATTAAAGAACTTCGTGAAAAAACAGGTCTCTCTCTTGCACAAATTAAAAAAGCGCTTGATGAAGCACAGGGGGATAAAGAAAAGGCTCTTGCTATTCTTGCTCAGTACTCAGAAGCTCAAGCAGAAAAGAAATCTGACCGTGAAATTACTGCAGGGATTATCTCAGCATATGTACATGGATCAGGGACAATTGGCGTGATTCTTGAACTTGGTTGTGAGACTGATTTCGTAGCAAAAAATGAAGAGTTCGTGGCGCTTGCAAAAGATCTTGCTATGCATGTCTGTGCCATGGCACCAACATCAGTTAATAATGAAGATGGGGCAGGGGAAGAAACTGCGCTCCTTAAACAGTCTTTCATCAAGGATCCTTCGGTTACAGTAGAGCAGAGACTTCAGAGCGCTATTCAAAAGTTTGGAGAAAACACGAGAGTGACTCGTTTCACTCGCTACAGCATTGCGTAGCACAACACACCCATGATTATTCTTATTTTAGTAATACTTGGCATAGTATTTGCACTTAGTGCGGTATCTATACTTTTGTTGCAAAAATACAGAATCAATAAAGGAACTATTATTGTTGATGAAGCATACGATGGACCAAAGCAGGTGTCAGTTATTGTTCACACAATCATCCGTTACATGCTAAAACAAAGTGTATATATGCGTAAGTTTATTATGCAGTATTTCTTTCATGTGATGGTGAGGTTTATGTACCATTTTGATATTTTTACAACGAAGATGTATGCAAAATCACGCAACTGGTTCGTAAAAAATGCAGTAAAAAACAAAGGAACAGTCCCTCATTTTTGGGAACATCTTAAAGTGTATAAGCAAGAAATGGATCAGGAGAAGGAAGATACAAAATAATAGTAGTACTTAAAACACTTCACAGATATGTGAAGTGTTTTAAGTATTTTTTGGTTTTATAGGCTTTATATGAGCTATTTTAAGTCTTATTATTTTGCACAAAAAAAGCTCGACAAAAAACATATAATTTGATATTATTCCTTGTACACATAGTGTGTTCATCAAATGTGAACTCAGTATGTGTTTGTTTTTTAATAAGCTTTCATAAGCCACTTTAGCTCAGTCGGTAGAGCAACGGTTTTGTAAACCGTAGGTCCTCAGTTCGAATCTGAGAAGTGGCTCCATAAATATGTGTTGTGACTATACTGCATATTTATCATATATAGTAGTCTTGTCCATAGATTAAGATAAGAAGACAGTTAAGAATACTAAGATGCATACAGGACGTAGATCTTCTTGTCTTAACAGTGAAACAGTTTTCAAGTCTTGAGCTACTCCCTTTCTCTTTATGATTGATACAAAAAAATATTTATTTACGTTTTTTCTCACGCTTGCGATTTTTACGACAGCATTTTTTGCTTCAACTTTTTTTTCAAATAAGCGTGTAGAAAATGTTAAGTTTATTCAAGATAATATTGCAATAGACATTCTTTCAAGTGAGACACAGTTCGATCTACTTAAAGAAGTATCATGTCAAAATGTAAATGATTCTATGCTTTCCCCTGAGCTTAGTATTTTAGGAGACAAGCTTTCGCACACTGAAAATGAACGAGGTGAAAAAGATGAAGACGTTATCTATCTAAAGAAGTACTACTCACTCCTTCAAGTAAAAGATTATCTTCTCTCAAAAAAGTTTGCCGAAAAGTGTGGTGCGCTTAAGAAGCCTGTTTTTATTATTTACTTTTATTCTAATGAAGGTGATTGTCCTGAATGTGCAAAAGAAGGATATGTACTTACTCGACTCAAAGAAAAATATCCAGAGCTTCGAGTGTACTCTTTTGATTACAATTTACAGCTTTCAGTAATTGACTCTCTTAAAGCAATTTATCGTATTGATAAAGCTCTTCCAGCACTTGTTATTGAAGATAAAACATACATAGGCTACAAAACAGTAGAAGAGCTTGAAGCGCTCCTCCCTGATACGCTTAAAGTGGCAACAACAACCGCTCTCACTGCGACATCGTCTGATAAAAAGAGTAAGTAATATATAGTATGGTTGCACACATTCTCCAAGGGCTCATGTATCCATTTTTGTTTCTTTCAATGTATTTTCAGCTTCTCCTCTTACTTTCATTTTTTGAGAATCGTAAAAAAATACGACATGAAGAATCGCTCAGTATTAAAGAGTATAAAACGGTGACTATTGCTGTTCCTTGTTGGAATGAAGAAAAAACCCTCCCAGCAACACTTGATTCATTACTTGCGCTTGAATACCCAAAAGACAAGCTTTCAATTGTAATTGTTGATGATGGAAGTAAAGATAATACATTCGCAATTGCACAAGCGTATGCAGATAAACACGGTGACTGTATTTCTGTAATTAAAAAAGCAAATGGCGGTAAGCATACTGCGGTTAACCTTGCTCTTTCTCAGTCGACGAGTGAATTTTTTGGTTGTTTAGATGCAGACTCATTTGTAGACAAAAAAGCACTTCGTACAATCATTGCATATTTTGAACATCATACAGAAGCAATGGCTGTCACACCATGTATTCATATAAAAAACCCATCAACATTTATTCAACGTATGCAAGCAGTTGAATATCTTATGGGAGTTTTTTTGCGTAAGGCATTTGGTCAGCTTGACGCTATTCAGGTAACACCTGGACCATTTTCTATTTTTAAACGAGAAATATTTTCAACTATAGGAGAATATAGAAAAGCTCACAATACAGAAGATTATGAAATTACGCTTCGAATGCATAAAGCACACTATAAGATTATGAACTCGCATAAAGCACTCGTGTATACAGTTGGTCCGGCAACACTGCGAGGGTATTTTTTTCAACGTCTACGCTGGGCTCGAGGGTTTCTTGAGAACTCTCTTGATTACAAAGAACTCTTCTTTAAAAAAGAATATGGTAACTTCGGAATATTTACACTCCCGATGGCATTTATTTTTGTTTTTTATGGGCTGTATGCTGCGTTCTTTTCAGTGTATACAATTATCTCTCACTACATAGAAGTTCTTAATCGTTTTATTTCTGTAGGTATTCATCCAAAATTCCCAACCTTTGATCTCTTTTATTTTAATACAACAATTACTTCGTTTGTGGTTATGGTAATGTTAACAATGTTTCTTGTAACTCTGTATATAGGTAATACTCTTTCAGAAGATAGACAGGATTTTTATCGTAACTTTCCAATTTTCTTTTTTGTGTATCCTGTTCTTGTACCACTTTTTCTTTCTCGTGCAGTATTTGATACGTTCATGAAGCGTCGCAACGAATGGGTGTTGCAAGATACTAAAGTTAGCAGTTAGTATGTAGTCTGCAGAATGTAGCTTAATACAATACAAATGCGTGACGCCTACGGCGTCACGCATTTGTATTGTATTTGGTATTTCGTATAATTTAGCTACAAGCTACTCCATTATTACTTTTTTTATCTTGATAAATTTGGTATGATTGAATTCATGGAAGGACATGCTCACCCTATAACACTTGCAATTGCACGCATTTCGGAGATTTTTTCGAAGATGGGATTTGATACTGTCGATGGTCCAGAGCTTGAAGATGAGTGGCATAATTTTGACGCTCTCAATGTTCCGAAAGATCATCCCGCAAGAGATATGCAGGATACCTTTTGGGTTAAAGCGCGGACTAACGCGGAGCTAACGCGGAAAGACGCGGAAAATACAATTACTGGAATTGAAAGAACTGGTAAAGATAAATATGGTGACCCAGTTGGGTATGTGCTTCGTACTCATACGAGTAATATGCAGATTCGTACCATGGAAGCATACGTTGCTCAAAAGAAATCTTTTCCGCTTGCTATTTGTTGTCCTGGAAAAGTATTTCGCAATGAGGCAACAGATGCAACTCACGAGGCACAGTTTCATCAAGTGGAGATGCTGTATGTTGGTGAAGATGCATCACTTTCGATGATGCTTGGTGTTATAGAAAAGTTTTTTTCAGATTTTTTTGGAAGTAATCTTGTCGTACGACTTCGTTCAAGTTATTTTCCATTCGTCGAACCAGGGAACGAGGTAGACATGCAGTGTTTTAAGTGTAAGGGGATAGGGTGCAACATTTGCAAACAGACAGGATGGATTGAGATAGGTGGAGCGGGTATGGTTCATCCGAAAGTATTAGAAGCAGGAGGTATCAATCCTCGAGAGTATAGAGGATTTGCATTTGGTTGTGGTATCGACCGCATGATTATGCTTAAGTATGGTATTGATGATGTGAGACTTTTATACAATGGAGATCTTCGTGTTGTTAATCAGTTTTAATATTTTTTATCCCATGCTTTTTCTAAAAACCCATTCACATAAAATTATTTCATATGCAATTATTGCAGGTATTACTGTGTTTATTATTATTGCCAGTTTTTGGTATAAAGAACAACATAAAGAAGAAGATGCTCTCAAACAAGGGATTGCTTACCGTAACCAACAAGAGAATAGGGAGTATAAAGAAAAAACAGATGCGTACTATATTGACGTAACATATCCAATTATTCGCAGTGAAGCAACTCTCGCGACTAATCAACGTATTCGAGATATATATCTTGCAAGAATTGCCGAGTTCAAAAAACTGGCAGAAAAAAGTTTTGTTGCGATAGAGGATACGGATTTACACAACGAGACTTCTTCGTATTACAGTGTATACAACGTCTCATTTGCACAGATTGCAAAAACAAATCGTTTTATTTCACTTGTTGCTTTGGGGGACATGTCAATTTTTAATGATGCATTGCATTCACGTAACGACATTGATACATTTGTTTTTGATAGAGTAACAAAGAAACTTGTTTCTCAAGAAGATATGTTCGTAGCATCATCGTCATATCTTACACTCCTTTCGAAATTAGTACAGGAAGAATTTGAGAAGAGGGGTTTGACAGTTAGTAAAGAAGTTTTTGCCCCAAGTAAAGAGAATTTTTCAAAGATAGTGCCAACAAAAAATGGCCTTATGATATATATACGTGACCCTAAAAGTCCATCATCACTGCTCTATCAGCAAGTTGTATTACCATACACAAAATTAAAAGGTGTTATTAACAAAGAAGGAATCCTTAGTGATTACATTGGGTAGTACAGAATTGTCACATATCATATGAAATTTTCAAAGAATTGGTTACAAGAATATATTGTTGAACAACTACCGACTGATGAGGTAATTGAAGAAGTACTTAATAAAAAAGCATTTGAAGTGGAAGAAACTACTGTGATTACACAGTCGCAGACCACGCAGACTGGTGCAGACCTCGCAGACAATTCCACAGATACTGTTTTTGATATTAAGGTTCTTCCTAACCGTGCACATGATGCGCTTGGCCACCACGGAATGGCGTATGAACTGTGCGCTTCACTGGCGCTTACTTTTAACAAAGACAAGGAAGTAATTGCTGATGAATCTTTTTTTGATAAACACGTACCACTTGTTCCTGTTGAGATAGATGATTCTGTGGCATGTACTCGATTCATGGCACTTCGTATAGATAATGTCACTGTCGGTGAAAGCCCTGTATGGCTTAAGGAGCGACTAGAAGCAATTGGTCAGCGTAGTATTAACAACATTGTTGATATTACTAACTACGTACAGTTTGCGCTCAATAAGCCAATGCATGCATACGATGCTCGTAGTATCAAAGGCACACTTCGTGCACGTTTTGCAAAGACAGGAGAGACACTCACTACTCTTGATGATAAGAAGCTTACTCTTGATGAAAAAACGCTTGTGATTGCTGATGATGAAAAAGTTCTTGGGCTAGCAGGAATCAAAGGTGGCAAGTTTTCAGGTATTCAAGCAGATACGACAAGTATCATTCTTGAAAGTGCTAACTTTAATTCAGTGCTTATTCGTAAAACTGCTGAACGATATTCTATCAGAACCGATGCTTCAAAGCGTTTCGAAAACGGTATTGCAAATAATTTGGTGATTGAAGGATTGCATATGACCGCGAACCTTATTCATGGTATGTGTGGTCAAGCACACAAAAGTGAGGTAACTGATATGTATCCAAAAAAAGATGTTCCGTACTATGTTGGAATTTCACAACAAGAACTCAATGATATTTTAGGGACTTCGTACGGAGATGATCAAATTACCAAGGCTCTTGAAAGACTTTCATTTCCATATGAAGTTATTACTCCACACGAGTACGTAACAGAAGTATACCCAACACTTGTTGGTGCAGGGTACAAGAATCCTTCGAGTATGCGTGAAGATGCTCCAGGAATGTTTAGTTGCTCCTCACTTATTAGTTATCTGTACAAAGGCATTTGGATGCCGAGTCTTTCAATTGATAAATACGTTTTTTCAAAAAAGATAACAGAAGCAGAACTTACTTTTGGAGATTGTATTTTTGCAAATTCTGGAGAAGGGGTTATTCGTTTTGAATCAGTAGAATTTTTACGTGGGACAAAAGTGGAAGATGGAGTTGATCATGTTGGTATGTATGTAGGAGATGGTAACGTGCTTCATGCAACAAAACGTACAGGCATGGTGGTTATCGAGTCTATGGACGAGTTCAAGAATGGTCGTACAATTGTTGGGTATGGTCGTATAGCAGATGACTTGCATGAGAAGCGATATGTGGTTCGTGTGCCGTCAGTACGTCTTGATATTCGTATTAAGGAAGATTTAGCGGAGGAGATTGGAAGAATCATTGGTTACGAGACGCTTACCCCAGTGTTGCCTAAACTTTCAAGAGCAGGATTACTTCACAAACGAGCATTCTATGAAAATAAAATTCGTGAAATATTATTTGCACGAGGATTTTCAGAAGTGATGACATACTCTTTTGGAGATGTCGGGGAGGTGCAGCTTGTAAAAGGTCTTGCAGATGATAAAGAAAAATTACGAAGCAATTTAGGAGCAGGGGTACTTGATGCGCTTACTCGCAACCTCTACAATGCGCCTCTCCTTGGTGAGAAGACAATTGCAATTTTTGAATTTGGAAATATTTTTACAGAAGGAAAGGAAGTAAGACATCTCGCGCTTGCAATTGATGATGGAGGGAAGAAAAGTGCTTTTGCTGAAGACGTCGAAATGATCCTTGGTGAAATTAAACGTACCCTTAACCTTCCTTCAATTGAAGGTGACACTATTTCTACGAAGCCGTATGTCATTGAGGTTGATTTTGATACAATGATTGCATCACTTGCTGAACCAACAACATATGAAGCACCTTCATTCGCAGCTCTACCTCCTATTAGTTACAAAGCAGTATCTGCTTATCCGTTTATTACCCGTGATATTGCTATGTGGGTACCTGATAGTGTCACATGGGAAAGTATCCTTTCTCTTTGTCATGAAGTATCTAATCCTCTTGTTGCTCGTATCGATCTTTTTGATACATTCTCAAAAGAAGTTGAAGGTGTAAAAAAGACATCGTATGCATTCCGTCTTGTGTTCCAGAGTCATGAGAAGACACTCACTGACGATGAAGTGAACGGGTATATGGAAAATTACTATAATCTCTTCAAAGAGAAGGGGTATGAGATACGCTAACTATGAAATTATCTGTCCCATATTACTCACAATTTGTTGATGTACAGGACTCATTTTGGATGTTGCGTGCATGTGGTGCTGTGAGCTTGAAAATGGTTGCTGAGTATCACGGGAAAGAAGTTCCTGATATTATGTCGTTATGTAATGAAGCTAAAGAGCAAGGTGGGTACGACCTGCAGAATGGTTGGGTGCATGATTATCTTGTAACGAAAGCCACTGAACTCGGACTGCAAGCATATCGTAAAGAGGGTCTTACTGATATTTCAGAGATTATCGCTTCACTGGAAGCTGGTAATCCGGTAATTGTATCAGTTGAAAAAAGAGTACTTGAGCAGAAACGGTTTCATATGATTGTTGTTGTGGGCTACGACTTGCCGCAGACCACGCAGACTGGTGCAGACCTCGCAGAAACATCTTTTGTCAATATGCCTGATAAGACTGATGGTTATTTTTATTATCATGAACCAGAAGCAACCGATAAAGAAAAAGGGCAGTATCATGTCTGTGATATACAAACATTTCTAGAGTACTGGAGGGGGAAGGCGATATTTATCAGTAAGTAGAGAAAAGAGCGACGCCGTAGGCGTCGCTCTTTTAGTTATGATTTTTATGAAAGCAACCCTTCAGCTTTCTGTAAACACTCTGGTGTCGTTATCTGAATCCACTGTGTAGCATGAACAACATGAACAGGGTGATCTTTTGTGACACTAAGAAGTGTATGAGGAAGACCATACTCTGTTTCGGAGACTGGTACTGGGGGATAATTAAAATATCCTTTTGAAATACTGTAGGCTGCAGCATTGATATAGGTTGAGGTTTCAGTCATTTGAGATTTACCCTCATTGAGTCCTATGTAGAGTCCGTCTTTTTCAAGCACCTGACCTTTCTTTGTTCTTGCTTGCTCTCCTTCATTGTGTGCGAGTATTGCATAATCATACTTTGCAAGTTCTTCCAGATCTGCTTGAGCATATATGTCGTCACCCATAAGAACTATAGCCTTATCTTTAATATATGGTTCACAAAGAATAATTGCACCTCCTGTGCCATCAAGAGTGGCTTGCTCGACATAGGTAATAGGCAATCCTTTCCACGAAGAACCAAAGTAATCTTGTATAACTTCCTTTTTATATCCAACAACAATTACAATGTTTGTAATTTCTTTCGGGAATGCTTCGAGCTTCCATTCAATGAGATTTTTGCCAAGTACTTGAAGCATTGGCTTAGGAGTAGTGTCTGTAAGTGGTGCCATGCGAGTTCCTCGTCCTGCGGCTAAAATTATTCCTGTCATATCTAGATACTAGCAAAAATATACTAAAATGAAAATCAAAAGCCAGTATGGTATTATGGAGAATATATTTATGAAAATTCACTGTATTGGCATTGGGGGGATTGGGTTATCTGCACTGGCACGCTATTATGTTTCTCGTGGTCATTCTGTTTCTGGGTCTGATACTTCTGCGTCGGAAATTATTGAAACCCTTCGTAAAGAAGGAATAACAGTTCATATTGGACATAGTAAAGAACATATTAAAGATGATATAGATCTTGTCGTCTACACGATTGCTATCGCTGACTCTAATGAGGAATTGTATGAATCTAAGATAAAAAATATTTCTACAAAAACATACCCAGAAGCTCTCGGTGATGTTACGCGAGAAAAAACAACCATCGCTATTTCTGGCACACACGGCAAAACAACGACTACAGCAATGATGTATTATGCCATGAAAGCATGTGGCATAAAACCGACTGTTATTGTAGGAAGTCTTCTCGCAGATCATGGAACTAATTTTGTTGTCGGAGATAGTGAGTATTTAATTGTAGAAGCGTGTGAATACAAGCGGTCATTCCTTAATCTTCATCCAACTCACGCGGTTATCACGAATATCGACGAAGACCATCTCGATTACTACAAAGATATTCATGATATCAAGAGTGCTTTCCAGTCATTTGTTGATCATGTTCCTACAGGAGGGACGCTTACAACACATCGTGATGTATATCTAGAAACAGTCTGTAAAAAAATAAATGCAGATGCTATTGAAAGTTCTTCTATAGAACTTACTGTTTTAGGTGAGCATAATAGGTCAAATGCACAGCTTGTTATTGCGCTCCTTACAGCACTTAACTTTGATGAAACAAACATTCGTGAAGGGTTGAAGGCTTTTACAGGTACATGGCGTCGTATGGAGTATAAAGGTAAAACACTTCATGGTGTTCCTGTGTATGATGACTACGGGCACCACCCTCGTGAGATAGCAGCAACAGTCGAAGCAATTCGTGAAAAATATCCTGAGGGTACATATAAGCTTGTTGTGCTTTTTCAGCCACATCTATATTCTCGTACAAAAGCACTTCTTCAAGATTTTATTTCAGTCCTTAAAGATATTGACGAGGTATACATATTGCCAATCTACCGAGCACGCCTGGAGGATACTTCAATTATCAATGAAAATATTGTTGTAAATGCTATTAATCAGGCAAGGGGTAATGCTAAGAAACTTGAGTCACTTGGTGATATTCCAGCAACTATTGAATCCGTTACAGAATCAAAGACAGTAATTGTAAATATGGGAGCAGGAAATGCATTTGAGGAATTAAAAAAAGTTACCCTTCTTAAATAGTCATGAAAAGAGAATTATACAAAGTGTATTTTGAAAATAAGAAAGTAACAGTACTCGGACTTGGACTTCTTGGGCGTGGAGTAGGGGATACTACTTTCCTTGCAGAGTCTGGTGCAGACATTATCGTTACCGATAAGAAGAGTGAGGATGAACTTAAGACCTCTCTTATTTTGCTAGAGAAATATAACAATATTGTCTATCATTTAGGTGAGCATATAATTTCAGATTTTGAAGGAAGAGATTATGTACTCAAGGCTGCAGGGGTTCCAATTGACAGTGAATATATTGCTCATGCTCATGCACACGGAATGGATGTGTATATGTCCGCAGCACTTGTCTCACATATTGCAATGAAGCAACTAGAAGGGGTAACAATTATCGGAGTGACAGGGACGAGAGGTAAAAGTACAACAACGCAGATGATTGCCAACACACTTAAGCATGCAGGGATGAATGTACATCTCGGTGGAAATATTCGTGGAATCGCTAATTTTCCACTCCTTACAGAACTAGAAGATGGAGATTTTCTTGTGCTTGAGCTGGATTCATGGCAGTTACAAGGGTTTGGTGATATGAAGATTAGTCCAAACATTGCTGTATTTACCAGTTTCATGGATGATCATATGAATTATTATAAGAATGATCGTGAGGCATACTTTTCTGACAAAGCTAATATATATCGCAATCAGACAGAGTATGACGTGCTTATTGCTAGCCCTCAAGCAGCAAGTGAGATTCTTAAAAGAGATAAGAAAGTAGATATCGTTGTTCCAGAGGATACTCATTTTGATATGAAACTTATTGGTGAGCACAATCAAGTCGCAGCACGTCTCACCTATGAAGTTGCGGTGCAGTGTGGGCTAGGGGATGATGAGATACATGAAGCAATTGCTACCTTTGCACCAGTCGAAGGGAGACTAGAGGATCTTGGTTTATTTGGTGAGAAACATGTGCGAGTGTTTAATGATAATAATGCAACTACAGGGGATGCAACTATTGCAGCAATTAAAGCAATTAATGAAACCTACAACAAGAAGCCAGTTATCATTCTCGGTGGGGCAGATAAAGGTCTTTCTCTTGAAGCGCTTGAGCATGAAGTTTTAGAGAATACAAAAGCATACGTTCTTCTCGAAGGGACAGGAACCACTCGTCTTACTTCGCTTTCTCAAGATACAATGTGCCCAACACTCACTCTTTGTGTTGATAAAGCTTTTTCATTTGCAGAAGAAGGGGATATTATTCTTTTTTCTCCAGCGTTTGCGTCGTTTGGAAAAGAATTTAATAATGAATACGAGAGAAATGATGCATTTGTACAAACGGTAAAAAAATTTTTATAAGGGAATGTGTAGAATACAAAAAAGTGGTGGGGGGGGGGGCGGACAACACATTTTTTTGATTTTTATAAATTAACTTTGTTTTTTTAAAAGTTAAACAATTTTATGTATGCT
>CAZJDZ010000001.1:0-102781 GCA_964544935.1 uncultured Candidatus Saccharibacteria bacterium | reverse complement strand
TCAACTCGGCTGAGCTTTTGAACCAAAAAAGTGATGTGAATAAAACAAAAATGTGGGGGTCGCGGGCGCCCCCACCACTTTGTTCTGATGATTATCAGTTACCTTGTTCTTGTAACAGGTTCCTCATTGTAAGGAAGGCTTTATTTTGTTGCCATGCTCCAATGATTTCCATATCAGCTTCGCTGGAGCCTTCTGCGCCGCCAAAGGTCATCATTGAGAGAAAAGATGTCCACCGCATTATCCCTGCATGTTCCTTTGGAACAGTAGCATCATCTTCAACGTGAATAACGCAGACGCTCACTGCAATGTCTGGCAAGTCAAGCATGTCTTCATGCTTCAGTACAGGCTTGATGTTCCACCCAGTTAGCTGTTTGATCATTGAAAGTTTGTGGAGACTTTCACTACGAGGTGTGTCATTTTCTTGCAGGCTGTGTTTTGGAATTGTCCAAAACTCACTTGTGGGTATTTTGAATTGCAAAAAAGATGCTTCCCCTTTTTGAACACTGAGGAGAAGCATGACTGTGGAATACTCATTCACAACACTGTTGTTGCCCATGACGAGTCCTTTTTGTATGAGGTAAAGAGCAGAAGATCTAATAATACTACAGATTTTTTTTTATGTCTAGTTTTTGTTAAAAACAGTATATATTTAGGTATTTTCCTGCCTTTTGTAAACATGACATATACATCAAATTATGCTATAATGAAGAGTACTATTTATGGCAACAAAACAAGAAAAAACTCCTGCAAAAAAAGGGACATATGATGCAAGTTCGATTCAGGTTCTTGAAGGATTAGAGCCGGTACGAAAGCGACCAGGTATGTACATCGGGTCTACTGGACCTGATGGACTTCATCATCTTATCTGGGAAATTTTTGATAACTCTCGTGACGAAGCAATGAATGGTCACGCTGATCGTGTTGAGGTTGCTCTCCTTCCAGACGGCTATGTGCGCGTGGTGGATAACGGTCGTGGTATTCCAACAGATATCCATCCAAAGACAAAAGTGTCTGCACTTGAAACAATTATGTGTACACTTCACGCAGGAGGAAAGTTCGGCGGAGATGGGTACAATGTGTCAGGAGGTCTTCACGGAGTGGGTGCGTCTGTTGTGAATGCTCTTTCTATTCATACAAAAGTAGAAGTTCATCATGATGGAGGAATTTTTATGCAAGAGTACAAGCAGGGTATACGAAAGGCCGCGGTTAAGCAGGTTGGTAAAAGTAAACTTCATGGAACTATTGTTACCTTTAAACCAGATGCAGAGATTTTTAAAGAAGGGACAGAATTTACATGGGAAAGAATAGTAACTCATCTTCGTCAGCAAGCATACCTTGTGCGAGGTCTTACGATTCATGTTATAGATGTGCGAGCACATGAAGGAAAGATAGAATTAGATGGGGAAACGTACATGACAGATCTTGGTTTCGAAGAACCGTCACAGTCATTTTATTTTGAAGGAGGACTCAAGTCTCTTGTTAAGCATTATAATCAGTTTTCAAAACCAATTCACAAGAATATTTTTTATGTTGAAAAGTCTCAAGATAATGTTGGTGTAGAAATTGCGCTTCAGTATATCGATGATCTTTCTACAAAGATTGCAGCATATGCTAACAACATTGGTACTCCAGAAGGAGGAACTCATGTAACAGGGTTCAAGACGTCTCTTACTCGTCTCATTAATAGTTATGCACGTAAAGCAGGGATCCTTAAAGAAAAGGATGAGAACCTTACAGGAGATGATGTACTTGAAGGTCTTACTGTAGTTATCTCTGTAAAACTTCGTGAGATTCAGTTCGAAGGACAGACTAAAGCAAAGCTTGGGAGTATGGAAGCGCAAGGTGCTGTTGCTACTGTTTTCTCAGATGCATTCACACTTTTTATGGAAGAGAATCCAGATGATGCAAAAGAAATAATCAACAAAGGGCTTCTTGCGCTTCGTGCACGTAAGGCTGCAAAGGCAGCAAAAGACTCAGTACTTCGTAAGGGGGCACTCGAAGGATTTTCTCTCCCTGGGAAGCTTGCAGATTGTCAGAGTAATGACCCATCTGATTCAGAGCTCTTCATTGTGGAGGGGGATTCTGCGGGAGGTACTGCTAAGATGGGACGCGATCGTGTAACTCAAGCTATCCTTCCACTTCGTGGAAAGATTCTTAACGTAGAGCGTGCGCGATTAGATCGTATGCTTGGAAGTGAGCAGATCAAGAACCTTGTGCTTGCTATGGGAGCTGCAATTGGAGATACATTTGATATTGCAAAAGTTCGTTACCATAAACTTATTATTGCAACTGATGCGGATGTTGACGGGGCTCACATCAGAACGCTTTTGCTTACATTTTTCTATCGTTACTACCGCCCTATTATCGAAGCAGGGTATGTATATATTGCACAGCCACCGCTCTACAAGATTACTTTTGGTAAAGAAGTAAACTATGCATATTCAGATGAAGAAAAAGAAGAAGTTCTCAAGAAACTTGGTTTTGCTAATGTGGATAATGCTGAATTAGAAGAAGCAGAAGCTGCGGAGGAGGTAAATGAAGATGAAAGTACTGAAGAGGCAGAAGCTAAAGCAGTTAAGAAATCAAACAAGAAGCCTTCTATTCAGCGCTACAAAGGTCTTGGAGAAATGAACTCAGAAGAACTTTGGGAGACAACAATGGACCGTAAGACAAGAACACTTAAGATTGTTTCTGTTCACGAGGCGGAAGAGGCAGACCGTGTTTTTGAGATGCTTATGGGTAGTGAAGTAGGTCCTCGAAAAAGCTTCATCCAGACGTATGCCAAGCAGGCAAATCTTGATATTTAATGTGTAAAAAGATATATAAAAAATTCCAAAATAGGAATTTTTTGTTCTAGTTGTGCACAAAAAAGACTTTTAAAAAAAGGAAAAGTAGGTACACTGATATATAGTTGGTTGTCCTTTTAACTTTGCTGTGGAGGGTCTATGTATACCATACAGATTGCTCTTTTACCTGCCGTACTGCCTATTTCCAAGGCTGACGACTTTTCACTACCTGTCCTTCTTTCAAGAAGAGGTTTTCTTGATCAAGAAGTGGTTGCGTTGCGACTTTCTCAAATGAGTTGCACAATCCTTTCTGAAGAAGGGCCGGCGCCTGCTTTTTGCGAAAGAGGTTCGCCTTGCTATGCTGGGGGCTGTGCTGTTTGGAATGAGCAGCCAAGAACTGAAGATGTTCAGGAAGAACTTTTTCATATAGCTGGTCAACAGCATTTCATTGAGCTGGTATGAAGAGTTTTGCTATGAATTGTTTCTGAAAACCGCAAGAGTGATTTCTGGCGGTTTTCTTGCTTTTTTGTCAATGTATGGTACATTAAGTGCAGTGTTTTTGTTTTTCAACAAGGAGCTTGTAGATGCCTATCCCATTTGAAGATCATGACGAGGGTTCTGGCACTAAAGGATCAGGGGTTCCACTTCCGGCAGAATCATTCCTTCCGGAAAATGAACAGCCGCTTGAGGGTGGAGCTAAGGACCTTCCACTTCCTGGTGCAGGTGACCCTGAGTGAAGGGGTCAGAATCAAGCAAAAGGGCGGACGCGAAGCGTCCGCCCTTTCTTCTTGTATATGTGCTACTTCTTCTCTTTAATTTCTGTTGTAAGTTTTGCGAGAAGTTCTACTAACTGTATCTCACCAATTTTACCATCAGTTCTGTGTTCAAGAGTTACTGTTCCATTAGTTATTTCTGCATCTCCGATCACTGCCCAGTACGGAGTCTTCATCTCACGTACCGTACGTATTTTTTTACCAAGCCCTTCTTTACTACTATCAAGTTCTACGCGAAGATCTGATCCCTGTAATTTTTTGAAGAGCGTATTTGCATACTCATGATGTTTGTCAGCGATAGGAAGAATTGCTATTTGTACAGGGGAGAGCCAAAGAGGGAAGTTACCTGCGGTGTGTTCAATGAATGTTGACATGAAGCGCTCAATTGACCCCATGATCGCACAGTGAATCATTACAGGTTGTTCACGCTTTCCTTCTTCATTAACGAATTCAAGGCCGAAGTTCGCTGGCTGCACGAAGTCTAGTTGAATAGTTGCAACTTGCCAGGTACGTCCAATAGAATCCTTGGCCATGAAGTCTACTTTTGGTCCATAAAAAGCTGCTTCTCCTTCGCCATCCATCCAGTTATCTTTTGAATTTTTTTCAATAAGATTTTTGATTGCTCCTTCTGCCTTGTTCCAACCTTCATCACTCCCCATATATTTTTCTGGAGTCTTTGGATTACGACGAGAAAATCGTGGCACAAGTGTAAAGCCAAATGTACTATAAAATTCTTCGATAATTCCCCATACACTTGAAACTTCATCCTCAAGTTGTGATTCACGGCAGAATACATGTGCGTCATCTTGGGTAATAGAAAGTACACGCTGAAGACCAGAGAGCTCTCCTGACTGTTCGTCACGATATACCATAGTAGTCTCGCAGAAGCGAATAGGAAGTTCTTTGTATGAACGAAGATCGCTTGCGTATATCTGTGCGTGGTGAGGGCAGTTCATCGGCTTCATACAGAAAGTATGGCCGTCACGAGTATTGATCTTGAAAAGATCTTCAGCATACTTTGCCCAGTGCCCACTCTTAAGGTAAAGATCATTCTTTGTGATGTGAGGAATGGTTACTTTTTGATAGCCTCGCTTTTTTCGGAGTGACCAAACAAAATCATTTAACTCCTCGCGGATAATTGTCCCTCTCGGTGTCCAGAGTGGAAGTCCAGGGCCAACAAGTTCCGAAAAAGTGAAAAGTTTCAGCTGTTTACCTAAGATACGATGATCACGCTTCTTCGCTTCTTCTTGCTGAAGAATGAAAGCATCAAGTTCAGTCTTGTTTTCAAAAGCAATTCCATAGATACGAGTAAGCATTGGGTTCTTCTCATCTCCACGCCAATACGCTCCAGCAATTGTTGTAAGTTTGAAACTGTCTACTGGAATTTCTTTTGTGTTACTAACATGAGGTCCTTCACAGAGATCAAAAAACTCTTTTCCAGTATGATAAAGAGTAATGTCAGCACCTTCACTCTTGATGCCATCAATAATTTCAAGTTTGAATTTATTGTCAGCAAAAAGTTCCTTTGCCTTTTCTCCTGTTACTGTCTCTACAATAAAATCAAGGTTCCGTGAAAGAATTACCTTCATCTCATCTTCGAGCTTGAGAAGATCGTCTGGACCAATTTTTATGGTACCAAAGTCAATATCATAGTAAAAGCCGTTTTCTGTAACTGGGCCAATTGTAGGAAGAGCTCCAGGATAATGCTTGTGGATAGCCATTAAGAGCACGTGTGCCAGAGAATGACGACTTGTAAAGAGATGATTTACTGCTTGTTGTGACATGGTCTCCTTATAGTATCAGAAAAACACGGTTTTTGGGAAGTTTTTATACAAAAGGAGTTATTCACATCTCTTTCTTATTTCATTGACTTCCAGTCCCATTCTTGTATTATTAAATAACCTCCAGCTATTTCAGAAGACAGATATGATAGATGAATAGATGGAAGGTATCTTACATTAAACTATGACACCACTTTATATTATTATTGGAATTATCGTTGCTCTTGTACTTATCGTTATTGGTATGTACAACAGTTTGGTTACTCTTTCTCAGCAAGTTAAAAACGGCTGGGCGGATATTGATGTGCAGCTCAAGCGTCGCTATGATCTTATCCCTAACCTTGTTAACACAGTAAAGGGTTCGTCTAACTTTGAAAGTGATACTCTTGAAAAAGTAATCACCGCTCGTAACTCTGCAATGGCAACATCTGGCCCAAACAAGGAACATGCAGAAGCAGAAAACATGCTCACAGGTGCACTCAAGAGCATATTTGCTCTTTCAGAAAGTTATCCAGACCTTAAATCTAACCAGAACTACCTTGCTTTGCAATCTGAGCTCTCCGATACTGAAAACAAGATTCAGGCTGCTCGTCGTTTCTATAACAACATTGTTATGGCATACAATACCAAGATTCAAACAGTACCGTCTAACATAATTGCAAAGATGTTTTCGTTTACTGAAAAAGAATTCTTTGAGCTTGCAGAAGGTGAGGAGGCAGCACGTAATCCTGTTGAAGTAAAATTCTAAGAATTTTCACAAAAACAATTTGTGTTTTTGTGTTCTTAATTTTCTATCGCTATGACAACATTCTACAGTAATCAAGCATCAAACATACGAAAGACATGGTTTATGATGACAGGTTTTTTACTTGTTATCATCGGTCTTGGTTTTATCCTTTCGTTTATGTATGGGAACCCGTCACTCTTGTACGGTGCAGTTATTCTTAGTCTTCTTATCAACATCGGATCGTATTGGTTCTCGGATTCCCTTGTACTTTCAATGGCAAATGCCCGTAGAGTGGAGAGTAAAGACGAGTATCCAGATCTTTGGAATACACTTGAGAATCTTTGTATTACTGCAGGGCTTCCAATGCCTAAGTTATACATTATTAACGATCCTGCACCGAATGCATTCGCAACTGGGCGTAACAAGGATCATGCTGTTGTTGCTGTGACAACAGGTATTCTGCCTCTCCTAAGTAAGTCAGAACTAGAAGGGGTGCTTGCGCATGAGCTTGGGCATATCGGTAATCGTGATATGTTGTTACAGACAGTAATTGTTGTGTTTGCGGGAGTGATTTCATTTGTTGCAGATATGGCGCTGAGAGCTTCAATCTTCGGGGGGAATAGTGATGAGAAGAAAAATCCAATCTTTTTTGTTTTAGCTATTCTTGCTGTTATTTTAGCCCCACTTGCTGCAACAATTATTCGTCTAGCTATTTCTCGCGAACGCGAATTCCTGGCTGATGCAACTAGTGCGCTCATCACTCGTTATCCAGAAGGGTTGGCTTCCGCACTTGAGAAGATTAGTAATTTCCATCAGCCGATGAAAGTACAGAATCAAGCAATTGCGCATCTCTTCATCTCTGATCCGTCAGGGGTCAATGATGAGTCAGAAGTTCGTACTGGAGAAAAGATTTCTTGGATACAAAAGTTATTCATGACACACCCTCCAGTTGCTGAACGTGTTGCGAGACTTAATCAACTTCGTTAAGTATTAAGTATTCATTGCATAAAAAATTATGATATTCTTTAGTCTTGTAATGGCAATGGCAATCACAGCATTTACGTATAGTGTCTATGTGCTTATTCTTGCGTTTATGTTTTGGATGGTTGTTGATGCGGGTAAGCAAGATAGGTTTTGGTGGGTTGTTGTGATTATTGGAGTACCTGTTATTGGGGCTGCTGTGTATTTTTTTACAGAAAAGAAACATGAATATGCGAAGGCCCCAGTACATCATGTGCATGATTCAGAAACAGAAGAGCAGCACGAAGCTACTCCACATGAACATAAACATCTAGCCTAAAATCTTGTAAACAGGGTTCAAAAGTATCATGCTATACTGAAAAAGAAACACACCTTAGTGTTTCTTTTTCTTTCGATTTATGAGTGTAAAATTCGCTTCTAAAGTAATATTTAGAAGTAAAAGTGTATATAAATGGAAGGTGTTAGATAGCAGTTTAGTGCACCACTTTGTAACCAATTTTTTAAGTTGCACTCAACTTGTTACAATTGCAATCCAAGACAAAGTAATTTAAGGGTTTATTTTTAGAGCGGAGGCGTCGGATAGCGGTTTATTCCACCACCTTGGAAAGGTGGCAACTGGGCAACTGGTTCGAGAGTTCGAATCTCTCCGCCTCCGCTCTCAAAATAATCACAATGCTTTGTATCGGTGAAAGGAGGCAAATTGGTTCATTATTTTGTCAATATTGTATACTTCCCATATGTCTTTCAAATCGCGTATATCAAAGGAGAAAAATTAGGCTGGAGGTGGGGGAATAAATAAATACTATGAAATCATTCCAAGAAAAAGTAATAGAGGTAGTAAAAGCCATCAAAGAAGGGAAAGTCCTTACGTATGGTGAAGTTGCAAAGAAAGCAGGGAACGCAAAAGCTTCTCGTGCAGTTGGGTCTATTATGGCAAAGAATGCTGACACAACTATTCCGTGTCATCGTGTTGTAAAGTCAGACGGAAGTATAGGTATGTACAACGGACTGCGTGGGAAAAGTAAAAGTGAAATTCTTAAGAAAGAGGGGGTAAAGTTTAAGGAGAACGGAAAGGTTGTTGTATAAGATTATTTTTTGAGTATTGCAACACCGCGAGCAATTGCAACAAAGCCATATCCCCAAAGAAACGGTAACCATAGTGGCATTATTCCAAAAAGAGAATTACGTATAAATGTTTCAACACCTGTACTAATAAAAAGATATTCTGAAATGATCATCATAACAAAACCAAACACAAAGATTGTCAGGTCGTGTTTTTCTCTTGTAATCATGAATGCTACAAAGATAATGCCTATGTATAGTGCCGTGAGCGTATAATCGTTACCAACAAAAGGAATAAGGCCAATCATCACAAGTATAGGAAGGGCTTGTAGAAATATGTGGGTTACTTTGTTCATATATCTAAGTATAGCAAGCTTATGATAGTATAGGCATATGAAAATCGCCGTACTCGATAATCTCCGCTCGGTCTATAATGTTGGTTCTATTTTTCGTACCGCAAATGCTGTAGGGATAGAGAAGATAATTCTCACAGGAACAACACCAACACCAGTGGATAAGAAAGGGGAACGAAGAAAGGACTTTGCAAAAGTTGCACTCGGCGCAGAAGATACTGTGTCTTGGGAATATCAAGAAGAAACAGTAGAGACGCTTAAGATCTTAAGACAAAAAGACTTTTATGTGATTGCTTTTGAGCAAGATGAAAAGTCAGTGGACTATAAAGAAGTGTCTGTAGAAGGAAAAGAAAATATTGCATTTGTAATCGGTCCTGAGGTAACCGGAATAACAGAAGAAGTACTTGCTCTGTGTGATGTTATTGCTGAAATCCCTATGCTTGGTACTAAAGAATCCCTCAATGTAACGATTGCTTTTGGTATTGGAGTCTATAGAATTTTAGGTGTATAAACTGTAGAAAAGAGTATACTTCTCTTATGAGAGTAGTAGATCCTGGACATGTATATGAATGTGAGCAATTAGGTGGAGGTACACAAACCCTTACCTTTGTTAAACGTTCTTCAGGTGCAGTAACATATGAAAAGGAATGGGCAGGACTTCAGACACAGGAAGTTTTACGCGCGCTTATCGATAGAACAAAATGTTTAAATGAAATACTTCCTTGCTCTGAAACAGCTGAGGCACTGCATCATCTTCGAATGTCTTTGTATTGGTATGAAGTTCGTGCATATAGGCGAAAAAAGGATGGCGTTAATAAAACAGAATATGCACATGTGGATGCGGTAAGTGATTATCAAAAAGGTAAGTATCCAAAAGGTATTCCTTTTACTGAAGTTGATATAGAGAATTGGATAGTTGGAGAGGATGGACATATTATTATCTAATATCATTTGCATGAGAGACACAACACTTTTATTTTTAATACGAAAAGAAGGCGAAGTAATTACTGAGATTTGTCTTGCGATGAAGAAGCGTGGTTTTGGTACTGGTCGTTACAATGGCGTAGGAGGCAAAGTGGAGACTGGTGAGCAGATAGAAGATGCTGTAAGGCGAGAAGCGCAAGAAGAGATTGGGATTTCTGCACAAGAGATACACAAAGTTGGAGAGCTTACATTTATTTTTCCACATGAACCAAAATTTGATCAATTCGTACATGTGTATCTTACAACAGAATGGGAAGGGGAACTTACTGAAACCGAAGAAATGAACCCGTCTTGGTTTAGTGTTCATATGATTCCGTATAAGCAGATGTGGCCAGATGATATTTTTTGGTTACCAAAAGTTTTAGCAGGAGAAAAAGTAGCAGGCCGGTTCGTGTTCGGTGAAGGAGATGTAGTTGTGGAGCAGCAGGTGAGAGAACTAAAGTACTAGAGATACATCATATGTCGCATCCGTACTGTGCCTATGTGGCAACAATTGTAGATATTCATGATGTTGATAAACTGTATCATGATAATCACTATGGTGTTCCAATTTATGATGATAATGAGCTGTTTTGCCGTCTTGTTATGGAGATTAATCAAGCAGGACTTTCGTGGCGAACAATTCTTGTAAAAGAAAAAGGATTCAGAATGGCATATCACAATTTTGATATTGCAAAAGTTGCTAAATATCAAGAGAAAGACTTTGATCGACTGATGAGTGATGCGAGTATCATTCGTAATCGTCTTAAAATAGCAGCAGCTATCTATAACGCTAATCAGTTACGTATGATTCAAAAAGAGTTTGGAAGCTTTAGGGGTTGGTTAGATATACAAGTAAAAGAATGTGGACAAGATAAGGTCGCATGGGTGAAACTTTTTAAAAAGAATTTTAAATTTGTAGGAGGAGAAATTGTTGGAGAATTTTTGATGAGTATAGGAATGCTTCCAGGAAGTCATGGAAAAGAATGTGTGCGATATAAATAAAAAATGAGCGTCTGACGCTCATTTTTTTTATTCACAAAATGAAATAAAAGTATTGCGAGCTCCGTAGTATAAAGTGTGAAGGACAAACGATACGTATCCAAAGGACCTCACATAACAATGAATATTTTGAACATAGAGAACATTCTCTGTAATAACTTGAAAAATTATAAAACCAATAACAATCAACGTACGTACAGTACATATAACACATGAAACATAACAAGAAAAACATCGGAATAGGGGTAACAGCATTACTTGCAGCAACAGCTGCAGCATCGGTTTTTGCAGCAGGAACAACAACTACAACAAATACAGGAACTACAGCAGGACAGCAGTCATTTGGCCGTCGAGGGTCACATACAGAAACAGAAACTGAACGAAAAGAACATCAGCTTGCAATGGCGACATCGCTCGCTAAAGCACTAGGAACAACTGTGGATTCTATTACGTCTCAGCTTAATGCTGGCAAGTCGCCAAGAGATATTATCAAAGCGTCCGGATTAGATGAGGCAACTATTAAAGCTCAGCTTGAAGTTTCTCATGAAGCAGATATGAAGGCACGACTCGCAGCAGATGTTGCTTCGGGCAAGCTTACTCAAGCGCAAGCTGATCAAATGCTTTCAGATATGAAAAATCATGAAGGGATGAGAGGAAAAGGCGGAAAGGGGATGCATAAAGATAATGGACAAATGCTCGCCAATGCTGCAACTATATTAGGCACAACAAAAGAAGCACTTCAGGCACAAATTACTGCAGGGAAAGATTTGAAAGAAATTGTAGCTGCTTCAGGAATTTCTGAAACAGATTTTAGAACTAAGATGGATGCACTTCGTCAGGCAGAGGTAAAGACTCGTCTTGCTGCGGAGGTTGCAGCAGGAACACTTACCCAAGCACAAGCTGATCAGAGACTTGCTGATATGGCGTCACACAAAGGCAAGATGCATTTTGGGGGACGTGGCGAAGAAAGTACTCAAACAGAGACTTCAACAGGAACTCCTAACTTTTAATTAAGTAGATAAAGGTAATCAACAAAAGAATATGCATGAGGAAGGCAGTGTACGAACTACATGCTCCAAAAACTAGCCACAATTATCTGGCTAGTTTTTGTTTGTAAAAAGAAAAGATGTGTACTAGAATAACGTGTAAGTTGTTCACAATATTCAAAAGTCTGAAAGTGAGGATGGATATGCCAAAGCTCCCTATGTCTGAAAAAGTGCGCCGACAAGTGTGTGCTGCCATAAATGCCCACAGAAACAGAATGGCTTCTGATCAAGAATACGCTGAGAAGTTTAAGCAAGGTCAGGATAATTCTTGTGCTGCTGTTCGAGTTCTGGCACACGAGCGTCGTCTCGCCAGATGTATTCGGTCAGATGTTTACGCTCAAGCATGTGATGTGTGAATCTTTCTGAATCATGACCCCGGTCGCGTAAGCGGCCGGGGTCATTCTTTTTTATATATATGGTAAAATACATTCACTATGAAAACACTGCCACTTACTACAAAAGATTTTACATGGGTGAAAATGACACCGGCACAGATGAAGAAAAAAGCTGACGAGTATATCGTTCACAAGAAAAAAGTATATGGAGAGATAAAGAAGATTCTTCCTGAGAATCGCACATTTTTAAATACACTGTATGCACTTGAACGATGTGATGATTCTTTTGAAAGTTTCTTCAGTAAAATGGGATTCCTTTCTGAAGTATCAACTAAGAAAGAAGTGCGTGATGCAGCAACTGAGATTGCCACAGAACTCTCAAGTAAACTTGTAGATATCGAGTATGATCGCGACCTCTACATCTCCCTTGTTGAGTACTATGAAGGCAACTTTGCAGATGAGAAGAAAACACTTCGTAAAGAAGATATCAAACTTCTTGAAGAAACACTTCGTGAGTATCGCCGTATGGGATTTGATTTACCAACAGAAAAGCAGAAGCGTCTTAAGGTTCTCCTTAAAAAAACATCAACACTCTCTATTTCCTTTAGAAAAAATATTAACGACTACCAAGACTACATTCTTTGTACAGAAGAAGAGCTTGCAGGGCTTTCTCCGCGTTTTGTTGCAACGCTTCCAAAACATACTGATGGAAGATATATCGTCTCTTTGCAGTACCCTCATATCTTTCCATTCCTAGCAGAAGCAACCAACAGAAAAAAACGTGAAGAATTATCTCTTAAGAATTTAAAGAAAGGGGGTGCAAAAAACCTTAAGATCATTGAAGAGCTAGTAAAGCTTCGCCATGAGATTGCGACTATCCTAGGATACAAGCATCATGCTGATTTCCGTGTCGAGACTCGTATGGCAAAGACAGCTAAAGCAGCAGAGGATTTTCAAAATTCACTTCTCAAAACACTTGCTCCACTTGCAAAAGAAGATGTGAAAATACTTCAAGCACATGCTAAGACTCTTGATATCAAGAAGTTGGAACATTATGATATTAGCTTTGTTGCGACTAGTCTCAAAAAGAAATTGTATGATCTTGATCCTGAAACAGTGCGAGCATACTTTCCCCTTGAACATGTAAAGAAAGAACTCTTTACTCTTTGTGAGAATCTTTTCGGAATTGTGATTGCAGAATACTCTGTTCCGCTCTGGCATAAGGATGCAAAGATGTATCAGATCAATGATCAAGATGGAACTCTTGTTGGTTACTTTACACTTGATCTATTCCCACGAGAAGGGAAGTATGGACATGCATGTATGGTAGATGTGATTGTTCCACATGAACATGGGTATAGAACTGATGAATATATCGCACCACTTGCAAGTATGATTTGTAATTTTCCTACACCAACTAAAAAAGTACCTTCCCTCCTATCTCTTTCAGATGTTGAGACACTTTTCCATGAATTTGGTCACCTACTTCATATGACGCTTTCACGAGCACGTCTTGAGTCACAGGCTGGGGCAAATGTTGCGTGGGACTTCGTAGAGACACCTTCACAGATTATGGAGAACTGGGTTTGGGACAAAGAGGTGATGAAGAAATTGTCATGTCACTATGAGACAGGAAAGCAGATGGATGATGCGATGATTGAGAGAATTATCAAAGGTAAGACATTCCAGAATGCATACTTTTATACACGTCAACTTATCCAAGGGAAACTCGATCTTGATCTCCATACAGGAAAAGTGAAGGATGCTCGTGCCGCATATCGTAAGATGAATAAGATGTATTTCAATGTAGAGCTTCCAGAGAAGGAGACACTCTTCCCTGCAGGATTTGGTCATCTTGTTGGCTACGATGCTGGATACTACTCATACCTCTGGGCGCTCGTGTATGCGTGTGATGCATTTGGAAGTTTTAAGACCAAAGGCAATAAGAATGTTATGACAAACACTGAGGTTGGTATGAAGTGGCGAAGAGAAGTACTTGAGAAGGGAAGTAGTGAGGATGAGATCAAACTCATGAAGAATTTCCTAGGACGTGAACCAAATCAAAAAGCCTTTCTGAAGGAAGTGATAGGGAAGTAGTATTGTAATCTTCTATGTCTGTTCATCTCATTACTGACTATCTCTCCATCTTTATTGGGATGCAGCTTTATTATTCTTTGAATAAGAAATCAGAGCTTGATGATACTAAGAAAATTTTTTATATCTTAGGTGCGCTTATCGGAGCACTTGTCGGGTCACGATTACTAGCAGCACTTGAAGATCCTCATCTTTTTCTTCATCCCCCAACATGGCTTTATTATTACCTGAACAAGACGATCATAGGTGGTATTGCTGGTGGGATTCTTGGAACAGAGATTACAAAGAAGTTACTTGGTATCAAAAATAATACAGGGGATACGGTTGTGGTGCCACTCATTATTGCAATTATCATCGGGCGTATTGGATGTCAGTTTACTGGCGTAGCAGATGGAACAATTGGAAGTGTTTGTGATTATGTATGGTGTTTCAAGCAAGGGGATGATTTTAATCGTCACCCAATACCATTGTACGAAATTATAGAACTTTTAATACTATTACCACTTGCTCATCATTTCGTCAAAAATAAGAGATTTCAAAATGGCTTTATTTTTAGGCTTTTTATCATCATTTATTTTGGTATGAGATTCATTTTTGAGTTTTTGAAGGACACGCAACCAATAGTACTATCCCTCTCTGCTATTCAGATTTGTTGTCTTATGTTTGTGTTCTACTATATCTTTGATAGTATTAAAAACGGATTGTACAAATCAAACTAACCTACGAAAGGGGTTGTGTCATGAGTTCAAAGTATACTCAGGAAGTTGTGGTAAGTGAAGGCGCATGTTGTGCAAATGCGCTCACATATGACCACTTTTGTGGAAATGGGTCACGTATTGCAGATACATGGTCACGTTGCAATGAGTGCGGGGTAAGGTGTCGTGCGGAGATCTTTAAGTCAAACGATACACCTGCTCGTATATATGCGGTGAAGCATTGTCCGGAGCACGGTCGCACGAGTTCACGTCTTTCAAGTGATGCGAATTTTTACTTTCTCAAACAGGAAGGTGAAGCGTGTGGTTGTGGGCCAAGTGGTTGCGGCACGTCTTCTCTTGGGGAGAATGCTGTCACTGCTTCACAGCTTCACACCTGTACATTGGTGGTAGAGATTGTGTATGATTGCAATCTTGCATGTCCGACATGTTATGCAGATAGTCCTCAGACGAAAACGGGACGCTCACAGTCTTTCCTTTCTTTGGAAGATTTCAAGAGCCAGATCAAAATGGTCCTTGATAAACAGGGAGGGGTTATCGACATCATTCAACTCTCTGGTGGTGAGCCAACACTTCATCCAGATCTGTTTGAGATTGTTCGTTGGCTACGTGATCAGGAGGGTATCAAGGATGTACTCCTCAACACCAACGGTAGTCGCTTCGGAGACCCTGTTTTCATGCACAATCTTGAGATGGCAGTAAAGCGTGGAAGCTTCAGTGTCTACCTTCAGTTCGATGGTGACGTTGAGAATGGACAGAAAGAGTTACGTGCTGGAGATTTTCGAGAAGTTCGTGAAAGAGCAATCTTGAGCGCATCCAAGCACGGCATGCCTGTTGCCCTTGTGATGACGGTATCCCATGACAATAAGTTTGAATGTCACACTGCGGTCGCAAGAGCGCTCACAGATGACAATATCCGCTGGGTTGTCTTTCAGCCAGAGTTCATCTCTGGACGGAATGACGCGAAGAAGTTGCTCGAGATTCCAATCAATGTCGCAGACATTGTGCACAGTGTTGCACGCGACGGTGTCATGGATATGAAGTCTTGGACACCTCTTCCGTGCAGTGATCCAAACTGTGGTTCAGTTGGCTTCCTTGTTCGTAAGGATGGGGTGTGGATGCCGGTGTCGAATTTTGTGGACATGAGCAGGTTCGCGCCGTTCATCGCCAATCGGATGAATTTTGATGTCGACGACACACTTGCAGCGTGTGGGTGTGACTATGTGAATCTGGAAGCTGAACTTGCAGCAATTGGCGTTAAAAAATCCGACATCAAGATGGTGTTCATCAAGCCGTTTATGGATGTACGTACATGGGATTGGACTCGTATCGCGAGCTGTTGTACCCATGTGCTTACGCCAGAGGGGGAGGTGGATAGCTTCTGTCACTATTACGGTACGAAGTAAATGAACAAGGTTTGAATTCTGGCTACTATAGCCACATCCCCGCAAGCTTGCTTGCGGGGATTTCTTATGCCAATACCATCTATACAAGGTATACTATAATGCAATTAAATATATGTTATTTTTAGGTAAGACCCTTGTTTTCTTTTTTTCAACAGTTGTCTATACACTTGTAGAATATTTCTACAGTATTATTAAAAATGATGATAGATATACAACAACAGAAATAAAAGACGCTCTTTATAACGGAGTCGTACTTATTTTTACAGAAACAATAAGTGTTCTTATATTTCTTTTTGTAACAACAAAAATATATACACACATATGGGGAGATGTTCCGAGTAAGGTGCCTAGTCAAATTATTATAACAGTTGTACTTATCGATATCTTGTACTATTTTTACCATAGAGCGCATCATGGCAATAAAAAACTATTTACAATACATAAAATTCACCATGTTGGAACTACATATAATCTAGCTCTTGCACTTATGCTGCCTTGGATAGGGCAAGCATCTATTTATCTGATGCTTATTCCTCTCGTCTTTCTTCATATTTCTCCGTATACAATTATCAGTGCTTATTTTTTTGTATTGACATATCAATTTTTTTGCCACATTTCATACTTACAGTTACCAAAGTGGTGTGATCTTTTTCTTATAACACCACGAAATCATAGAATTCATCATTATCAAGATAGATATAGTCAGGGTCATAATTTCGGTGCAGTCTTTTCTATTTGGGACAGGATATTTTCTACGTATACTAATAACGAAAAAGTAAATGTGGCTGGTTTTGGAGTACAGGGGTATAAACAAAAAAGCTTTTTTGATATGCAAAAAGAAACAGTTATGCAGTTTTTTAAGAAATAGTTTCTTTTTAGTAAAGATTTTGATATATACTTATATCTATGCTAGAAAATATAACACAAGAACCTATAGTAGAAACAAAGATGGAAAAGTTTGCAAAACTTTTATTAAAAGTTACGGTAGCAGTGTCTGTTATCTCAATACTAATTGGTTTGATTGCTATGGGGGTTGGAAGTCAATCATTAATGAATTATTTGATTCTTGGTACCTACCTCACTACAGCAGCAGTTTCTGTTGTTTTTTCTGTTATATTTTTGATAGTAGGGACTATCACCTATAAAAAAGGAGGTGGTCGTCTTATGAGATTTGCTGGTCTTTTTTTTATAACAACACTTGTAGTTGGAACTGGAACATGTTTTGTAAATATTTCCGCGGTAGATATTTTGTGTCCTTCTTGTTAGAGGTTGGGATATGTTTTCTAATTTTCTAGAATATATAAATCTTTGCAGCAGGAATTCTTATACGCATAAGAAAAAGTTTAGGATATACTATATCTATGCAAGAAAATACAACACAAGAACCTATAGTGGAAACAAAGATGGAAAAGTTTGGGAAACTTTTGATTAAAATTACGATAGCAGTCTTTATCATTCCTTCGTTGTTAGGTTTTATAATTCGACATTTAGAACTAGGATCTGATTCTGTTATAGTTCAGCTGTTTATGCAAGGTGGAGGGGTGAATTCCTGGGCTATTGCCCTAATGGTTTCAACTTTATTCACGATTATTTTTTTAATAGTAGGTGCTATTACTTATAAAAATGGAGGTAGTCGTCTTATAAAATTTGCAGGACACTTCTTTCTTGTAACTACTCTTGTTGGTGCTGGGACTTGTTTTGTAAATATTGGGGGAATATAGACGATTTGTTTTATTAATACTATTATTAGTAAAAAATAAATACGCATGAAAGAAAAAATAATACAAGCAGAAGTTAAATCAATTAAAGAAAAAGATACTCTAAAAATCCCAAAAATAATTTTTATAGCCACAATGGTTATTCTTATTGCTTCGTCGTTATCTAGCTTTATTTTTGAACAGGGGGTCTTTCTATGGTATATTGGTGCCCCTCTTGCAATCTTTTCTCCTTTTTTATTTCTCATAGTTGGGGCTATTACTTTTAATAGAGGAGGAAAGAATCTTATGAAGTTTGCAGCACTTTTCCTTGCAGTATCAATACTGGTTGGATTTGGAACATGTTATGTAAATATGTTTTCTATTGGCGGTTGAAGATCTTAAATAACTATTTTTCAAATTAAAAAAGTAGGATATACTTACCTTTAATTATGGAACCAAAAGTTGTAGTCGAAGAGGTGGTAAATGAAGTTACTAGTAATGATAGTGTAGAAATTAATAGCACAGAAAATAATCTTCTCGACAAACAATTATCAGAAGTAATTGGTGAGATTAGTACTCCTGCGCCACTTACCACTGAGATTCCTCAAGTAGGAGACCCTACAGCAACCCCTTCATACCACACTATTTCTGGTGGTCCTGAAACCTTGAAAGAGATTGCTACCAAGATTCCACCTGAACCGCTCTATAAACAACCAACTTCTTTTCAAGTAGGTGGGGAGACTTTTAAAAAAAATCCAACTCCAGTTAAACATGTAGAATTAGATGTCCCTATACTTCCATTTTTTTTCTTGCTTGTTGCTATCGGAATAGTTATTTATTTCTTGAAAGAAAACGGAGTGACTCTTGAACAGATAAAGCAAATAGGTTCTATATTTAGAATGATTTTTGATAACCTTGCTGATTTTGTAAAGGAAAGAGCTGTATTATAAAAAGCAGTTGACGTACTGGCAATATTTGTGCTGTTGTGCTATACTTGCAAGTATTAGTAAAGCGGCGTCTGCCGCAGGCAGACGCCGCTTTTGTCTTCCTATAGAATACAAGGGAAATAGGCAAAATAAGTAAGATTTTTATATATGCAACAAGAAATTCGTAACATCGCTATTATCGCTCACGTGGACCATGGTAAGACAACACTTACTGACGCTCTCATGAAACAATGTGGAGTAGGTCAAGAGGGTCAGACTATGGACTCTAATCCTATGGAAAAGGAGCGTGGTATTACTATCACTGCGAAGAACACTTCAGTGCCATACAAAGGTGTGAAGATCAATATATTGGATACTCCAGGTCACGCTGACTTTGGTTCTGAGGTGGAGCGTGTGCTTCGTTCGATTGATTGCGTGCTTCTTGTTGTTGATGCTCAGGAAGGTCCTATGCCTCAAACTCGCTTCGTACTTAAGAAGTCACTTGAACTTGGTATTAAACCAATTGTTGTGATCAATAAGATTGATAAACCAGCAGCGGATGCTACACGAGTACATGATGAAGTCTTTGAACTTTTTATGGAACTTGGTGCAAATGAGGAGCAACTTGATTTTACAACTGTATATGCAATTGGGCGTGAAGGTGTTGCCATGAAAGGTCTTGATGATGAGAGAAAAGACCTTACACCACTTCTTGAAACTATTCTTGAAAAAGTTCCAAAAGCGACAGGGGATATCAATAACCCATTTAAGGCACAGGTATTCAATCTTGCATACGATAACTTCCTAGGACGTATGGCTATTGCACGTATTTATGACGGTGTAGCAAAAGTTGGAGAAGAAATTACTGTTAAGAAATCAACAGGAGAAACTCGTAAAGGAAAGATTACAAAGATCTATACATTCAATGGTATCGAACGAGTGGATGCTGCAACTGCAGAAGCGGGAGACATTGCGATGATTGCAGGATTTTCTGATATTTTCATTGGTGAAACATTCGTAAAAAATGAATCTCAAGATGCAATGGAAGCAATTCATATTGATGAGCCGACAATTGCTCTTAACTTTCTTGTTAATGATTCACCGTTTGCTGGAAAGGAAGGTAAATTCGTAACAGGTCGTCAGATTCGTGACCGTCTCGAGAAGGAGCTCGAAATTAACGTCGGTCTTCGTGTAGATTTTGATACAGATAAGTATCTTGTGTACGGTCGTGGAGAACTTCACATCGGTGTACTCCTTGAAACTATGCGCCGTGAAGGATATGAACTTCAAGTGTCACAACCACAGGTAATTTTCCATGAAAATAACGGTGTTAAAGAGGAGCCATATGAAGAGCTTGTGATTGATGTGCCAGTTGAGTCATCAGGAGTTGTGATGGAAAAACTTGGTCGTCGTAAAGCAATGATTACAGATATGTCAGAGAAGAATGGCATTAATCGTATCAAGGCAGAAATTCCTACTCGTGGACTTCTTGGGTATCGTGGAGAATTCGTTATCGACACTAAGGGTCTCGGTATTCTTTCTGCTCGTTTCCTTAAATTCGGTCCATATGCAGGTGAGATCACTCGTCGTCTCGTTGGATCTATGACTTCTATGGCAGCAGGCAAGTCACTTGCATTTTCTCTTTGGAATCTTCAGGATAGAGGTGTCATCTACATTCTTCCTACAACAGAAGTATACGAAGGTATGGTTATCGGTAATACATCAAAAGGCGAAGAAATGATGGTGAACCCGACAAAGGGTAAGCAGCTTTCTAACATGCGTTCATCTGGTGCTGATGAAGCGATCGTACTTGTACCTGCTTGGGAGATCAGTATTGAGCGTGGTCTTGAAATCATGAACGCCGATGAATATCTTGAAGTAACACCAAAATCAGTTCGTTTGCGAAAGCAGCTTCTTACCGAATCTGAGCGTTCACGTGCTGGTCGAAAATCATAAGGATAGGGGCTAGTTGCTAGAAATTAGGGACTAGAAAATATCATGAAAAAGAATACATACACAAAACATAAGAATAGTTCATCTTCATCAGTGACTACTAAAAAAAGCACAATGATACGAAATACACTTCTTGTGCTTCTTTGTGTTGGACTATTCTTTTCGAGTATGTATGGGTTTAGGTGTTTAGCTACAAAAGTATGTGATTCTGTTGTTGTTGATAAGTTCGTTCGTAGCGATATGACTATTCTTATGCCAAAAGGTGCCATCACTGCTGAGCTAGCTAATACAAAAGCCTCTCGCGAACTTGGACTTTCTGGTCGTCACATTATGAATGACGATGAAGGAATGCTTTTTGCTTTTGATGTGCCGGGGAGATATGGTTTTTGGATGAAAGATATGGCATTCCCTCTTGATATTATTTGGATTAATGAAAATGGTGTTGTTGTTTCTATTGAGAGAAATGTTACACCAGAGTCATATACAAATACTAAAAAGATTTATATGAATCAAGCAGATGCAAGCTATGTGCTTGAAATCAATGCGGGTCTCTCAGAAAAATTTGGCCTGTATCTTGGTTCAAAAGTGAAGATGACGGATTAATTACAAAAAGCAATAGTGTCGCCGCAGGCGACACTATTGCTTTTTGTATAATTTAGTTGTATTGTTACTCATGTTCTACTGGGTAATTACTCTTACGGCTTTAAATGTAGCTTATGAGGGAGGAAAGTCCGAACACATCTCTTGGCTCTTTTTAGAACACAAAAAACCGCCCAGTATTTCCTTATTTTTTGCCCGGAGCAAAAGAATGAAATGAGGAAACTTAGGCGGCTTAGATACAATTATATACTAAATTTAAAGATTTGTCAAGTATTTTAAAAAGAGCCAAGAAAGCGTAGCGGGTAACGCCCGTCGTGAGCAATCATAGAGGTGCGAGCAGAGACGCCCGAAGCGAAAGCTGGAGGCTCCATAGCAATATGGATGATGCATGTGGTAACACATGATTGAAACGGCTAAATCCTTACGTGTGTGCAAGACCGTGTCCGTAGCAATACGGAAGTGTCGCTAAAGCGGTGTGGTAACATACCGCTCAGATACATGATTACACATTCTCGGCAACGAGAAGGACAGAATTCGGCTTATAGGTAGAACAAAGATAAAAGAGCGGCGCCATAGGCGCCGCTCTTTTGCCTTCTAATTACAGCATTTTTTTGATATTATACAATAATAATGATTTTCAAAAATTCAGTACTTTTAGCTGTATTTAGTATTGCTTCTGTTTTGCTCGGTATAGTACGAGATAGACTTCTTGCGGTATATGTAGGGGTTGGACCAACGCTTGACGTATATAATGCAGCTTTTCGATTACCAGATCTTTCATATGGTATTTTTTTGGCATTTATTACAGCTGGAACTGTAGTTCCTTTTCTGACAAAAGAAAACAAAAATGGCAGAATTATTGAAGCAGAAAAAAGATTTACATCGCTTCTTTTTTTCTTTAGTTTATTGATGACAGTAATTATTATTGTTGTTATGAGTACAATTAATTTTTACGCACGATTAATTGTTCCAGGGTTTTCAGATGAACAGTTACAAGAATTTATTTTTGCAACGAGAATCCTCATGTTCCAGCCACTCTTGCTTGGTATTTCGTCGCTTATCTCTTGTTTTGCTCAAATAAAAAATGAGTTCTTGTATTATGCAATTGCCCCACTCGGGTATTCTCTTGGAATTATTCTCGGAATTGTATTCTTTTATCATGACCATGGAGTGAAGGGGCTTATTTTTGGAGTATTACTCGGAGCAGTTACTGCGCTCCTTATTCAATCAATCTCTCTTAAGTCGCACAAGTTTTCAATTAAGAAACACAATATTAGTAGTATGTATGTGAAGGAACTCGTCATGTTTGCTTTTCCAAGATCGTTTACTAACATAGTCTCACAGTTACGTGTTATGTTTCTTACTGCGTTTGCAACAACCCTTGGCCCAGGCGTACTCTCGTCATTTTTATTTGCACAACGAATCACTGACGCAATTTCACAGATTATTTCACAAAGTGTTACAACTGCGAGTCTCCCTATACTTTCTCGTGAGCATGAGGAAGGGAGAATTAAGGAACATGAAGCTCTTGTGTATAAGTACACATCGCTTTTATTTTTTGGAGCAATTAGTATTAGCTGCTTTTTATATCCATTGCGGCATGTAGTTACAGGACTTTTGTATAGTCACAATAATGCAAATGGCCTTATTGCCACATTTTTAGTTGGATTTTTGATCGCACTGCCATTTTCTATGGCTTCACAGTATTTGGCAATAGGTTTTTATTCTATGAAAGATACAAAAAAAGTGTTCTTCGGCAACCTTGCTGGGTCTATTGCTTGTGTGTCTGCCTGTCTTTATTTTAGAGAGCTCGGCATTTTTTCACTTGTATATGGAATAGTTGTGTACTTTTTTACGTCTTCTGTATTGTATGCAATTTTGTATAAAAGGAGTCATTTTCTCCAGAAGTCAAAGGTTTTTATGGGGAATAAATAAGATGATTGAAGTAATTTAAAAAACCTCTTGTATCAATCTTTTGCCATTATTTTTTCTTTATGGTAGAACGAGGTATGTGATAAGTGTTGCTATAACATATAAGAGGGTTTGCCATGAAATCACTTGTTCATTTGTGTCACGATACGCATATCCCACAAAAACAGAAGGAATTTTTCTGCAAATTTGTAATAGAAAATTTGGCAACTGATACTCCATCTCTTGATATCGCTGTTAGGTGTTTGAGTAATCTTTGGGAAAGATATGATTCAGGAGGGATTTCTGCAGGGCGTAGCCTGAGAGCTGTTCTTCTTGAAGAGGTAATATCTAGTCTTCGAGATGGCTGTATTGATTCTCGTGTAAAACTAATTCTTTCAATATTGCTCGGCATGTATCATGATGCTTCATATATTAATGCACAAGAGTGGTATGATTACCACATTGAGTATTTTTTTGAAAGTGACGTGTTCCATCGAGTCTGGTTGTCAGTTGCTGCTTTTTGCTTAGACATAGATGATGTTGTAGAAATGTCTGATTGGCCAATAGAGCGCATTAAAGTGCTTGTTCTTCAAGAAAGCTGATATACGTCAGCTTTCTTTTTACTAATAGGTGTTTTTCGTGTAGTATAGGAAGATATCTATGGAAATTCGTAACTTTTCTATTATCGCGCATATTGACCATGGTAAATCGACTCTGGCAGACAGACTTCTTGAAGTAACTGCAACTGTTGACAAGAGACATATGAAAGAGCAAGTCTTAGACTCAATGGAACTTGAACGTGAACGAGGTATCACAATCAAGATGACACCTGTTCGAATGAACTGGAAAGGTAACAATGGGAAAGAGTATATCCTTAACTTAATTGACACCCCAGGACATATTGATTTTTCGTATGAAGTGTCTCGTGCTCTTCAGGCGGTAGAAGGTACGCTACTTCTTGTTGATTCAACACAAGGTGTACAAGCACAGACTCTTACCACGCTTGAGATGGCAAAGAATTCAGGGCTTACTATTATTCCCGTAATGACTAAAATTGATAGTCCTCTTGCCCGACCTGATGATGTTAAGGATGAAATCATAGAGTTGCTACACTGTGATGAAAAAGATATCTTGGCAGTATCTGGTAAAACAGGTGAAGGGGTGAAGGAGCTTATCGAAGAAATCATTGCAAGAATTCCTGCTCCAAAAAGTGAGTTTGGGGCTGAAGGCACTTCACAAGCCCGCGCCCTTATCTTTGACTTCGAGTACAGTAATCATATGGGAGTTATTCTCTACACTCGTGTGCTTGATGGAAGTGTGAAAGCAGGGGATACACTTCTCTTTGTGCAGTCAAATCATAAGTTTATCGTTCGTGAGGTTGGGAGATTTTCACCAGATAAACGTGAAGCACAAAGTGTTAATGCTGGAGAGATTGGATATATCATTACAGGAATTAAAGAGCCTGGTATTGCGCGTGTTGGAGACACGGTAACAACACAGTCACGACCACTCCCAGCATTTCCTGGATATGCAGAACCTGTTCCGATTGTGTTCGCTTCAATCTATCCAGAATCCCAAGATGAGTTTGATGATCTTCGAAGTTCTCTTTCTAAACTTAAACTCTCTGACTCGTCACTTACCTTTGAAGAAGAGTCGTCAGGTGCGCTTGGAAGAGGGTTTCGTTGTGGATTCCTTGGAATGCTTCACTTAGAAATTGTTACTGAGCGTCTTCGTCGTGAATTTAATCAAGAGCTTGTGGTGACTACACCTTCTATTACCTATGAAGTAACGCTAAAAAATGGTGAAGTAGAGATGGTGTATACCCCAATACACTTTCCTGATCATGGACAATACATTTCTGTTAGGGAACCATGGATTATATTGACTATCATTACCCCACACGACTACGTAAGTCCTCTTATGCAGCTATTTCCGCCACATGAGGCTACGGTAATTGATCTTTTGGATTGGGGTCATAATCGCGTTAAGATTACGCTTAACATGCCACTTCGTGAACTTATGCGTAATTTCTTTAATGAAGTAAAGTCTGCATCAAGTGGATATGCTTCTATTGTTTATGAACCAGGGGAAATGAAGGATGCTCATGTGACGAGACTTGATGTATATGTTGCAGAAGAGCGTGTTACTGCTTTCTCACGAGTCATTCCTGAGCACCGAACACGAGAAGAAAGTGAAGAAGTGGTAGAGAAACTTGAAAAGATTCTTCCAACAGAATTATTCCGTGTAAAGATCCAAGCCTATGTTCATGGACGTATCATCGCATCGCGTTCAATAGCACCAATGAAGAAAGATGTTACAGGATATATGTATGGTGGAGACATTACACGAAAGATGAAACTTCGTGAGAAGCAGAAGCGTGGAAAAGAAAGAATGGAACGTGACGGAAAGGTTCATATCTCACATGATACATTTTTGAACATGATGAAACCGGGGGAGAAGTGATAGTCGTAGACAGTGTAGTTTATAAGTAAACTACGCAGACAGATACAAAACTTTTGTAAGTTTTATAATTCCAAGAGTATATAAGTGGTATACTTTTTGGTGTATGGAAGTTATTTCAACAATTAAAGATAGTGATATTTTTGAAAATCCAAGTCCTGCACCAAAGTTCTATGTAAAGAGACCAACTGTCAAAGGTATAGTATTTGATGAGGAAGGAAATATTGCTCTTCTTTCAGTAAGAGGACACAGTCTTTTTCCGGGTGGTGGAGTGGAAGGAAATGAATCTCTTGAAGAAGCGCTTATCCGCGAGTGTCAGGAAGAACTTGGCTGTAAGATTCTTATTATTCAGTACATCGGACAGTACGATCAATATAGAGATCTTTCTGCAAAAAAATATGAGATTCATTTTTTTGTAGCCGGAGTAGTAGGGGAAAAAGGGACTCCGACAACTACTGATGCAAGCGAACAAGAATGTGTGCTTACATGGGAGTCAAAAGATACAGTACAAGCTATTCTTGAGCAACAAATAGAGACTCTTCCATTTGAAGAGTACGCTTCACAGTTTAATGTTAGGACGCATCTAGAAGCATTTAAGAAATACTTAGAAATACACCGTAACGAAAAATAGCCTATGTATGATATGTCACTAAAGTATGTAGCTCTGGTACAGATTCTCTTTCTGGTTTAGATTGATATATAAAAAATGCACGACGCCGTAGGCGTCGTGCATTTTTTATCGGTAGTCGTTATCCAATAAAAGGAATCAAAGAAAATCCAATCATTCCAACGATTGCAAGAATCGAGATAACTGCCCACACTCGTTGTATTGTTTTTTTATTTTTTGCATTAAATATCATAGGTATTGTATTATAGGTAGCCACTTTTAGTGTGGGCGCCATGGTAAACTATATACTAGCAAAGCTATGCGAGAATATCAACAAAAACATATGATTCGGACTCTTGTCTATTCTCGAGTTACTCTTGTAGTACTTTTCTTACTTATTGTTCTTCTTCTTCGTTCAATTATGGAACTTAACAATAAACGTATTGAAGTGACAAAACTTCGTAATGATTCAGCAAAAGAGCGGGATGAGTTACAAAAAAAAGTAGATAGAGCAAGTAAACAAACAGAAGCTATAGGTACAGAGCGTGGTTTTGAAAGTTATATACGCACTACGTATCCGGTTGTGAAGAGTGGAGAAGGGGTAATTGTTATTTATGATGACGATAAGGTTCCTGTCAGTCCTGTTCGTAATGAAATGACAGTTTTGGAACGGTTGAGTATTTGGTGGAAAGATTATTTTAAAAAGTAGCATATAGGCAACCTAAAACAGAACGTTTGTTTTTCTCAGTAAATTCTGTATACTTTCTTTCATATGGATACACAAGCAACAAAAAAAGTAGAAATTTTTAGTACACCAACATGTCATTTTTGTCACATGGCAAAGGAATGGCTTGCGACAAAAAATATTCCGTTTGAGGATTATAATGTTGGGGAGGATATGGAGAAGCGGAAAGAAATGGTTGAGATGACAGGACAACTTGGTGTGCCAGTTATCAAAATTGGAGATGATGTTATGGTTGGATTTAATCCAGCACAGATGGCGAAGATACTTGAGATTGCGGAATAAAGGAGATAATAAAAAACCCGCTGGTATGCAGCGGGTTTCTGTGTAACAAAGGTAAATAGTTTCTCAAGATAAGTCGTGCCAGGCCTTGTTGAGACGTCGGTTATCGTTAATCTTGTAGCACACAGAAGCAAGGACAAGTTCGATCAACATAGTAATAAAGAACAATAACCATGAGCTACTAGCCAGACCGATAATCGTCGGAATGGCAAAGATGATCGCAATGAAAATCCAGACTGCCAAAGGGTTCATAAAAACATTGCCTGACATAAAAGTCTCCTTTGCTGCTAATTGAGTGAAGAACAAAATAAATCTACAACTTTAAAAGTATATTGTCAAATTATCAGGGAGTCAGTCACAGAGACCCTCCATACTTCGGACATCGAAGTTACTCCGCGACCCCTATTCGAGCCTGGACAAAAGTGACGAAGGTCACTTTAGAAATCAGGTTCGGTCACGGAACTCCTCGTCACAAGCTCCTCGAGTTTGTTCCGCGACCCCTATTCGAACCTGGACGTACGACGCGCAGGCGTCGTACTGTCCCAGCACAAAATACAAAAAGCAGCATCTTTTTAGATACTGCTTTTTGTATTTTGTGCTGGGACCCAGGCTCGAACTGGGGACCCTTTGCTCTTCAGGCAAATGCTCTACCAACTGAGCTATCCCAGCATATGTTTATTTCTTCTGCCTACTTTGTTTATTTTCACTTGAACAATCTAACAACTTGCGTCTTCCACCTGCTGGTTCCAGATATCTTCGAAGCCAAGCTTCTCGAGCTATCCCAGTATATTCTACAACTTCAACTTTTTTGTTGATTTCTCAATTCTAGCATAAAAAGGAACAGCCTTCAACGCGGTGGTGTAGTAAGGTTATTGATTACTCACGCTTGATTTTTGTAGGCCATCAATTACTTGGTTAAGCATTTTTGCTTCAGGGAGTTGGTTTTTTAGTTGATCAAGTTGTAGTAGTGTGTTGCCTACAGAAGATGATCCTCCTGTAAACGTATTGATAATAGGTCCAAGAAAATAATACGCTCCTCCAATAAAACCAAAAACTAATAACCAGTAGAGAATACGGAGTATACTTGAAAAATAGTGTTGCCTACGAATTGTTTTAAGGACCTCATGGTTTTGAAGAGTCATCTCATATATTGCATCAAGCTTTTCTTCGTTAGTCATATTCTTAGTATTCATGGTGACCAGTATATCCTATTTTAAAGTGTCACCAAAAGCACAATATGTTAGAATCAAGCGTGACGCTCTCGTAGTTCAATGGATAGAACAGTCCCGTCCTAAGGGATTAATGTGGGTCCGATTCCTGCCGAGAGCACAGAATACAAAAAGTGACATCACTTGATGTTACTTTTTGTATTCTGTGCTCTCGGAGAAAAGCACCTGCGTGCTTTTCGTCAGGAATCGGATAGGGGTCGCAGAATCTTTTATTTTAGTAATCTAAAAATGATTCTGTGACCGAAAGTTTACTCACGTTTCCTGTCGAGAGCATAACGTGTATTAGTTTATGGGATGAATAAAACTATTTGATCTCTGTTAGGAATCAGATAGGGGCCACGGAGTCTCCTGTTTCGAGAGAAGTAAGACGAGGTGACCGATTACCTTTGTCTTATTAATAATCTATTCTTGTTGATAACAATATATATGTATCACCTTATTAGGTATACTTACTAAATTAGTATTATGGAAATAAACAATCAAACACCTTCAGTTTCTGCTACTCAACCTATTCAATTAGTAAATCATAAGAAACAATCACTAATCGCTCTTGCTGCTTTTGTTTTTATTTCTGTAGCAGTTCTAGTTGCGTATTATAGTGATCATCAATCATCTACTTTTAGTTCAGAAAGCAAGCAAAGTATTCCACAAGAACTTTCTGAAGTGCAGATTTCTAATTCGACAACTGCCCAGGTAGCCACCACTTCTACAGCGCAGCAAGCATCTTCAAATACTAGCGAGGCCACAGAGGGATGGCTTACATTCACGAATAAGAAGTATGGTTACAGTTTTAATCACCCACAAATTAGTTTTGTGGAAAGCAATGAATTTACAACTGACGAGAATGAAGCTTTTAGTGTTTATTGGTCAGGAAATAAAACTAATTTTAATGTTGAGGTACAAGGTTATTCGGGTGACCCTGCTGCAATTAAGGTGACGAAATTGCCCCTCAAAGAATTTGTGCAGGAAATTTGGAGAGAAAATAAAGAATATATAAACCCAAATGGAGTAAATAAAGAAGTCGGACAAATTTCCCAAACGACTATAGGTGGTAAAGTAGTGTATCAGTTTACCTTGACTGGCGAGTTTCATACTGAAAATGCTTCATATTCATTATCAAAAAAGTATCGTTATCTTTTTATGGAAAATAACGGTCTCAAATTCATGGTTTGGTTACCAGAAGAAGATGTCACTGCAAAAACTATTCTTGAGAGTTTTAAATTCATTAATCAGTAGAGTGTTGCTAACAAAGAAAAATTTAAAATTGTGAGAGTTGTGACTGTGTCACTTTTGCTTGAGAGTTGATTTTTCAACCATGGAAGTAAAACGTATTCGGGCTGATTCAAGAATACTGTATATGAAAAGAAAATAAATATTCAAATAGGGTTGGTTATCTTATTTTTTATAGGGTTAGTCAGAAGTCTTGTGACCGAAAGTGTACTCATGATTCCTGTAAGAAATGTGTACATCTTAGCTCTTAATCTTATTTTAAGAAGCTATACTTAATAAGTATTATTAAAATAAACAATAACGTTAATGAATAAAAAATATTTAGGTTTGCTCGCACTCGGTTCTGTTTTGCTTGTATCTGCATCGGTAACATCCACCCTTCTTCCTTCTGGAGTTGGTTCATATTCTGCATGGACTCCATCAACAGGAACGACACATTACACGCTTGTTGATGAGACTTCATGTAATGGTACAACCGATTATGTCTCTACATCGCTTATAGGTGGACGCGACTCATTTGCAGTCTCAGTAGCAAGTGTTCCTAACGGATCTGTGATTACAGGTATTTCAATTATCCCTTGTGCATCAAAAGATGTTAACAGTGGAACAGCAAATCTCTCTGTTTTTTATCGTTTAAATGGAACAGATAGTGCTAACAGTGCAACATACGCACTTTCTGGTAAAACTCCTGTTACGCTAGCTACTACTACATACTCAGGTCTTTTTGTGACTAAGAATGCTTCTACTACATTAGAAACAGGTGTAGTTAGGGTTTCTGGAACAGCAGGTGCACGTGTTAGTCGACTTGCTACAATAATTACGTATTCATCAATTCCTAATACCCCAACTAATGTTCGAAATACCGTCTCTAGTTCTACTAATGTACTTGTACAATGGAATGACACTAACTCAGATGAGTTCGGATATTTTATTGAAAAAAGTACAGATGGGATCAACTTTTCGCTTATAGCGAGTACTACACCTAACGCAACTTCTTATTTTGATATAGGACTTGCTACAGGAACATATTCTTACCGTTTGCGTGCACTAAATATTGCGGGATATTCAGGGTACTCTAGTACAACAGTAGCTGTTATTCCTTAGCTTAAAAAGAGGAATAAAAAACACTGCACGACCTGTGCAGTGTTTTTTATTTATGTTGTAAAGTATACTTAAAATTACATATGAAAATTCTCGTAGTTGACAACGGTACAAGCTATATTGAAAGCCTCAAACAATTACTTGCAGAAAAAAAATTTGAAGTGATTTCGTTTGCAGATCTTTCAATAGAAAAAGAGAAAGATTTTGATCTCTTTATTTTATCAGGAGGGCACAGCTTTCCTGTAGTTGGTAATGAGTCTCTTCTTGAAAATGAAATAGAATTTATTAGAAACTGTAATAAACCAATACTTGGTATTTGTTTTGGTTTTGAGCTCATTGCTCATGTTTTTGGGGCAAAGTTACAGGAAATGAAAGAAAAAGAAAAAGGACTTATTAAGATAGAGGTTATAGAGCCAGATGATTTATTTTTAACAATTACAAATTTCTCTGTTTTTGAAAGCCATAGATGGGTAGTTGCTTCTCTTGGTAATGAGATGGTATCGCTTGCTCGCTCACAAGATGGTGTTGAGGTTATAAAACATAAGAGTCTTCCTGTATACGGTGTACAGTTTCATCCTGAAATGTTTGTAGAACAAACATGTGGAAGAGAGATTTTTAATAACTTTTTACATTTAATCTAAATAAAAAACACTGCACGACCTGTGCAGTGTTTTTTATTAGATTGACTTAACTTTTAGTTTTGTTTGACGAGCCTTGTCTACCTTTGGAAGTCTTACAATGAGAAGCCCGTGCTTTTCTACCGCTTCTGCTTCTTCTATTTCTACTTCATGAGGGAGAAGAATCGTACGGGTAAAAGTTCCCCAGTATAGTTCTTTATAAAAATAGTCATCATGATTTACTTGGGTATTTCCATCACGGCGTCCTTTAATGGTAACCATGTCTCGTGTAATTGAAAGGTGAAGGTCTTCAGGTTTAACTCCGGCAACCATGGCTTCTATAATAATTTCAGAAGCTGTCTGGTAGACATCTACTGAGAGCTCGCCTTCTTCGACATCAACCTCGTCGTCATGGTCTTCTTCTACAACATGATGTTTAGGTCGTGCCATTTGAGTAGCAAGAGCAGATTTATTTCCTACATGCTTAACAGGAACTTCTTCCTCTTCAGGTTCATCATCTTGTACTTGAGGTGCAACGAAATCCACTGACTCATCTTCATCCTCAACGCTAATCGAGCCAGCAAGACGCTCGAAAAATGATTTTTTTTCTTTAAGCATAATTAATAAACGGTTAGTTGTGTATGAATACAGTATACAACCATATGAGTCAATATATTCGTTCTACTATCCACAGTTGTTAGAACATTGAAAGTAGCGGGTAGGCTTTAGATTATAAACAACATGAGCGAAGTCTTTAGACTTCGCTCATGTTGAGTAGTTCTCGTACCTGTAAGTACTCTTATTGTCTGAGTTTCGTTACCATGCCGTTACCATTAACATGTTGTCAGTATCTTTCTTAATGTATTTCCAAATTTCTTCAGTAATAAACGGCATGAAAGGATGAGCTACAATCATTTGTTCACGAAGAAGTATAAGGAGAAGTGTTTGTGCACTTGTTTTGTCTTTGTTTTCAAGAATTCTTACCTTTCGCGTTTCAATAATATCATCACAAAAAACCTTCCAGAAGTAATCATACATCTTCTCTGATGCGAGGTGAAGGCGGTAGTTTTCGATATCTAGAGTAATGTCCTTATGCTTCTCTCTCCATGCATCATATACAGCTTGATCTTCATCTGTAAGATTACTTTCTTTTTCTAGGTCTATTGTTTTTTCAAGTACAAAGCGCGTCGCATTCCATATTTTGTTAGAAAAGAGTTTGTATGCTTTTACTTTGTCTTCGCCAAGCTTGAGATCATTTCCCGCACCATTACCAACCATGAGTGCCATACGAAGTGCATCTGTCCCATATTTTGAAGAAAGGTCTCGGGGGTCGAGTGCATTACCTAGGGACTTACTCATTTTACGTCCTTGTGCATCACGAACAAGTCCATGAAGATAGACATGTTTGAATGGTACTTCATTTAAGGCATACATAGAGAAGAGCACCATGCGCGCGACCCAGAAGAAAAGAATGTCATGACCTGTCTCCAAGAGTGCTGTTGGATAGTATGTCTCCATGTCTTTTGTTTTTTCGGGCCACCCAAGTGTAGAGAAAGTCCACATACCGGATGAGAACCATGTATCTAGAGTGTCTTCGTCTTGAACCCAACCTTCACCTGAAGGTGCTTCAGTTCCGCAAAAGATTTCATCACCTTTATACCAAACAGGAACGCGGTGACCGTACCAAATCTGTCGTGAAATACACCAGTCACGAAGATTTTCTATCCAGTGGAAATATACTTTTTCAAATCGATCAGGTACGATTGTTGTTTCTTTACTTTCCACCGCCTTACGCATGAGTTCTTTAAGTGTTGTTTCTGTGCCAAAGTGTTTAAATGGTTTATTTACTGCCACGAACCATTGCTTCATGATTTGAGGTTCAATGATCCCACCAGTTCTTTCTGCTGTTGAAATATTGTGTGTGTAGTCTTCAATCTTTGAAACAAGACCTTTGCTTTCAAGTTTTACAATTATTTTTTCACGAGCGTCTTTTATTTTCATTCCAACGAACTCCTCTCCACAAACAGGAAGTAGTTTTCCATATTTGTCGATAATTTGCTCATAATCAAGCTTGTATTTTTGTGCAAGTTCAAAATCAACTACGGAGTGCCATGGGGTGATAGTCATTACTCCTGTACCAAAAGCAGGATCAACAGATTCATCTTTGATAATAGTTGCTTCAATCGGTCCGTTAATCCATTCAACAGTTAGCTTCTGTCCATGAGTGTATTCTTTATATCGTTCATCATCTGGATGCATAACAACATATTTATCACCAAATTTTGTTTCTGGACGAGCAGTTCCAATTACAAAAGGGCCATACTTGAAGTAGTAAAATTTTGTTTTTTCTTCTACATAAACAAGCTCATCATCTGAGATAGTGGTTTGCCCCTTTGGGTCCCAGTTCACAATACGGTGACCTTGGTAAATAATCCCGTCATCATACATTTTTTTGAACATCGTCCGTACAGCAAGGTTGCGTGTATCATCTAAAGTAAAAGCAAGACGTGACCAATCAAGTGACGCTCCCATTGAACGTGTTTGTGTGAGAATTGTGTTTTGACTTTCAAGAGCAAACTCATTAATACGGCGCATCATTTCTTCTCTTCCTATATCGTGCCGGTTCTTTCCTTCTTCTTTTTGAATTTTTTTTTCAACAACTGACTGAGTTGCAATGGCCGCATGGTCAGTTCCTGGTATCCAGAGAGCTTTATACCCCCGCATACGTTTAAAACGAATGAGAGTGTCTTGAATTGCAAGCATGATAGCGTGCCCAGTGTGAAGTGTGCCTGTTACATTAGGTGGAGGAAGTACTACTGTATATGCTTCTTTTCTTTCTCCTGGTAAATTATCTGGATTAAAATAACCACTCTTCTCCCACATGTTATATAGCTTTACTTCTACAGCTTCTGCATTAAAAGGTTTTGTAAGATTTTCTGGAACTGATTTCATATCTTTTTATACTATCATACCAAGGAAAAGAAGTGTATGAAGAAATATAGTGCACATAGTATTTTTATAGTACTATAATAGGTGGAACCTGTGTGTTTTCTTTTGGTCACGATCAGAAGGAGAATCATCATGGCATTGAGATTTAGAGGAGTAGGTGACCTGACAGTGGGTACTGCGATCTTGGGCTCTAAGGTCAGATGTGTCAAACTTCCGGATATGAGTTTTTACGATCAGTATTTTAAATGGCAAGCATTTGATCTGCCGACACTATTGGGGATATATTGCATACGAGCAAATACTCAGCAAGGGATTTTGCTTGCTGAAATACAAAATCCTCAAGTTCGACATTTGATGAAAGCCTGGGAACCAACTTTTCCACATGTTCTTTTTGCTAGACTTACATAGGACTAGCTGTTTCGAGTGTTTTGTAGGAAAGCCCTCATGTAGAAGGCTTTTCTTTTTTGTAATACAAGTACTTTATAGTATGCTTCTTATACTATGAAGAAAAAGCAGTCAATTATTTTAAAGAAAGGTGGCAAGATAACTAACGAAGCAATCAAAAAAGTTACCAAGAAGATTACAGGGACAGTTGCAACAAACCATAAGGAGCAAGCCAAGCTTCCTGATCATCATTTTAAGAATGTAAAAGTAAAGCGTGGTCTCGCAGGACTTGGACTCTTTGCGGGAGAGGATATCAAAAAAGGAGAACTTATTATCGAATATATTGGAAATATTTTGAATAAAGAAGAAGCAGAAAAGATTAACACTAATCAGTATCTCTTTGAAGTAAACCGCAATAAGACTATTGATGGGTCAGTGAGGTGGAATATTGCGCGATATTGTAATCACGCGTGTGAAGAAGCAGGGAATGCAGAAAGTGAAATCAAAAAAGGGCGTGTTTTTATCAAGGCAATTAAAGATATCAAGAATGGTGAAGAAATTGTCTATGATTATGGAGAAGAATTTGTGAATGAATATATTGCTCCGCATGGGTGTCGATGCATCGCAAAAGAACACAGTTATAAAGCAAAGGTGGCAGCTAGTAGCTAGTAGTAAGACGTGGACGAGTGGACAGGGGATACTATAAGACTTCGTTAATAGATGAACAGATAAAATGAAAAGCGGGGCGACCTTCAGTCGCCCCGCTTTTCATTTTTACCAGATGTGTACTATGAGTTATAGTCACAAAACCCTTGCGGACCAAGCTAATTTCCTTGACTTTTATAGTGAAATGTGATATTACATCAGTAGTTCTTTGATATTTTTGACTTGCGTATAGTCATAGCGAAAAGTAGCCTATTTCTAGGACATTTCTCGCTATGACCATACGGTTATGGTTCCTCCTCGGATTAGAGGATTTCATGTCTAGCAGACATGAATCAATCGGCTATCAGCCGGAAGGAGCATTTTATGGCCAACCGTTCCTGGCGCGAAGAAAATGTCATCATCCGCTTCACGGTCACGTCCGACGGCACCACAGGTTCCGGCTGGATCGAGCGCCTGGAACAGGCCGGCTACAACGTTGGCGACTATGCCAAGCAAGTCCTCCTGTCTCCCGACTTCAAGCCGACCAAGGGCGTCGTAACCGAGATCGTCGTCATGAAGGGCTCGCTCTTCTCGAATGACGAACGCATCACACGAAACATCCGTGCGGAAGCCACCAAGCGGAAGTACGTCGCTCCCAACCCCGAAGTCGCCTGTCTCATCCGTGTCATGTTCACCGACAAGGAGATCAAAGACATGGGTCTCTGGGGTATCGTCACGATGCACGAGCCCATCAAGGACTCCGATGGCGACCCGAACTTGCTCTATGCGGATTGTGGTGACAAGGGTCGCTGGCTGAACGCGTTCCACGGCAGCCCTGTCTGCAGGTGGGACGATGTCGCTGGGTTCGCGTTTGCTGTTCTCGCAAGCGATTGAGCACAATCGCCTACTGGGTTAGAACTTAGACCTCGGTTACTTTGGTCTCAATTAGCACTTGGACCCTTTGACCTTAGTCCTTGTCCCGCACGGTACTCCGTGCGGGACTTTTTCATTTTTATATTTTCGTAATCTACAATTATGAGTGAGAGTAGGTGAATACGTGAGCGATTACGGTTACTCGTTACCGAAATTAGTAGCCATACACCGAGAGTATCTTAGGTCATGGTTTAAGGTAGAGTGGTGTGTGTGCAGATTTATTTACGTCCAAGACGTGCTTTCAAAAAGCGAACTTGCTAATTCGTCTGCTGATTCAAAAATGAAGACACTTGGTATAGAATGCCAGGGCATTATCCCAGTAGGTCATTCTGCCTGATAAATGTTATATACAAACATATACACGAGGTATTGATTTTCTTGGGTGGATACATTTTCCATATCATAAAGTGGTATGAACAGTAACAGAGAAAAGAATATTAAGAAGAGTGAATGGGAAAAATATAACAAATTATCTCGGATTACTTTTACATGGAAATAATTTTTTTTCTTAGCAGAGGGATAGCAGAAAAAATAAAAAATAAGTATTGTTTTCATTTATGCTAATAGCTACAAGCTAACAGCTAAAAGCTTTTATGCAAAATATTCGCATTTGCATAAATACAAAAAATGAAAATAAAAAGTTATCCACACATTTTGTAGCACATACTATTGTATGTATGTAGATGAGTGTCATACTTATGTATAGAGAGTAGAGATCAATGGTCGTGATCAAAATAATTACAAGCGCTCTCAGATTTGTATAATAAAAAAATTCTATGGCAGTAAAAAAAGTTGCAAAGAAAGCTGTTAAAAAAGTTGCTAAGAAAGTAGCAAAGAAAGCAGTTAAGAAGGTTGCAAAGAAGAAGGTTGCAAAGAAGACAGCAAAGCGTGCATAATCGCTTTGATAGCTTCAAGAAACAGACATCAGCTCCCACTGATGTCTGTTTTGTTTTTTATATGACACAAAATAAGCAAAGTCTTTTGATATGTGAAGTCTTGTTATTTTACTGTAATCCGTTAAGGTATATACTATGTAGTATGAAGAAGCCTATAATTATTCCACTACCTGATATTTGTGACACAGAAGAATCTAAGGTTAAATTTGTGTTTCTTGAGAATGAAACACTCCTCTTCGGTAAGTGTATGTACCACAAGGACCTTATGGAAGCTTATTTTAAAGATGAAGAAGAAAAATATGCCATTATGGTAATTGGTGCAGGAGTTCTCCCTCATGATGTTCATGTTCCTGTTGATGATGATTCTTGGGGAGAGTGGAGATCAAGTGGGTATGGAGTTGTTACATCTATTCATCTACGTCCAGTGATTCAAGAAGCCTTCATTATGTTTTTTACAAGCAGTGATTCGCAGGAGTAGTGTAACTACCTCCAAAGTGTCTTTTGTGCTATAATTCCCTAACTATGTCTTTTATTACCAAGGGGATTAATGCGATTTTCCCAGACGAATCCAAAAAAACTATTAAGAAGCTTACTCCTTTGGTTGATAAGGTTTTTTCGTATGAAGATGCTCTCAAAGATCTTGATACAGAAGAACTCAAAGCTCGCAGTCTTACCTTAAAAGCCCATGTTATGGAGCAGCTTGAAGGTCTGCAAGGCGAAGCGCTTATTCAGAAAGAAAAGAAGGTCCTTGAAGAGGTTTTGCCTGAAGCGTTTGCGCTTGTACGTGAAGCTTCACGAAGAACACTTCATATGATGCACTACCGTGTGCAGGTTATAGGAGGAATTCTTCTTCATATGGGTCATATCGCTGAAATGCGAACAGGAGAAGGAAAGACTCTCGTTGCTACACTTCCTGCATACTTAAACGCACTTACTGGACGTGGCGTACATATTGTGACGGTAAACGACTACCTTTCTCGTCGTGACTCAGTATGGATGGGACAGGTCTATGATGCATTAGGTCTTACTATTTCAGTAATCAACCACCAGTCTTCATTTATGTATGATAGTACACATATCACTCCAGAAGAAAATAAGGAAAATGATACTGTACGTGATGAAGTTGGGTCATACAAAGTTGTTCATGAATATCTTAAACCATGTGGTCGTCAGGAGGCATATAGAGCAGATATTACGTATGGGACTAATAATGAGTTTGGTTTTGATTATCTCAGGGATAATATTGGTTACAATAAAGAAGCTATTGCTCAACATACTCATCACTATGCAATTGTTGACGAAATCGACTCTATTTTGATAGACGAAGCTCGTACGCCGCTTATTATTTCTGCACCAGCACAGGAATCAAGTGATATGTATACGAAGTTTGCTCAACTTGCAGAGTCTCTTGTTGAAGGAGAGGATTATACTGTTGATGAAAAGCAACGAGCAATTTCACTTACAGAAGACGGTATTACAAAAGCAGAAAACACGCTTAATATTTCTAATATCTATTCAATAGAAGGAATGAAGTATGTGCATCATCTCGAAACTGCTGTTAAAGCAAGGGCACTCTTCCTTCGTGAACGAGAATACGTAGTGCGAGATGGTGAAGTGATTATTGTTGATGAATTCACTGGTCGTATGCAGCCAGGACGTCGTTGGTCAGATGGTATTCATCAAGCAGTAGAAGCAAAGGAAGGAGTGAAGATTGAGCAAGAGTCACGAACACTCGCTTCTATTACGTTCCAAAACTACTTCCGTTTTTATGAGAAGTTAGCCGGCATGACAGGAACTGCAGAGACTTCAAAAGAAGAGTTCTATAAAGTGTACGGTCTTGTAGTTACTCCTGTTCCTACACATAATCCAATCCACCGTACAGATCATAATGACTTTATTTTCCAAACAGAAAAAGGAAAGTGGCAAGCGCTCTCAAAGAAAGTAAAAGAACTTCATGAAAAAGGGCAGCCAGTGCTCATTGGTACTATTTCTATTGAGAAGAATGAGGCTATTTCTAAGTACCTCGAACGAGAGCATATTCCTCACGCTGTTCTTAACGCAAAGAATCATGAGAAAGAAGGGGAAATTGTTGCAGCAGCTGGCAAGAAAGGGACGGTAACCATTGCCACAAACATGGCAGGTCGTGGAGTGGATATTAAACTCGGTGGGCCAAGTGCAACTGACTCAGAAAGAGAAGATGTGCTCGCTCTCGGAGGACTCTTTGTGATTGGTACAGAGCGTCATGAGGCACGTCGTATAGATAATCAGCTACGAGGTCGATCAGGGCGACAAGGTGATGTTGGTGAGACACAGTTCTTTGTGTCACTTGAAGATGATCTTATGCGTGTCTTTGGATCGCAGAATATCAAGAACATGATGGGGCGCTTCGGTATTCCAGAAGATGAGCCGATTGAGTCACGTCTTGTTTCTCGTGCACTTGAAGGGGCTCAGGAGAAGATTGAAGGATTCCATTTTGATACTCGTAAACATACCCTTCAGTATGATGATGTGCTCAATCAGCAACGTACAAGTATTTATACAAAGCGCCGTCGAATTTTATTTGAAGATGATGCTCTTGTTGACGAAGTGCTTGCAGAGCTTGCAGCACAAAAAGAAGGGTTTGATGCTGTGCTTAAAGAAAAAGAAGAAAAGTATGGACGTGATGCAGTACATCATATTTTCCGTATTATGATGCTTCAGATTATTGATACGCTTTGGATGGAACATCTTGATGCAATGGAACATCTTCGTTCAAGTGTTAATCTTCGTGCGTACGGTCAGCGTGATCCACTTGTTGAGTACAAGAAGGAAGGTCTTCGTATGTTTAAAGGACTTGAGAATTCTCTTCGTAACGATTTGATTTCATTTGTTGAAAACTTAGATGGTTTCTTTGCTGCGCAGCAGGCACAACAACAAGCGCAAAATAATTTTGTACAAGTAATTCCAGACGCTGGGGGAGCTACTGCCGCATTACCTACTCAAGATCATGGGAGTGAAAAGTATGGACGTAATGATCCATGCCCATGTGGGAGGGGGAAGAAAGTAAAGAAGTGTGATTGTGAAGAATACAAGTATTTAAGAAATTAAATTCTCTTGAGATCGCAGAAATAAAAAAGGGCACGACTCGCAAGAGTCGTGCCCTGGTTGCTTTCACTTCCTATTCCTAAGGAGGCTTACCAAGCCAGTCAAGGTAGTGTGTACAAGTTCCTGCCGACTACGACTTACTGGAACCCTTGACCTTAGGCTGATCATTGACCACAGGAACCTTTATTGCAGAACTTAGATCAGTGTCGCTCTACAAATACTGCAAGTGCCCTTGGTGGTTTTCATTCTAGCACGACCCTTCCTTGTGGTAAACTGGAGAGTATCATTAACTAGTTTAAACTTATTTCATGAAAGACTTTATTAAACGCATCACATTACTCGCAATTACATGGGAAGCAAAAGCAGTTCTTGCTCGACATAAACCATTCATCATCGGTGTTACAGGAAATCTTGGCAAGACTTCAACAAAGGATGCAATCTACGCTGTTATGAAGGATCATGTGCATGTGCGTCGTAGCGAGAAGAGTATGAATAGCGAATTCGGGGTGCCACTTACAATTCTTGGAGAAAAATCAGGATGGAATAATCCGTTCAAATGGATAATGATTATCATTCGAGGTTTTTTTGTTGCTTTTTCTAAAGAATACCCAACACACCTTGTACTTGAAATAGGGGCAGATAGACCAGGAGATATTAAGTCTATTACAACATGGATAAAACCAAATATCACAGTAGTGACACAGTTTGGACAAGTTCCGGTGCATATAGAATTTTTTGCAGACCGTGATGCTGTGATCGAAGAAAAAGGTTATTTGGTAAGTGCTCTACAGGAGAACGGATTATTTATTTATAATAGTGATGATCACGACTCTAAGAAGCTTCTAGAAAAAACAAAAGCGCAAAAGGTAAGTTTTGGTATTCATGAATATGCAGACATGCAAGCAACTGCTATTAAATTATACGGTCGTCCTCTTGAAGGAACTGAAGCAACTATTGTTTCTCGTGGAGCAACAGAGCATCTTGTTCTTCCTGAGGTTGCTGGTAAGTCTCCTGTATATTGTGCTCTTCCTGCGCTCTTGGTTGCTCAGTTTCTTGCGATACCACTTCCTATCGCCTGTGCATCTTTACGTGATGAAATAAAACCAAAAGGCCGCATGCGTCTTCTTCAGGGAATGAATCAGACGGTAATTATTGACGATTCGTACAACGCTTCACCAAAAGCAACAGAGCATGGACTTAAGACACTTGCTGAAATTGATACAACAGGTCGTAAGATTGCAGTATTAGGAGACATGCTAGAACTCGGGGAGCATACACGTGATGAGCATTATAAAATTGGCAAGATAGCAGCTAGTGCTTGCCATAGACTTTTTACTGTTGGTATACGATCTCGAGTAACCGCAGAAGGTGCGCTTGATGAAAAAATGCTCGACGAGAACATTATGATGTGTGATACGTCGATCGACGCAGGTAAAGAACTTGTGAAAATGCTTGAGCCAGGAGATGTTGTGTATGTAAAAGGTTCTCAGAGTATGCGTATGGAGCGTGCAATTACTATGATTCTTGCGAAGAACCATAACCCACGAGCGGTTCTTGTAAGGCAAGAGGATGAGTGGCTGAAGAGGTAAAGAAGTTTTTAGTTGTTAGCTTGTAGCCTTTAGCTTACATACAATACAATGCGTGACGCCGTAGGCGTCACGCATTTGTGTTTAATTTGCACCCGTAGAATTTCAGCTACAAGCTACAGCATCCTACGCTTGCTAGCTTCGGATGTCTTCGAAGCCAAGCTTCTTGAGCTACAGCATCCTGTACTTATCCACCTTTCATGTAGACGTTACTGTTTGTTTGTGGTAGTATTCTATCAACTTGTTAGTCGGCTTGGTTTACTCCGAGCAGTTAAACAGGTTGTTGCCCTTTCAATATCTACAGTGAAAACAGGAGCAGAAGAATGAACCTGAGCATTAGTGGACACCATCTCGAGGTGACCCCGGCACTTCGCGAGTACGTCTTGAACAAGTTGGAGCGCCCGACTCGCCACCTCGAAGCGGTCTCCATCGACGTTTTGTTGTCGGTGGAGAAGATGAAGGGGAAGGACCGCCTCCAGAAGGCTGAAGTCACTTTCCGTGTCAAGGGCAAGGACATCTTCGTCGAGCAATCGCACGAAGATCTCTATGCTGCCATCGATCAACTGATGGACAAGCTCGATCGGCAGGTGTGCCGTCACAACGACAGGAACAAGCCTGCGCGCGGATGGAGCCAAGCCGACGACTTCCTCGACCGGATGAAGATGCAAGACGGTTTCACCTCCCAAGGTCGCCACCAAGACAATCATCAAGGTGACTCCGAAGCTGCTCTCGCGTAAGAACTACACGAGACATCAGAAGTTCTAGAAGACCTCCCCACAAGGGAGGCCTTTTCATATCTAGAATGTGCTATTATTAAAAGTATTATAGTTATACATATGAACGAATCATCTCTTGAAACACTAAATACTTTTACTCTTGAAAATATTCCTGACCTCGATACTGTTGTGCTTGGGGCACTTGAACTTTTTGAAAAGCAGACACTTCCACAGGTTGATCTTACTAAGTTCAAGCGACCACTCGTTGTTGGTTCAGGAAATGCTGAAGCAACAGGAAAAATTCTCTTTGAAAAAACAGATGCTGTTTTCGCATCAGAGAGCACATATGAAAGTAAACTACAGAATATTCCTGCAATTGATGGAGTAGTTCTCATTTCAGCTTCTGGTGCAAAGCATGCTCCGATCATCGCACGACGTGCTAAAGAGCTCGGAAAATCTGTGATGCTCATTACTAATACGCAAGATAGTGAAGCATCTCGTTTACTTGATATTGCTCACGGTGACAGTGAATATATTTTTCCAAAAAATCGTGAACCATATACCTACAACACATCAACATATCTTGGAATGATTCTTGGTGCGACACATGAAAATCCTCAAACTATCTCTCATTTCATTACAGAAAAAATTGATACGATTGATTTCTCAAAGTTAGCGTCATATGACAAGTACTATGTTATTGTTCCAACACAGTTCTCAGGAGTTGTTCGCATGATCCAGATCAAATTTATTGAACTTTTTGGACGTGCTATTGCTCGTGATGTAGAAACATCTGAATATGTAAAACATGCAACCACAGTTGTGCCTTCACATGAACTCTTTCTTAGTTTTGGATACGATAATACAACATGGGGGAGCGAAGAGAATAGAATGAATATTCCTCTTCCAGAAGATGCTGGTTACGGAGCGATGATAGCAATTGCTTATTATATAGTTGGTAAAATCCAAAAAGCACACCCTGCACTTTTTAAGGAACATATTGCACAGTATGCAGAAGGGATATCAAAAGTATTTGGTGAAGAAATTAAACCAATAGTGGAATAATGTCTGGCATTTAGCTAATAGTTAGTAGTCTGTAGCAGTACAATATAAATATACTTCAATATAGTTAGTCTACCAAGGACTTGTAGCTATCTTCTTTTCCCACGTCTTTCTGCGCCAGCTTTTCTACATTTACTACTACAGAACTTTACTGTTTCCCAGTCTTCTCGCTCCTTAAAACTTTTTTGAGTATTGAGGTCAATTCTACAGACGATACATTTTTTGTCGGCTTTGTTCATATACAAAATATTATATGCATAGTATAACATTTTTCGATGGCAGCTGTTCACGGTATACTTTTAGTATGAAAGCCTCTCGAGTAGATCAGGTAAAAAAGTTAGCAGATATACCTAACGTTGGTCCTGCCATGATTCGTGATTTTGCTATGCTTGGTATTACAAAGCCTCTACAATTGAAAGATAAAAATGCTTTTACATTGTATACAAAACTCTCCAAGATTACTGGCATGAGGCAGGATCCATGTGTCTTAGATACCTACATTGCTGTTATTCATTTTATGAATGGCGCACCAGCAAAACCTTGGTATATGTACACCAAAGAAAGAAAACTGAAGTATAAAAATCTCTAGTTATTTGACTGGTCCGCCTATTCGCTCTAGTGCTGTACGGAATTCTGTAGCATAGTTGCTCAGCGCAGGGATAACTCCAATAATATTTAAAATCCAACCAACAATAATCACCACAAATACAGCACCAACGACATATCCTCCTCCGTAGACAAGTCCCCGCATAAATGTAGAAGAGAATCCTGTTGAAGTTTTGCGAAGAACTATTAGCTCTTCTTCAATTGTTTCAAGGTGTTTTTTTAATTCTGGGTCAATCATATTAGAATGAATTATAGCATGAGGGGATGGTTAGGTTGTAAAAAAGAAAACCACCGAACGCGCGGTGGCCTTCGGCAGGTGTTGTACACAGTTCAGTCGAAGGTGTCACCACATTCGTAGGGCAAATGAATTGCAAATTTACAATTACTGATATTAGAGAATTTCACAGTTTTACTTCTGTTCTTTAAGTTTTCTTTCGGTTGTGAACCATGGACTTCCTGAACCACCGTAAAAATCCTGTATTAGAAGTATGATAAGATCATTTCCAAACGATCTAAATTTATCAGATTCATTATTAATAAATACTTCTGCTCCATATCTATTACCGTCACGAAGTACTCGTATGAGTTTTGGTAAAAAAACACTGTCTTTATATTGCTGGGCGATTGCTTCTATTTTATTTGCTAATACTGAAAAATCCTCTTTCTCTTGACTTGGCGGTTGTGGTGCTCCAAACATATGCAAATAAGTATATACAAATTTAATCTATGATCCTAGGGCTAAAGAATTGGAAATCGTTGGTGGGGGTGGTAAGGGGGTTTAGTGAATTGCAGTTAAAAATTAGCACTGCAATATAATAAAAAGAAAGACCACCGAACGCGCGGTGGCTTTCGGTGGTGATGATGTTATTTGACCATGAGATGGAGCTCTAGGAGCTCGTACACCTCAGATGCATAGGCGACACGCCTCTTGTGGATTTGTCTGTAAGCAATACTCTTTGTACATCCAGAGTTTACCTTCGAACAAAATCGCTTTATGCGTCGTTCTGTATCTTCATCCCAAAACAAACAGCAAACAGCTTTTCTTGTGAAGGAAAGACTCTGAGCGAATCCTTTGCCACGCCACAGCATATCAAAGAATCCAAAGATTAAAGCAGGTAGTATGACAATATTGCCAATACGCATTTGCATTTTTACTCTCCGTAGATATGGATGAATGACCAATTATTATTATAACACGTAAAGTATATAATTGTCAATAGCAGTACTACAAGTCAAAACAAAAAATGTTATTAATATATAGTGCTTTTTGTATTTGTGAACTCACAGAGAATCGCTCACAGGACTTCTCGTCATGAACTCCTCGATAAAGTCCCGCGAGCCCCATTCGATTCTCCCGCAAAACACGCAGGTGTTTTGCTTCTATTGATCACCGTCAACAAAAATACACAGGAATTACCTGTGTATTTTTGTTGATGTGACCCTAGGGGTACAAAATTGGAAATTGTTGGTGGGATGGTAAGGGGGTTAGGGGGTTTCAACATGTGTTAATTTTTAGTTCACTACTGATTACATCACATAATAATTTGACAAAATGATATAGTATGTTATACTATATTTGCTTTTATATATTGCAAGAATGATTTCATTAATCAAAGGTCTTTGATTAGTCATCTTGCTGAAAAGCAAGGAGACTGATCATGGCCGCACCCACGGAGAACACGGATGTACAAAAGTATGTAATTAGTCGTATGGATTACGACGACGAGGTTGGGTACTACCCGACCTCGTACATCAGAGTGAGTGGTGGCAGGTTTGATTGCGCCATTGACTTTGAAGGCACCTTGGACAATGCCATCCAACTGGCAAAATCTAAACTCAGTTACTCGGTTGAGGAACTCGCAGTCTTCCGCTGGGATCATGAAAATGATCAGTGGAATATGAAAGCGACCGTTTCTAACTACCATGACTGACAAACTAATCGCCAAGCAGGAAACTGCTTGGCGATATTTACTTTAAATAGAATCAGGTTAAAATTTTGTTGATGACTTCAAGGAGAATCGGTCACAAATCTGCCTCGCTATGCTCGAAGCAGATTCGCGAAATCACGTAGGACACTCGATCCAAGACACTCACTTGCTAGTTCGTCTGCTGACTCGCCCGTATTCGATTCTCCACGCACAAGAAGCAATTCATATTGGCTCACAGAGAATCGCTCACAGGACTTCTCGTCATGAACTCCTCGATAAAGTCCCGCGAGCCCCATTCGATTCTCCCGCAAAACACGCAGGTGTTTTGCTTCTATTGATCACCGTCAACAAAAATACACAGGAATTACCTGTGTATTTTTGTTGATGTGACCTCACGGAGAATCGAACTCCGCTTCCAGGCATGAGAAGCCTGTGTCCTAACCGATAGACGATGAGGCCGTATTTTTTATTAAAGAAACGTTGTGTACTGTGTATTTTACATCAGGACACAGGAACCTGCTAAGCCTCTCGGCACGATCTACTGATCGCCCAACCGATAGACGATGAGGCCGTATAAAATTACTAGTTTTCGCATAAAAGTAAGGAAAACTAGGTAAATTGGATAATAACACGTTTTTTTCTATTTTGCAAATTATCTATATAAAATAAGGTTTTTTAGGAACTGCATATTGACAATATAGTATATTTTGTTGTGTAATGCTTGACTTTTGATCCAATAGGTGCTATAATTACATTACACAATAATAAAGTGGAAAGTCAATAATTTACCGAGTAGGTATTTTATTTTTCGCAAAAATTCCAGATACGACACGTTGGTGAAGCGTAATCACTACAATCATGACACACAAAATCTATAAGGTTACTCAGATGATGCTCGCGTTTGTGCCATTCATGGCCATCCCAAGTGTCTCAGTTACCTCACATATTGGTTCACTCGAAGCAAAGCCTGTAACAAAGGAAATCGTTTCGATTGAAGACGTCCGTAAAGAGCGCGCAGAAGCAATTAACCATTTCTTCAAACAGCGTAGTATGCCTCTTGCAGGAACAGGTATGACATTCGTACTTGTTGCTGAAAAATACGGTCTCGACTGGAGACTTCTTCCAGCTATCGGTGTTCGCGAATCTTCTGGTGGTAAGCAAGCCTGTGGGTATAATGCCTTTGGCTGGGGATCGTGTAAGCTTGGCCATAACTTCAATAGTTATGAAGAAGCTATCGAATCTCTCGGTAAAAATCTAGGAGGTGCTAACAAGAACACTTCACGATACTATGCCGGAAAGTCTACAGAAGAGAAGCTTTACTACTATAACGGTTCAGTAGAACCTCCTTATACTGGTGAAGTGCTCGCTATCATGGATATGATTAGTGAAGATGAATAATCAATAGAATTTCAAAACAAAAGAGCGACGCCGTAGGCGTCGCTCTTTTGTTTTGACTTTATGTATGAACATGATAGTCTCTTTTTAGATTGTACTATTATAGAAAGCGGGACCTGAAATGAAATCGATATTCTGCATTGTTTCGTCAGGCACATCCCAAAAACTTATTGGGCACCTGCTGGCGGCTACTGAGAGAATGCCGGAGTATAATGCTTCGGGGGTTGTTCTTTGTGGCTCTTTGCAAGAAGAAGCCCTCCTTGCTGGAGAATTACAGAGAACATTTTCACATCTTGAAGTCACTGTACTTGATTCGGAGACTGACCTCCATAATCATGTGCAAACTATTTTCCCTGTTCAATCCCAAGATCAACTGGAGGATAAAGTGCGAATTCTTTCAATGCTTACAGTTGCCCATGCTCAACTGCTGCTGCAGAGTCTTGCTGTTTCTGTTGCACAGGAAAGCACGCCTGACTTTCAGAGAGCTGTCTCTCAAACTGAAGTCAGGACACTCAGGCTGTCATTTGACAGAGGACGGCCCCAGCTGTACCCGTTGCCCAAGGGGCGTGCACAGTGGCTCTTGCCAAGAATTGGTAGAACTGGCGGGCGAGAACCCTCCAGAAGCTTTCATGCTCATACTCGACAGATGAGAAAAGACAAGAGGTCTCCTCATCGCCGATAAGGCACAGAGAGCAAGAAAAAGCGTCGACCACATGTTGTGGTCGACGCTTTCTATTTTAAATACAGGTAAGTTTAATCTTTTTTATCAATCTTGTTGATTGGACTTTTGACGAAAATGAAATATACAACTGCAAGTACTGCAACAAAATCAATAAGGCTAGAAATAAAAGCTCCATACTTAAAAACAATACCAGTGATTGGCATGGTGTAAGCAAGCGTATTCAAACTACCAGCTGCACCTGTTACTGCACCAACTAGTGGGTTAATAAGATTGGTGACAATGCTTTCAACTAATTTTGTTATTGAACCTCCGACGATGATTCCAACTGCGAGTCCAAGAACTCCTTTTTCTCGAATAAATGTAATGAATTCTTTCATATAAATGATATTACTTGTATACCAACAGTATATCAAATTATGGTAGAGAGCGTTACGAGCTAGAGCAAACTCTTTTGTAATAGCCTATCTGCTTTCTTTTTTAACTTCTGCATCTGGAGATCTTTTAGTTGTACACTGTGTCTCAATAGTATATGCTATATAAATGCTTAAAAATGTTGCAATAATTACTGGACAATCAACAACTGGTAAAACGAAAGCCGTTACTCTATTGCTCGAGAATCCGGATATAGAAGTGATCAACTGCGACAGATTTTCCTTTTATAAGAATAGCTCTGCAGGAAGAGATGTAAAGCCATTAGTCGAAAGAGATGCGGTTTCACAACGTGCACATTTTTATTCAATTCTCGAACCAAACGAAAACACTTGGAACCCTTCTCATTACTTGCAAGAAGTAGAACGACTCATACCAGAAATTGTCAGTCGCGGCCACACACCTCTTATTGAAGGGTTTTCTGGCGGGTATTTACGGGCATTACTTGATGCCAATAAACAAGAAGGTAAAAGCATTACATATTCGCCATTGTTTTATATTTCTTATCAAAGAGGTACAAACCTTGTTGCGCTCTTTGAGAAACGAGTGGAAAAATTTATTTCAGAGGGCGCTTTAGAAGAAGCTCGTTATCTGCACGAACGGTACCCAAACTGTTTTAATATAGAACAGAGTTCAATATATAAACCCTTGATACGGTATTTGCAAGGAGAAAGAACATTGGAACAAGCTAAAGGAGATATTATAGACGATTCACTATTAGTGCTAGCTGTTCAAGCCCAGTTTGTTGAACAGAATCCCGGCTTTATATTAATTGAGGGTTCAGAGATGATGCCTGAAAAAATAGCTGAAACTGTTTCTCATTTCCTGCAAGAATTTGATGCTACGGGGGAAATTAGTGTTGATAGAAAAGAACAGGATGCAATATTTCAGTCACAAGTGGAGATTTTTAAAGAAGCGTTAAAAATGAGAGGTTTACTTTCTGTGCAAGGATTGGAACAAATAAAAGAACGGTTGAGAAATTTGCCTGCTAATAAAAATCCAGAAACATCGTTTTTTACTCAAGACTTTAAGCGGGTTACTGAATTATTTTTTTCAGACATTGAACACAAGAATGAACTATCTCTCCCATCTCTTCCTATGAGATAGTTTGTGATTGCTCCTAGTTAGACGATCTTTACTTTGCTGCGTGCTTTAGTGACGATAGATGGAATAGAAAATGAAAAACAATACGCCATACCATCACCTTGGTACGGGTCTTGTTACGAGATGATGATATACACCTATGAAAATAGTGTGAATGAAAATGCATTAAAGATATCTACAGGGGTAGAAATACTTTTTTACTTAGGTGTTCTGTACGTATAAAATTTGAAAGAGATGTAAAGCAACCATCTGGGGAAAGTCAGCAAAGGCTTCTCTGCTCTGGTTCTGTGGTGACGAGTTTTAGTATATACAACAAGCACATAACTAAGAGAACGCTATATAGAAATAGAGGTACTAATATGTTAGAATAAACCTCGTTCTGATAAGAAGATGGAGACGTGTCAGAGTGGTCTAACGTACCTCTTTGCTAAAGAGGCAGGGAGTTAAATCCCTCGGAGGTTCGAATCCTCTCGTCTCCGCCATAAAGTAAAAGTATCGTACATGACCCGCGATCATAAAATAAAAGTAATATGGATAGATTTTTTTGGAGTCATTTGTTCTGAAGTTGCTCCTTTCTGGTTTCAGAAATACTTCTCAAAAGAAGAGTCTATTTTACTGAAAGAAAAATATTTTAAACCCGCAGATCTTGGAGAGATTTCTAATTCAGAACTAATGAATCATTTATCCGCACAGGTTCAAAGACCTGTTGAAGAGATAAATGAAGAATTTAATTCTTATATTGAAATAAATAATCAAGTTGTTTCTTGTCTTAAAAAACTCAAAAAGTCCTATAAAATAATTCTCTGCTCTAATGCGAGTTCTGATTTTCTTAGAAAGATTATTAGAGATAATAGCTTGGACTATCTTTTCGACGAGATTGTTATTTCAAGTGATGTGAAATGTAGAAAACCTGATATACAATTTTTTGAGAAATGCCTTGCGTCTTCTGATTGCAGCAAAGAGGAAATTATTTTTATTGATGATAATAAAATGAATGTTGAGTCTGCAAAAGGTTTCGGAGTACAGACGATTCTTTTCACTAAAAGCGAAAATTTGTTACAAATATCTTAGCGACCCACATACATATTTTATAGCTTGGAAGAGATGTTAAAATACCCTTATGGTGTCTAGACGTGTGGGTACTTAACCTACAATCACCGCCATAATGTAAAAGTATCGGAGTGACCCAGATGCTAGAATATCTATATGAAAAGTCCTGAATTCACCCCTGAACCACCAAAAATAGAGGTATCTACTGATTTACGTTTTGTTGAGAGTGCAATTGAGCTACATGATAAAGTCTTTGGTGAAAAAGAACAATCGCTCTATAACAACAAAGATGAATGGTTAAAAAGAATCAATAATGGCGGATATTTTGTTGTGGTTAATGAAGGAGAATCTACCAAAGGGTTCACCGTGTGTGATGTCACAAATGAAGGAGATTTCAAAATATGGCTTGCTGGGGTTGATCCTGAAGCAAGAGGTAAAGGTGTATGGTCAAAAATGTATAGTGATGTGGTTGCGTATGCAAAAGAAAAAGGCTACGAATATATTTTACTTAATACTTTCCCAAAAAAGTTTCCGATGATGTTTTCTTTCTTACAAAAAATGAATGCAGAAGTATACAAAGAAGAACAAGTTGATGGTTTTGATAAAGTTTACTCAAGGATAAAAATCTAGCGACCCACATACATATTTTAGAGCTCGAAAAAGATGATCAAATACCCTTATGGTGTCTAAACACGTGGGTACTTAACCCACACGGCCCGCAGAATGTAAAAAGCGATATCTTAAGATGTCGCTTTTTACATTCTGAGGAGACGAAGCATGACGCCTGCGCGTCATGCGTGAGGATTCGAATAGGGGTCGCGAATCTGCTTCGAGCATGCGCGACGAATTTTTTAGATTGTAATCAATCTGTTAAAATTCTAGTCCAGCGAACACAGTGAGTCGGGAGGTAGATTTGTGACCGAATATCCTCTCGTCTCCGCAAAATAATGAACCCAAAGCAAAGCTTTGGGTGATTTATATTTTGCGAGAGAATGAAGAGGGTTCGAACTGAGACACTGCGAAGCCAGTTTTGTAATCAAAACTGAAGTGTCGAAGCCGGGGTCGCGAAACAATCTTTTTATTTAGTCTGTAAGACGAAAATAAAAAGATATGTTTGGTGACCGGATCCTCTCCAGCGAACGCAGTGAGTCGGGAGGCAGATTTGTGACCGAATATCCTCTCGTTTCCGCAAATAAAACTACCTTTAAGTTAAAAAGTGTGGATATTCTACATAATATAATTGGATATGTAGTATCATTAAATTATGAAATTAAATAAATTATCTATATTTATATTAGTATTAACTTTCGCTATCTCTTTAATATTATTATACAATCTTACAATTGTACCACATGATGGCCTAACACTTAGTAAACTATTTTTAGCTGTGTTTGGTTTCCCGTGGATTTTTTTAGAGCATATAAGAGTACCTTTATTTATAGGTATAGGTTTAGATGGGAATCAAACTGGTCACTACTCACTTATAGAGAATATTGCTTCTTTACTATTTCAATTTTTATATTTTTATATAAATATTTGGATTCTAATACATTTAGTAAATAATAAAAAGTAGTTTAAATACCAATAATATATTACCTAGATTCACACTATTTTTTGTATTAAAATGTTGCATCTGTGCTAAGGCAGGTACCTCGAGTGTTTTTTTTCAGTGTAATCATGAAATTATAATACCAAAGTGGTGACCGAGCAGCTTCTCGTCTCTACAGAGAAAGTTTTCAAAAATACTAATTTTACAAGTGTCAATAATTTAATTGACTCGTTAATACTTTTAATGTAGAGTAAATTCGTTCAACAACAAGGGCCAAAAATGAACTTTGCAAGTATTCGTAATGGTCTGAATCTTTCTCAGGCAGAGATTTCAATTCTGTTTGGGGTTCCTGCCGCAAATATCAAGAATTGGGAACAAGGTTTGCGTGTACCTGATAGTGCTGCAATAACACTGTACAAGCTGGCAGTAGAAAAAGATCAAGGAATTCTTGTCTCTATGATTACTGTCGCTTGTCAGAAAAAGTACACTGAACAGAAAGAGATCTCTGCACTTAAGAGATTGATAACCAAGATTATCAAGAATGATCTTCAGCGTAGTCTTTTGGAGGTTATGATTTTGAAAAGTAACCCTCAGTGGACGCCACAAGAACTTGGTTTTCGTGCCACCGAAATACGTTTCTAAAACAATACACCCACGAGGCACCCGCTTCGGCGGGTGTATCTTTTTCTTTAGTTACTCACACACGTTCTCTGTACATTTGCTATACTTACTGCATATGAAAAAATATATTATTTCGACAAGTATTGCGTTTGTTGCGATAGGAACAGTGTTTGCACAAGATGCTGGTGACGCTTCTTCTGTGGCACCTAGAGAACCTGCAGTAATGGGGAGAATGCAAGTAACAGGTGCTCCAACTGGAGGAGTTGTTAATACAATGTATGGTAAAGCAAGTGCTCCTACAGCATCTGCTCGAGCTATTCCTGCTAACATGATGGCTGTCATGCCAACAATTACAACAGGGGACACAGCTCTTGATGCAAAGATAAAAGCACTTCAAGAAGAACGAATTGCAAAGTTAAAAGCATTAAATGCAGAGTATGATGTCAAACTAAAAGCTCTTATTGGTAATAAAACAATTACTATTGGTCGCCCAGCAGGTCAGCCAGGGTCTACTACAGGTGATGCAGGAAGAGGGAATGCGATGCCTGGTACCCCAGTGGTATCAGCTGTTCCTGCACAAAATGGAGAACCTACAGGAGAATATAATTCTCGTGATGGTGATGCTATGGGTGAAAATAGACCAGCTGCAGGTATTCGTGGTTTCATCGGTAGATTCTTTGGAAGAAATAACTAAAAATACAGCACATCTATATAGAAAGATAAAACCCCTGCCAAGTGCAGGGGTTAGTCTTTTTTCTCTGGAATTATTACAACGAAGCTCTCCATGTGTTATCGCGAGGAAAGAGTACCTTGAGTGTTTCAAGAACAAGCTCTCCTTGTCTACCAAATTCCCATCTTCCAACGAGAAGCTCGTCATCACTTTTGCCAGAAAGGTATCTTTGCACAAAAAGAATCAGCCCCAGTGTTTCCGCATGTTTTGGGCTAAAAGAAAAACTTCTTCTTCGTAGAGTCCGTGCATGGGTTTCACCAGATGATAGTTGTAAGTGTTGCACTCTAAAAAGAGCAAGCTCTTCTGTAAAATGTTCAGCTACAGCTTGTCGCTTTTCACCGATAACGTACCAAGGAAAGTTCTGGTGAGGGTGCTGCCCTATGTGATCAAAAAGAGTCCGCTCCTCTTCTTTTAGATCAAAGCAGCCAAGTACCAAAATCATATGGTGTACAGTGAGATCACCATTTCCTTGATGAGACGCAAAAACCCTTCTTTCTTCTTCTTTGAGAAATCGTAAAGCTGTTTCTGGAAGTACAACACCAATGAAATGTCGAGAAGGGTCAATATATTGCAAAACAATAGTTCCAGGGAACATGTCTGTCTGGCATAAGTCCATAAATGCCTCCGTATTGGTAGAAGTTAAAGAGCAAGAAGAACAAGTTAGCAATAAGTGTACTCCGATGCCATGATTTCTCAAATGTATAATATTTTGGTATGATTGTAGAACTTGGAGGATTGGATGAGTGGCTTAAATCAACGGTTTACTAAACCGTCGACCTTTTATTAGGTCCGTGAGTTCGAATCTCACATCCTCCGCCAACACGTTTTAGTATCGGAGTCAACCCGTTTGCTTAGGTAAATGAAGCGACCCGAATGCTTAGAATGTAACTAAAAACACACGATGTGCTCGTGTGTTTTTTGATTAGTAAAATCTTTTTTATTCAACAATCAAAGTAAGCTCTTTATCTTTATAAATAATTCTTGATCGTAGATTCGCTAGTAGTTCTCGCTTCTCCATAACAGTACCTTCTTTCAAGATGTACTTAGCATAGTTTCGAATATCAGTATCTTTTCTATTGTCTACTTTATCAGTGCTACCGAGTACCGATCTTTGAAAGATATTAAAACGCGCAATCTCGTCTTCAAGTTTCTGTCGCATGCCAAGCTCGTTGATATCCACCTTATCGAGAATCTTGAGCAGTTCGGTAATGAGTTCTTCCTCACGAATATATTTATTCTTACAGTTACGGTCTCGTGCTCGACTACAAGAATAGTAGATGTATTTCGCATGAGTACCATCTTTTAGGTCCTTCCACTTTTCTTCAGCTGATATACCACTAGAGCAGTAACCACACGTGAACAGTTTAGTAAATGAGAACTCCTTGTTCTCACGCTGTATGTTATCTCGCTTAAGCTGTACCTGAGCTTTCTCAAATAGTTCTTGAGTGATCAGTGGCTCGTGTTTACCTGTATACCAGTTACCACTACCTTTCGGATGTTCAAAGAGTCCATGATAGAACTGATTATCAAGGATTCGATAGACACCACTGAGCGTTAAAGGTTTGTTTCCTCTAGTATAAAAATTGGCTTCAAAACGAAGCCAATTGTATATCTTTCTTCCGCTTAGTTTTTCATACGCAACCTTCTCAAACATTTTCTTTACGATAGGTGCTCGCTCGGGATCAACGATAAGCTGACACTTTTTATCTAAGTGTCGCTGATTCAGATACCCAAGTGGTGCTTGCCCAGGCCATAAACCCATCTCTACTCGTGTGCGTAACCCTCGCTTTACGTTTACTCCACGATTGTCATTCTCAAGTTTCGCTTGGCTCCCTAAAATCATGAGCAGGAATTTTTCATTAGGGTTGTTTGAGAATTTCTGCCCGTATGTTCGTATTTCTTGCAGTAGTCCTGCATCCATCAAGTCAACAATCTTTCCAAGATCTCCTGCGTTACGACTGATACGGTCAGGTGCCCATGTCAGGATCCCATTGAATTTCTTTGCTCGTATTTCGTCTATTATTTCATTGAATACCGGTCGTTGTCCTGTTTCCTTTGCAGAGTGAGACTCACGCTTCATACACACGATTTCCAATCCTTCTCGATCTGCAAGTTCAAGCATCTCCTTTATCTGCGAATCTATAGAAAGAACCTGTCTTTCCTCAGATTCTGTTGATTTACGAGCATAGAGGCAATACCTTGTCTTTATTGGTTCTGTTAGTGATTTAGCTAGTTCATAGCCCTTGGGTGCTGTTGTTTTCATATATACTATTGATGACGCAAATCAAAGGAAGTATCAAGAGCGTCCTAGAAGGCATATTGTTGGTAGCTTTTAGCCTTAAAAACAAGCTAATTTTGTGATAAAATAGCAATTAATGAAACTCACTAAAAATATACACGATGAGGATATTTTCCAAAATCCCATTAAAGCAGTTGGTGAGTATGCTGTACGTCCAACAGTAAAAGCAGTCGTTGTTGATAGTAAAAATAACATAGCTCTTTTAAAAACGAGAGGTCACTATTTACTTCCAGGTGGCGGTGTAGAAAACAATGAGGATAAAATAGATGCGATAAAAAGAGAAATCATGGAAGAGCTTGGTTGTACCATTGAAGATGTTAACGAGTTTGCTATTTCTCATCAATTCAGAAACAAATCAATGAAACATTACGAAATCTTCTTTTTTGAAGCAAGGGTGCTAGGTGTTAAGGGTATACCGACCACTATGCAAGAAGATGAAAAAAATAAATTAGAAATATTTTGGTACAACAAGGAGACTGTTTTTGACCTGCTTAAATCTCAGGCGGATACGGTAGATGAAAATGAATATGCTTTTTGTTTTAACGCACGTTCCCATTATGATCTGTTTGAAGAATACTATAAAAGCAAGGTTGTGTGAGACTACTCTTTAAGGGGTATTTTATATTTACCGCTTAGGTGCCATATTCCACAGCATCATAAAGAACTGTTTGTAGTTTTCTGCTATAACGGGTGACTTCACAACATACATAAGTGGCGGAGTTAGGAAACTATAAAAAGAAACTGACTCGTTTCTTATTACCATATGACTTACACCGCTTGGCAGGTCATCCATAAAACGATACTCTTGGTTTTTATATATCCCAAGATAATTCTTATAGAGGTCTATCTCATTAATGCTTCCTAAATATCGTACCGTCATATTCTTTTTATTTTTTTCAGCAAGATATTCTCCTAGGTAATCTCCCATAAGAAGACTGAACTTTTCTGAAGCGCCACCTATAATGTATTCCTCCCAAGTTGAGCTAGCTTGTTCAATGTAGTTCATTTCATATTGTTGAATTGCTCGTACACCCTGTATCACTTCAAAATCTTGGTTATTACCAATTGAGCTGATCACGTTAAGATCACGCGCAAGATCAGAGGCAATAATTGAACGTCTTCGCCCAATCTTTTCTATTTCTATAGGTGGCATTGCTTTGTATTTTGATTGCTTTCCGTGAGGAACTTCCTCAACAAGACCTTCTTCTATAAGTTTAAGAAGGGCAGTGTACACGTACTGTCTATGAAGACCTGTCCCAGTCGCTATTTTTGAACCACCAGTTTCTATGCCTTTTTTTAGTAAGTAAATATATACAAGCGCTTCACGAGACGAAAAGCCAAATGCTGTAAGTCTATCAACAAGTGCTTTTTGTTCGCTTTCTAAACCTTGTTCATTTTTAGGTGTCATATTTTTCATTACAGTTAAGTATAATACCTTTGTTTTACAATGTAAAGAGTAACCATAATCTGACACAATTCTAATTGACATACTTGCTCTTTTGTGATACTATGTTGATATCAGTAAAGAATGCATTGTAAATCTTGCTATACTTTACTTTATATAAACACTATGAAAACTAAAAATATATTACTTACATTATTAGCAGTTGTTGTTATCGCTACTGGGGCATATTTCTTAAATGGAAAAGATGCTTCAAGCGAAATAGTAACCGCTAACAAAACAGTGAACGTAGGGGCAGTTCTTGCTCTTACAGGGTATGCGGCAATTGATGGTGGAAACATTAAGGATGGTATTGAACTTGCTAAAGCCGACCTCAAGAAGGAAGGTATTGATCTCAATGTTGAATACTACGATGATGCTACAGATCCAAAGAAAACTGTCACTGGTGTAAGTTATATGAACGGCAAAGGTGTTAAAACAATTTTTGGTCCTACTTGGTCATATCAGATTTCAGCCGCTCTCCCTGTGATAGCACAGAATGGAATGACGGCAGTAATTGCAGACACATCATCTGATGTTGTAGATGGAAGTGATCAAGATAAGACACACCTCATTCACGGTGTTTCTCCTATTTATCAAATCCAAACACCTACTGAAAAGTGGCTAAAGGATAACAAAGTTACCAACCTCGCTATCCTTACTGTTGATGGTACGTGGGGCGTTGCACACACAAACGCTTGGACTAAAGCGGCACAGAACTCTGGTGTTGTTGTAGGAATGAAAGAGCAGTTCACATATACAGATGAAGCAACAATACTTTCAACTCTTATTGTTAAGGCAAAGTCAAAGAAGGTTGATGGAATTGTTTGGACAGGAACTGAAGCTGGTGCTATTGCTCTCGTTAAGAAGATGCAAGAACTAAACTATAATGTACCAGTTCTCGGAACTAACTACTTAAAGGTTGCTGTTGATGAAAAGAAAATTGAAGTAAAAAACAATAACTTGAGTATGATTGAAAGTGCTAGATCAGATGAGTTCAATAAAAAATATGAGCAGGCATACGGTAAAACACCAAACAAATATGCTGAGTCCTCATATGACCTTACTATGATTGTTGCACGTGCTGAACTAGTGAAAGGAAGCGCTAATACTCACGATTACCTAGTATCAAAAGAACAAAAAGGGTTTGCAAAAAACTACGTCTTTGATCAGAAGGGAGATATAACAAATCTATATTGGTCAGTTACTGCTATCAAATAAGTAATCTTTTTACCGTCTAACAAAAAACAAGCATTAAAAACATGCTTGTTTTTTGTTACCTAAATATTTCAATGAGAAATTAGATCTCTCAGTCTCTTGTTAATATCAACAACCTCGCCCTTATCTTTCATAAATGAGTACATTCCAAGTATCATTTTTTGGATGTCTGAATGTCTTACCTCTATTATCATTTTGTCTTTAAGTGCTAATAAATACATAACGTCTTTAAATGCAAAAAGTTGACCGCTTGTATGAAAATATTTAGCGTCAACATATACGTTTGAAGCAGTCCTCCCTTCGTAGTCCTTAGCCCAAGCCTCACCATATTTTGCAAACATATTTTCAGCCCAGTTTTCAGGGAAAACTGCCTCTGTAATAATTTTATTTTCTTTAAGTATCTTGTTCATAGAACTTATTTCCTGAAGTGTAAAAAGGTCTTCCCATCCATGTACTGTTTGCTCGAACCCCATATAACCAAGGAAGCGCTCATTTTTTCGTGAGCTAAACATATCCCAAATAGCCTTTTTTATAGCCTCATTCCCACGGTGTACAATAACAGTTCCGTCCGTCACACTTTCGATCTCTTCTTTCCCATCTATAAATGAGAGGAGCTTCTTTTTTAGTAAATATAGATTATCTGTTAATTTTTTTTCATTCTCCATATACCATCTTTTTTTACCATGTTCTGTTTTGTGTATAACAAGACCCCTCTTTTTGAGTTTCTTTAAAATATCATAAACAGAGGGTCTGGTTACTTTGGTGTTTGAAGCGATGTCAACAACAGTTGAGTGACCCTCTTGAACACTGAGTAAAACTTTTTCTTCTTTAGATGAGAGCCCGAGAATATGTAATTCCATGCACAAAGTATACACTTTTTTTTAATTATGTAAAGTTTATTCGATATTTTAGAATCCAAAAATAGCTTATCTTATAAAGATATTATGGAAAACATCACCTTAATACAACTTTATTGTTTACTGTCAATGCCTTATCTGGCATACTACTTGCAGACGATAAGCAAAGTGCTTTTCGAGATCATTGAGGAGAAAGTCCATGGAAAGCATTATCATCTTGATTGTCGAAGACAAGGACGACGAAGCGATTACTGCAGAAACTGCCATTAAGAAGCACTTCGGAATTCTAACGGAAGATGATGGTTCGTACTTGGGGCTCGCAAGCCTGAGGGAACAACTCAATCTTCCCTCTTGGAGAGGGTATAAGAATAACGACAATGTTATTACGATAATGAGGGCAAGGAATCTTACAGAAGCCAAGAATGGTTTTGACCAAATGGATAGGTTCGGCACTGTTTTCCCGAAAGCTGGCATTCTGACCGATCTGATGTTTCCGGGGACAACAGGAATAATGCAAGCCAACGGCATAGAGGTGCTCTTAACAGCCATAGAGAAGAAATTTCCTGTTGTGATGTGTTCTGATACAAATCATCATGACGTTGGTTTTGTACCACTATTAGCAAAGATGCTGAGTCCAGTTCATCCTTCAGGTAAGATTCCAATCATCCTTGACCGAAAGGATTGGGACAGGGCTGTTGGCGAGCTGGTGTCAATGTTCGTTTGAAAATACCACTACTTTAAGGAGAAAGTCATGACAGCAAATTCTGGTTCTTGCGGAAGAGGAAAACCTCTTCGTCGACCAACGACAACAAGTGTGCAGACGCCAGTACCACAAACTCCGCCCACAAGAGGGTAAGTGGAAACTTGGGGACAATATTACATCCCCACTTTATCAAGTTTTTAAGCTTTTGTTTAAAGATTTGTAGAGATATACTAAAATAATTAAAACTAATTAACTATGAAAAATAAATTACCATTAATAATTCTTGTTGTAGCGCTTGTTGTTGGAGGAGCTGTTTTATTTTCTCAAAGGAAGACAGCCGAGGTGGCAACACAGCAAAAACAAACTATTAAAATAGGTATTATGCTTCCTCTAACAAGCCAGTACGGCGCGATTGGGGAAGGTGTCGGCAAAGCAGCTGATATGGCAATAAAAGACTTCAAAGCATCTCATCCAAATATTGAGATTGTTACGGAACAGGCTGATGATAAATTTGACGCAAAGACTGGTTTTACTGCTTATACAAAAATGACGTCCCTCGACCATATTGATGGATTGTTCATGGTCTCCACACCTGTGCTTGATGCTCTTCATGAAAAAATGATAGCTGATGGTATTCCAGTTGTTTGTGTTGGACTTCAAAATGATGGGGTTGGTAAAGATAATATCTTTCAGATGTCAGCAGATGCAAATGGTCAAATTGTGAAGCTTGCTGAATATGTACAAAATAATGCATCACATAAAAAACTTGCTCTCGTTCATTCAACAAATGCCCCAGCATCTATTGGCTTTTACAACGCTTTCTCTGGTGTTTATACAAAAGATAAAGTTGACCTTTTAATCAATTCAAAAGACGACGCAAAAACAATTGCTGCAAAGATAAAAGAGTCTGGTGCAGATGGTGTAGTTTTTCTCACAGAGCCATACATCGGATCTGAGCTTACAAAGAATCTACTTTTCCTTGGTGTAAATCCAACTAAAGTTGCTTTCTATTATGATGCTCAGCTCCAAACTGGGTGGTCAGAATATGAAAAACAAGTTGGTGATATGAAGAAACTTAATGGGGCTGTAACTCTTCAATTTACTACTAGTGATCTGACAGAGTTTAAAACAAAATATAAAGCAATGTATGGTATTGACCCAAGTCCGTTTGCCGAATATGGTTACGATGGAATAACAACACTTCTTAATAACTACGATACCAATAAGACTACATGGGTTGAAAAAATATCAAAATCTGACTTTAAAGGATATTCAGGCACTGTTATTTTTGACGGTAGAGGTATAAGAAATCAAGGAACTGAGGTTTGGGTTGTAAAGGATGGTAAAGTTGTAAAGCTTTAATCTTAATTGAAAAACAGGTCAGATGTGACCTGTTTTTTCATGCATGATATAAAAATATCATGATAAAATAATAACCATGGAATATTTACTTCAAGTTGCTTCAAATACGTTCGTACTCGGCTCTCTCTACGCAATTTTAGCTCTTGGCTTTAATTTTATTTACAGCGCTAATAAATTTTTTGATTTATCGTACGCTTCTTATTTCCTGGTAGGAATATACGCATACCTTGTCGTATCAAAGATTCATCTCCCGATGGTTATCACGTTTGTTTTCTCTGTATTTATTACAATTGTATTCTCGTTAGTTGTAGAGATTTTCTTATACAGAAACCTTCGTAAAAAAAAATCTTCTAGTGCGGTAATGATGATATCATCTCTTGGTATTCTAACGGTTATTCAAGCTTTAATTGCACTTATATTTACATCAAATGTACAGACACTTAGTGTCTCAAGTACTACGCTTACATTTTTTGGAGTAGCTATTACATATGTACAACTTGCAATGATTATTTTTGCATTATTGGTCTACGCCCTCGGATATGCTTTTCTTAGTAAATCAACATTTGGTATACAGTTACGTGCAATATCAGATAATGAAGAACTGGCGATGTCTTCTCAATTACCTATAAAAAAAGTAAGAATTATCGCGACATGTATTGGTGTAACAATTGGAACAACTTCTGCAATATTATATGCCATGGATACTAGTCTCGATCCATATATTGGAATGAGTCTGCTTCTTAAGGGGGTCATTGTTGCAATACTTGGTGGTTTAGGTAATTTTATGTACGGACTCATTGGGGCATTTATCTTGGCGGTATTAGAGAATCTTTCGATCTGGTATGTTGGAGGGGAATGGAAAGATGCCATAGCGTTTCTTGTTCTCGTCATAATTCTACTCTTTAGACCGACTGGTATACTTAAGAAATAATATGGACTACATTCTCCACTTACTTATCATTATTGCACTCTACATACCATTCGCTCTTTCTCTTAATCTTATCGTCGGGCACTCTGGTATTCTTTCAATCACTCACGCCGCTTTTTACGGGTTAGGTGCGTATGCAACTGCTATCCTTACAAAGTTTTATAGTGTACCTTTTTTCTCATCTATGATTATAGGCGCTTTTGTTTCAGCTCTCGTTGCTTCAGTTATTTCATACTCTCTCAAAAAAGTTAAGGGTGACTATTATGCCCTTGCTTCCATTGGTCTTTCTGTAATTATGTATTCGCTGTTTATGAACCTTGAAGGAATAACAAAAGGACCGTTTGGTATATTTGGTATTGTGCGTCCTTCGCTTTTTGGTTATTCGTTTACATCAATAATTTCATTTCTACTATTTACAATAGTAATAGCAAGTCTATCAGTTGTTATTCTACACACACTTACTCGAACACATTTCTGTAGAGTGCTCCACGCAATCCGTGAAGATGAAGATGCTCTTGCTCTATTTCAATACAATATACATAAATACAAAATGATGGTGTTTGCAATCGGGGCGGTCTTTGCTTCAATATCAGGGTCACTATATGCAAGTTATATTTCATTTATTGATCCGTCATCTTTTACTTTGAACGAGTCCATCTTTTTACTCACAGTAATTATCTTGGGAGGCCTCGCTTCAACTCGTGGAGTAATCGCTGGTGTTGTTATTCTCACACTACTACCTGAAGTCTTACGCTTCATCGGTCTTCCAAATGAAATAGCGGCTCAAACAAGAGTTATTCTCTATGGACTTGCTCTCATCTATCTTATGTACAAAAGACCTGTAGGACTATTTGGTAAATACTCTCTATAACTATGTTACAAGCTACAAACATTTCAAAACACTTTGATGGTATACAGGCACTTTCATCTGTGTCTATTGAATGTAAACAAGGTAGTATCACTGGTATTATCGGTCCAAATGGAAGTGGTAAAAGTACGCTTGTAAACGTGCTCACAAATATGTTATCTAAAAACGGAGGTAAGATAATAATGAAAGGAAACTACTCAAGAACATTCCAAGATGCTAGACTTTGGGGCAACTTAACAGTGCTTGATACAATACTGCTATCTCTTGAAACAAGGAGTGTCCTACAGTCAATTTTTACGCTTTCACCGCATCAAAAGGAGGCACTTGCTGTTATAGAACGTATAGGGCTAGACCATCATACCCACACACAAGCTCGTCATTTATCATATGGTCAAAGAAAACTTCTTGAGTTGGGTAGAGCATTAGCAGGTGACACGAAGATACTTTTTCTTGATGAGCCATTTGCTGGTTTGTTCCCAGAGGTGATACATACAATAAAAAAAATTCTTTCTGAAGAGAAAGAAAAAGGTACAGCTATCATCCTCATTGAGCACGATATGGCTATCATCAAAGAACTCTGTGATTATGTCTATGTGCTTGATAGTGGAAAAAATATCGCCGAAGGTAGGGCTGTGGATGTGCTCAATGATCAAGCGGTAAAAACTGCCTACCTAGGGGATTAACATTATGAAAGAAACAATACTTACATTAGAAAATATAGATGCTGGGTATAAAGACCTTCAAGTGCTCTTTGGTGTTTCTCTTCACATAAACAAAGGTGAAGTTGTTGCTCTTCTTGGTCAGAATGGTGCTGGTAAAAGTACTATACTAAAAGTAATTGCAGGGCTTATAGAAAAGAAGTCTGGGCGCATTACAAAAGGTAAAAATATCTCATATGTTTCGCAAGGAAAAAGAGTGTTTCCAAATCTTACTGTATTTGAAAATGTTGTAGTACGTGGAAATGTGAAAGAAATACCTGATGATATTTACGCTCTCTTTCCTATTTTACATACGAAGAAAAACACTCTTGCAAAACACCTTTCTGGTGGAGAGCAACAAATGGTGGCACTTGCTCGTGCTTTGGTTGATAATCCAGAAGTGTTGCTACTTGATGAGCCGTCACTCGGTCTTTCTCCAAAGTTCGTTCAAGATATTTTTAGAGTAATTGACCAGATACGAAAAGAAAGAAACTTAAGTGTGCTAGTCATTGAGCACAACTTGATTTCACTTCTTAAAATTGCTGATCGTGGGTATGTGCTTGAGAAAGGTAAAGTGATAGAAGAATTGAATGCTAAAGATTTTAGAAGTAAAGAAGCGGTATATGAAGCAATAATGGGAAACTAGTAATTATTATAATATGCAAAAAATGGAACAAATACAGCAAATAAAAGAAGTTGGATATGACAGAGAAACCTCTCTAAAGTACACAGCTGGTCAAGATACTTTTTTCAACATAGAAAAGGTTGAGGATGGGGCAACTCTTGAAATGATAGCAAGAGTAAACTCCTTACGAAATAGTGGTCCGATAAATACAGTAGCCGATATTGGGTGTGGTTCAAATGCTGGCTACTTACAGCTGTGGGGAAAGAGTTCTCAGGCGGGAACTATTATAGGTGTTGAACCTTCTCCTTATATGAGAAATCTTTTACAAGAAAGAATTGTTCCTGAAATCAAAGATAAAGTAATTATTACAGAAGGTGATTGGATAAATACACACCTAGAGGCAAATAGTGTAGATCTAGTTGTTTCAAGATTTTCACTTCATAATATCAAAGACATTGAAGAGGGATATCGAGAACTTTCTAGGATCTTAAAGTTGGATGGTCACGCCATTATTTCACTACCTCATCCAGATTACTGCAGAAAAGAGTTAGAGAGTAAAGGGTTGAAAGCTTTAGAAGGAACTCCTATGGAAGTAAGTGTATTTGGAACAACTCTTCACTATTTTTATCACGAACTTGAAGCTTATCTTGGTGAAGGACTTGCAAGAAGTGGTTTAGAGTTGGTTGAAAGTAGTTCCCTTAATTGGGGAACAAAAGATGAAGCAGAAGCAAGTATTCATAATACTTTAGTTTTTTCTATAAAGAAGTTCAAAGTAATTAATTTACTATAATTTTATTGATGATAGATAAAAAAGTGTCCAGACTAAATCACATCTTCCCCCACCAACCTCTAAACGATTCGTCAATCTTTTTCTCTGCAAGTTCTAAGCAACGATTAGTCACTGGAGTAACGTCATCTACCGATATCTGCATGTCATGTATATATATTTCTGCGTGGTAGCGTATGTCATTTTTTAGGTATAATCCTTCCTCCACTTTTTCAGCGATAATCAGAATCTGTTCATTAAGTAAATTAACCTCTTCTTTGATGACGTTCGTATAGTTTTCTCCGTAGAATGCAAGATCAATCTCAAATATTTTCGACGCCTTTTCAAGAAACACATTGAAGTAGAGTAGTTCAGCATAGTACTGCAAAAATGGTCGCCTCTTGATGAAGGCAAGAAGACAGCCGAGTATCAGTAACTTCTCGACTTGCTTCTTGTAATCGTTTACGAAAGGTAAGTCCTCATCTAAATAGTAAAGACTTTCTCCAGTGATGGATTTGTAGCATTTACGTATAGTGAATAGTTCCTTTTGTCTATCTTCCACAACAAGCTTTCCGCTATCAATGTACCCTTGTAAGAATTTTTCCTGCTTTGCTTTCTCCTTCATCCATAACTCCATGAGTTCGTGGTGGGGTAACTTGGTATCGGTATCACTACATGTTTCGTGGGTGGTACTGTTACAGAGTGGTGCATAATCTCTAAAGAATAGTCCACCTTGTATCTCATCATGAATGAGTGTTCGTAGCTCATTCTGTATGTTTGGTACCTTAGCTACTTTTGCTTTCAGTTCATCTTCATTCTCGTACTCAATGTGTAGCTTCTTTGCTAACTTCTCAGCAAAGACAACAAGCGGAATACTGGCAAAGTATCCATTAAAAAGAATGTTCATGAAATTGAGACCTCTATCTGTGACGAGGCTTAAGTACTCCCACGGAATGGAGTCGATGACGATGTCTGTCAGGGTGTCGACCTCTTTAGAGGTAAGTGAAGTTTTACCATTCAACACCTCGTACAACTTCTTCTCGTGGTCAAAGTATTGAGTACTTGTCTCTGCGTCAGGATCAAGTGCAAGTAGGTCTTTCTGTATGTTGAGTGGTAATCCATCAAATGTAAGTCGATGTAGGAGAAGGTTGTAGTCGAGTCCAGTATTCCTCAGTATCTCGCGGAGTGCCTCATCGTCAAACCCTTTCCCAGCCAAGAGATTCTTCGGTTCCTTGCTATACATAAGGTAAGCAAGTACTCGTTCCATGCTACGTATATCGATAATGGTGTTTAAGTAGGTCGTCTGCACATCTATTTTAAGAAGTTGTATGACATCCCATGCATTGTAGTACTTGTTGTATTCCTGTGCTTCATAGCTATCCTTTGGTCTCCATCCAGAAGAGAGTGCATAGAGATCAGAGGGAGTGAGTGACTTTAGACCAGTCTTTAACTCCTGTATTTCATCATGTATACAGAAGAGTATCCTCTCTTTGGGAGTAAGGTTACCAGTACGGAGTAAATCAGAGATATTTTTCATAGCTATTTTCTTTGTTTAAGTTGTTGCTCTAAGAACTCGACTCTGTTCTTAAGCTCGGTGTTCACGATGTTCTTAGAGAGTGATAGGGCAAGCTTTGAGATAAGTGTTGCTTGTCTAAGGGGTAATTTTCTCTCAGATACACGCATGAGTGCGTCTGAGAGGATTTCATTGATTTCCTCTAGGGTGAGGACTTTTTTGATCTTGGGTTCCATAGTGTTTAATTGTTTTCTATAATTTCAAACCATGCACGCACTTCTTGGGCTTTACCATGCTTACTTGCATTCTTGTAGAGAGCAAGCACCACGTTTGGCGTAAGACTTCTTGCCCATGAGTTAATGGATGTGAGTAGTCCTTCTTTCTCAATTCGTTTGTTCCAGTCGGTGAGTGTGCCTGGGTCTTTGATGCCAAACTTCGTCGCAAACTCTCCTTGTGTTTTGATTTGGAGTAGCTCAACTGCAAGCCCATCAGTGATGCCAAACTTCTCAAGCATGATTTTTGGCTGACCTTTGAGAAATGAAGGCAGGGACTTCCAAAGAACGTAAGAGTTAAAATCTTGCTTACGGTATACTCCACCTTTTCTTTGTGTTAGCTCGTCCATCAGTCTATTCGTTTGACTGCTTTTTGTTTGGTTAGCTTCTCAAGACGTGAAAGTATGACTTTTACATACTCTGGATCAAGCTCTATACCAATACACTTTCGACCTAAGTGTTCACAAGCAATAGCAGTCGTTCCACTTCCTGAGAAGGCGTCGTAAACGTAATCACCAATGACCGTAACGTTCGGGATTATTTTCCTCAGTAATCCAACTGGCTTTTGTGTAGGGTGAAGCTTGGAAGATCGTGGCTTTGGATGATAGATAACACTCTTTGCTTTTGATCGTTCCATCTTATGCTTCCCATACCAACCGTAAGCAATGACTTCAAACTGAGACAAGTAATCCTTCATACCCATCACCGGTTGATTCTTAAGCCAGATGAGCATCTGACTGAAATGAATATTAGCCATCTGCATCCCAGTACGTAATCCTAGAAACATCGTATCTGAGTTAAAGATATGGAAGGTGTTGTATTTGTCCAAATGAGGAATGACACATTCAGTCCACTTCTTGGTGAACTGTACGTATTCGTATTCACTCTGTATCTGGTCGCCAACAATTACCTTAGCATCTTTGACACCAAGACTTACAATGTCCTTCTTGTTCTCTACGTACGCTACACCGTACGGTGGATCACTTATCACTGCTCGTATCTTTCTGCCATTTATTACTTTACTCACAAAGAATCTATCAAGCGAGTCACCACAAGCAATGGTATGTCCTGCAATCTCAAATATGTCTCCGTTATTTACTACCATAGATGAGTTTTGCTTTCTTACCAGTAAATTTCTCCCATCTGTCGATAATGATGGTTGCGAAGATTAAGTCTTGCTCTACACCACGCCACTTACGATGCAGTTGTTCACACGCAATTAAATCACTGCCACTACCACCGAATCCTGAGAATATTATCTGTCCAGGGGCAGAGCAACGCTTAAATGGCTTCTCGTTTAAGCTCACAGGCTTCTGTGTCGGATGCATGTACTCTTTCGTGCTATCACGCTTCACAATCCATAGGTCTATCATTTCAAGTATCTCGTCGTGAAGTTGGTTACCACTACCGACTTCTTGGTTTAGAACTTCGTTAGCATTTTGGAACCCTTTGTTGAGATGTGGAGTACCAATCGTGCCATACACACACGGTTCATACACCTTGTTGAAGGCAATTTTCGGTGTAGGGTTCTGGTTATTCTTGATCCACATACACACTCGTCTACTTATGATCTTGTTGTCCGCATAGAATCCTTGAATGAGTCCGATATTCGTAGAATCACACCAGTAGAAAAAGTGAGCACTTTGCTTTGCAAATTGTAGAGCAACAGAGATACTGTCATTCATGAATTTCGCATAGTCTTTCGCTTTTTTGGAATCATCCTTACCTGAGTAACTCCCACCGTACTTCTCATTCTTACCAAGACCTTTAGAATAGTCCAAGCCGATGTTATATGGTGGGTCACAATACACAATGTCTGCCATATCCTTATCCATCAATAATCTGACAGCAGTCTCATCTGTTGAACTTCCAACAAGCAATCTGTGTTCGCCAAGTTCCCATATCTCGCCGAGCTTCACTTTCGGCATCGTGGTTTCCTTAATAGCCTTCTCTACGTCAAAATCATCATCTGATACATCAACGTCATCAAACATGCCTTGCAATTCATCGTCATCGAAACCGACATTAAGAAGCATATCCATATCAAACTCTCCTAACTTATCGAAGTCCCATGAACCAGTATTTTTGTTGAGTCTTAAATTGAGTTCTTTTTCTTCATCTTCGGTGAGTTCACGACTTGGTACCTTTGCTTCTATTTCTGTAACACCAAGATCGGCATAGATCTTAAGCCGTTGATGTCCACCAATGACACAGTTCTTACGCTTGCCAGTGTTGACGATAACTGGCTCTACACGACCGAACTGTTCTACGGATGTTGTTAATTCTGCACGTTCCTTCGCACTTATTTTTCTAGGGTTGTAATCGGCAGGGATGAGATCCGCTACCTTTACCTTCACTTCCTTCCACACGATGGTTTGAGCCATATACGTTATTTTGTTATTACAATTAAAACATCCCGAAGGGTGTGACTTCAGGATACGGTGGAGGTGTTGATAAATATTGGCGGAACGTTTATCAATTATTCATCAACTTTTTTGTAACGAGGATTGATACGCGCTTTTGTGGTTGTAAAATCAAGGAAATCTTCGATTCCTGTTTTTATCGCAACATTGTTATTTACTTTCTGTGCAGCAAAATAGATCTTGTTTTTGGCTGCGTTCTTGATGTCTTTTTCATTGAAACCCCAGACTTGGAATATCTCATCGTTGTGCATCCATTCGTCATCGTCATTTTTAAGCAACGCTTTCATTAAGAGAGAAGCATCTGTCTCTTTTCCTTTAGATGATAATTCTATGGTTTCTCCTGCAAATTTAAGAATGCCTTTTGCCTCATCAAAACTTTCGATGATATTTTTAGGATTCTCCTTCTTATACTTATTGTAAATCTCTTTAATGAATATGTCTTCAAGAATGATATTTACACAGATAAATCGCGTCTTATCTTTTTCATCGGATGTGATGTATTCAGACTTATATTTAATATCTTCCCACACTTTTACAACCTTTAAGTATCCAAGTCTCTCTAGCGCATAGACGGTTTGAAGGATGCAAAAATCAGGTAAGCCTTTTACGTTACCGTTTTCATCGATTCCTTTTTTGATAATGAAATTAGTCCCGTAAAGCGGAATCATTTTGTCTTCTTCAATAATTTGAATAAGGGTCTGTTTTAAAATCTCAAACTTATAGTAGTTCTTTTTTACAATAGCGAGCTTGTTGTTAATCAGGTTATCCAAGTATTGGTTAATGTTATCAGCTATTTTTTCACGAACAGTATGAGGTATTGTGTAAGTGTCGGGAGTAAATCGTGCGGCACTGTAGACTTCGTACCATACCCAAGAGAGGGCACCAACATCACTAAACTTGATCGATTTATCCTTAAGAATTTTATCTATTATTTTGTTGAGATTGATTTGCTCATTTTTTGGTCTATTTGATATTTCAAACCGAACTTCTGTTTCCTTCAAATTATAGCTCTCTATTTTTATTGATGGATCAACGAGATCCAAAAATTCAAATGCTCTTTTAAAAGTTTGGTAGACGCTTTCACTTCCAATGCTGAGATCTCGTATTCCAAATTCATGATCATCAAGATCTTTATAGTTCTTATCAACGATCAAGTCCAAGAACTTCACGTAAGTGAAGAACTCTTGGTCGGTCAGGTAACTATTAAGATCCTTAATCATTTCTAAATTTTACCATTTTATGGTGTTGTTAAGAAATTTCAGGCAAAAAGTTAAAATGCCAAATATGAAATTCATATTTTTACTAAAAATCTTCACAATATCCTTATTAATAAAGCTTTTTCTCTGAATTCCTTATATTTTCAAAAGTTCAGAATTTTGGCATTTATTGGCATTTGGATAGCGACCCACATACATATTTTAGAGCTCGAAAAAGATGCTAAAATACCCTTATGGGGTCAAGACCTGTGGGTACTTAACCCATAATCACCGCAAAATCGCGAGCGTACTCGCGACCAGATTTTGCGCAGTGCATTTCAAGGAGCGTAATCGCAACTATGAATATGCCTCCGCAAAATTAAATTATAAATATGTTAATAAATCAAATTTGTGGAAAAGTTTTAACAAGCTACGATTTCCCTTTTGCTAATGGTGTATATCCTGAAAATGGTCTGTTTGTCTTGACTGGCAAAAATAGTTCAGGAAAAACATCAGTACTTAAGAGTTTGATCGGTCAAATGAATCATACGGCACATAAAAATAGAAAGATAATATACATCCCCGCCGAAAGAACAGGGGTTGATGATATTTTAAGTAGTCAAAATACAGGAGGTCAAACACTTTTACAAACAACGGCAGCAGCTATAGCTAATATACAAAATAATGACAACAGACCATCCGTTTGGTATGCATACTCAAGAAATCTTTTTTCAACTTTATTAACTGAAAACGAAACTGCACAAAAGCCAGAATTTAAAGAACTTATACAAAGATTTTTTGGAATAAATTATATTAGTAAGGAGTCACAATGGAAAAATTCTGAATTAAATTTAAATTCGTCTTTTGATGGATCAGGTCTTCGTGCTGCTTTTCATATTATGGCAGCTCTAACATCGGGTTACCCTGTTATTTTTATAGATGAACCTGAAATTTCACTCGAACCATCAGTTCAAAAACTTCTTTATGAAGTTTTGCTTGAAAAATCAAAAGATCAATTTATTGTTATTGCTACCCACTCTCCTCATTTCATAAATAGACAAACACCTGAAAATAATTTTATTGTTGATGTTAAAAATGGAAAACCAGAATTTGAAGTAATGTCTAACAGTGAAGATTTGTATAAAAAAATTATTATAGACAAGTTAGGTTTTTCTTTGGCAGACTTATTCTTGCCAGAAAAAATAGTAATAGTTGAAGGAGGCTCTGATCGACTGATTGTATCTAAGTATCTTGAATTATCTGGAGTAGATACGGGTAAAGTTTTTCTTAATAAATTAAAAGGTATAGGAGATGGTTCAGTTGAAGTTTCTCGCATGAAAATTATTACAGAGTCTCTTTCTGTGCACTTACGCGGGAATGATAATTTTTACCCATATTCTGGAAAAGTTTTTCTGCTTGTTGATACATTAAATAATGATATAAAAGAACAAAAAATAATGAGGGGAAAGCTTGATAAATTTTTCCCTAATAATTGGTCTGAGGTGAGTAATGATCCCTTAGTTGGAGGAGATATTTTGAATATTTTCTCAGAGAATCAATATGTCAGAGCTGGGATGGCAAAAAGTGATGTGATTAGTGCTATTTCTGGTAAGAATTCTCTTGAATTATGTAAATACAAAGAAGACGTTGCTAAAAAACTTGTGAAGATTTTTAATGAAGAAGATTTGGAATATTTGAATAAAATTCCAGGTTTAGCTAAAGTAAAGAAATTTTTGGAAGAATAGATAAATAGTAAAATCAACATTGATTTTTATTTGACCGAATCTCGCACGCATCTATCCCTCCTTCGGGAACTTCTCCACGTCCATATAGAAAATCTCCCAGGTGTGCCCATCAAAATCTTCTATAGTTCTCTGTTGCATAAAACCGTTCAAAAAATATACCTCACGGGACAGTTATCCGACTACCTAGCTCATAAAAATCCAAAAATTTTTGAAGCAGACAACTTGATGAAACAGGGGCACGAATTAGGTAAAAGTACTAGTATTGCATTATTGCAGTTAAGTGATGAAGACATGGCTCTTCTCGAATGGTTCCAACAAGTAAGAGCATAATAAGTTTTTTTTAATAGAAAATCCCAAGACTAAGTCTTGGGATTTTCTGTGTTTCCTTTTGCTACAACTGTAAGCTTGGTAAAGCTAGTTATAAGCTACTACATACGTGAGTTTTCTCATGATGAGCACGTGGTGAGTACATTTGATTCGCTCACATGCATATATGATGACGTTCGTTCGCTATATAATCTTTCAAGACAACGCGCGAGCGTATGAGGTCTATATATTGTTGAGTTATAGTGCTTTATGGTAATGCAAATAGGTTGGGTAAGTTGTGAATATGATTAAAACTTTGCTATCTATCCTAGCTCAGTAGTGCTACTATAAAACTAGTCTGTATGTCTCAAAAAAATATAACCCCAATAATTCTTTTTGTTCTCACACTTGCATGTATTGCAGGGTACTTCGTTCTTCATACAAAAAATTCTGTAGTTCAAGAACCCACACAGACACCTGTTGCATTGGTGGAGTATAAAAATACTGAGTACGGCTTTGTGATCACACTCCCTTCTTCATGGAAAGGGTACTCAAGTATAAGTAATACATGGAAAGCATATTCTCCAAATAAACCACAAGGGAGTATTCCTGATGAGACAGGCCCACTTCTCTCTGTACGACACCCACTCTGGTCGGAGACAACCCCACGACAAGATATTCCTGTCATGGTGTTTACACTTCTGCAGTGGAATTTGATTACACAAGACAAGATTCATGTAGGTGCAGCACCTATTAATCCAAGCGAGCTTGCCCGCAACACAAAGTATGTTTTTGCACTTCCTGCGCGGTATAACTTCGCCTACCCTGTAGGATACGAAGAAGTTGAGACCATTCTTCAAACAAAACCAATTCGCGGGTTTTAAGTGTGTTATTTTTAGGTAGAGTTTTATAGCTTCATTTTCTGAGCAAGATATACATTCTATTTATTTTGAAGCATGTATCACTACTGGCGTGCTATAATTTGCGAATACACTATATAAAAATATGAACTACACAGGTAATTGTCATTGTAAAAAAGTAACGTTTGAAGTAAAGATGAGTCTCGAAGGAATTATTTCCTGTAATTGCTCATATTGTTCCATAAAGGGTTTATGGTTAGGTTTTGCTCCGCGAGATAATTTTACATTAGTATCTGGTGAAGAAAATTTAACAACATACAAATTTAACAAACACGTAATTGACCATACTTTCTGTAAAGATTGTGGGGTACAATCATTTTCTTTTGGCACTGGTCCAGATGGAAATCCTGTTGTAGCAATAAATGTCAGATCGCTCAATGAAGTAGATCTAAGCACACTACAAGTAACTACATTTGACGGGAGAAATCTATAAAATATAAGTACATTACACTAGTCTTTCTAGTTTTCCTTTTCTTTTTACTATATTTTTATAATCCCATTGTATATCTTTTGCTTTCTTGAGCCACCTTTTTAGGTTGCTAATTTTTATTTGTTGTACAGCTGTGTATCTAATTTCGGCAGCCTTAAATGTGCCTTCTGGGAGTAGATCTTCTTCATCAAATGATTGACCACTCCAAAACAAAAGTTGAACCTCGTTATTTTTTCTTACCCAGTATCCAACAACTGGATTTTCATCCACAAACCACACTGGACCACGATGCCAAATTTTTGAAGTACTGCCGACTAAATGTTTATTAATAGTTAACTCTAAAAAATCACAAATTTCTTTTGTAGGTGCTGTTTGCAAAGCGTTATATGCGTGAATAGTTATATCTTTAGTCATGGTCTTTTTAGGAGTGTACCATTTTTATGGATTTATTTGCTTAGTAAGTAATACCCTCAAATTAATTATGATATCTGTTTGTACATGTAGACTTCTTTTTTGTTGCTATACTTCTAGTATGCTTGAACTTGATAGTCTAAAATGGTCAGAACTTCAAAATGCTTATGGTTCATCTGAGGGTGTGCCAGAAGCATTGAGATTATTATATAAAGATCCTCAAAACGAAGTAGCATGGTTTACAGTATGGTCGAGTCTTTGTCATCAGGGTAATGTATACACTGCTTCTTATGCAGCCCTCCCACATATTGTAAAGATTGCACTCGAAAGTAAAACTGAAACAGTGGGTATGAATTTTTTCTTTTTGCCTGCATTTATTGAAATAGCTCGAATGTAAGGGAGGGGACCAACTATTCCAGTTGAGTTGGAGCCTGCGTACACTTCTGCTATAGATGATTTAGGGACGTTTGCTGGTAGTTATAATCACACAAATAATGAAAATCTAAAAAAATCTGCTAAGATAGCCCATCTAGTTTCTGCTGGGTATATTGAAAAAGCAAAAGCTCTTTTAGAGGAGCATATTTAATGTAAGTTATATTGTTTAAAATTGTTTATTTATATAAATTTTGCTACACTCAAATAAAAATTAATGATAAAAATTAAGAAAAATACATTTGATATTTGTATATCAGAGAAACCTGTTGACCAAGTAACTGATGCAAGAGTGATGAGTTTTTGGAATGAATACCAAAATAACTTTGAAGATTATACGTTTACTATTTTTGATACGTTTTTAGATAAAGATCATGGGTTCATGGATATTGGTGCATGGGTAGGAGCAACTGTTTTATATGGTGCAAATATTGCTAAGATGTGTTACTGCTTTGAGCCGGATAAATTAGGTTTTCAATATTTAAAAAATAATATTCTTGAGAATGAGCACATAAAGGATAAAATCAAAGCTTTTGAATTCGCTGTATCAAACAAAAACTCTAAAGAGACTTTCTATGTTGGTCCTGGGTCGACATCAATGTCTAGTCTTAAACCTATCTGGAAGGAAGGTGAAAGTTACGATGCAACAACGTACGAGTATTCTGATACTTCAAAAGGAGGGAACTACGAGGTTGATGTGTACGACTTTTCTACAACTTTAAAAAAAGCTGATATTGATTTTAAGTCAATTAACTTTGTTAAGGTTGATATTGAAGGAGGAGAATTTGAATTGGTGCCAAGTATGATTGATTATTTTAAAAAAGTTAATCACTATCCAACCTTGTACCTATCCCTACATACGCCATTTACATTTTCAATGGTTTGGAAAAAATCTTTTTTTCATAAACTAGTAGCATTTTTGCCTAAAAAAATTTCAGCAAGAATGAAAAATAAAAAGATGATAGAAGATTTGTCTTCAGTGTATAAACATATTTATCTAAGAAATGGAAAGCCTCTTACAAGTCTTTCAGAACTTGGAGACGCCAGAGCTTTTGCAGAGATTGTTGCAACAAATCTTACCTGGCCTCAACATAAAGCATAATTGTATATTTTTTATAAAGTATTTAGAAAGTAAATCAATCCCCGTAGTTGATTTATTTTTTTGAGGGTATTATATGTTTTTATATATGTTTATATACAGAATATAAAAGTAAGCAGTATCTACTTTTACCAGTACAGGAGTATACTCTAAACATATGCAACAAAAAATACTTATCAGCGTAGTTATTCTTGGAGGAGTTTTACTTGTGGGAGTGTACTATTATAGTAATAATTTTCATATTCCAAAAAAATCAATTCCTCCAGTAACAGCATCAGGAACACCTTCAGGTGGAGGAACAACAGATAGTACTGATACCTATGCTCCATCTGATAGGCTTGCCACTAAAGAGACGGTAGCACTTTTTAAAAACCTACGAGCATTACGTGGAGAAAATCTTATTTTTGGACAACAGTTAGCATCTTTTAGTGGTCAAGGATGGGTAGATAAAACAGGTGCAAAAGATACTTCTGATATAAAAACTGCGGTAGGGGATGCACCTGGCCTGTATGGTATAAATCTTGGTAAAGGGTATACCGTCGGAGGTGGTATGGGTATTAATAAAACGCATATTATTAATGCATATAAGAAAGGAGCTGTGGTTACAATACATATGACAATGCCAAACCCGGTGACACTTGGAGACTCACATGACTTTGCTGGAGATCCAATAGCGAGCTTGATGCCAGGAGGAAAAGGTAATGAAAATTTTAAAAAAATACTTGATGATATTGCTGATCTAGCAAACAGTGCTGAAGTAGATGGTGTTAAAGTTCCACTTATATTTAGACCATGGCATGAAATGACTGGTTCATGGGACTGGTGGGGAGAAAAATATAGTACTAGCGAGCAATATATAGCGGCATGGAGGTATATGGTCGATTATTTAAGAAATGAAAAAGGTGTACATAATATGCTTTTTGCTTTTGCTCCTTCTCAAGTAACTGGCCATCTTCCGTCTGGAGGTTTTGATAGATATCCAGGGGACGCTTATGTTGATGTGATTGGTATGGATAGATACGATACTGAAAATGCTCTACAAGGAGATAGTACTACGTATACACAGAGCATTCTTGCTGATGCACGTTTTATAGTTACATTTGCGGAGAAACATGGAAAAATTGCAGCAATTACAGAAACAGGTGTTAAGGATGGATTGCAAAATGCTAAGTCACAAGATTGGTTTAATACAGTATTTCTTACTCCACTCAAAGCTGACCCAGTAGCTAGAAAAGTAGTATATTTTATGACATGGACTAACAGTAGTAAAGATCAGTATTGGACACCGCTTCAAGGTCAATCAAACTATGATTCATTTATAAAGTTCTATAATGACCCATATACACTTTTTGCAAAAGATTTGCCGGATATGTATAAATAAATAGAAGTATTGAAATAAAAAACTAGCATAGTGCTAGTTTTTTATCTTATCCGTTGTATGCTTCTTCTAGAGTTTTAATGTCAAACTTTTTCATTTTCATAAAAGCTTCTGTTACGCGAGCGATTTGTTCTTTTGTTCCTTCGCTCATCATACGCTCCATAGCAGTTGGTACAATTTGCCATGGGAAGCCAAACTTGTCGTTTAACCAACCACACTGCACTTCTTGACCACCTTCAGTTAGTTTTTTCCAGTAATAATCAACTTCTTCTTGGGTGTCACAATTCACCACAAAAGAAATTGCTTGCTGAAACGTAAGAGAGCTATTTTTACCGCTATCCATGAGTGCAAGATGGAAATTTTCAATTGTAAACCCTGCATGTTTAACTTTTGCACGAGCATCGTCTACTGGTTCAGTACCATCATAATTCATCACATAGTCTACTTTTGCATCATGAAATACACTAGTATAAAAAGCTAGAGCTTCTTCACTTTTACCACAAACTTCTCCCGCAAACATGAGTGTTGGGGTAATCTTCTGTTCTGGTTTTACTGTGGATGAGAGCATAATCTGCCACGAGACTCCATATTTGTCCTGTATCCAGCCATATTTTTCTGAAAAAGGATATGAAGCAAGTTCCATTAAGACCTTACCTGTATTTGAAAGCTTTACCCACAAATCATCTACCTCATCTGCTGAATCACAAGAAACAATAAATGAAACTGTTGGATTAAAAGGAAGATATGGTCCAGCTGTCATCAAACTAAAATCTTGTCCGTACAAGGTAAGGGTCGCCATTTCTACAGCACCACTTGGCGTATCTGACAAGGTGCCACTACTTTGTGCGTGCGCTTCTGGAAATATTGAAACATAAAAGTCAGTGATTTCCTTCATATTTTTTTCAAACCATAAAAACGGTGTTATTTTTTGCATACTATAAGCATAGCAAGTAAATGGTGTGTACTCTAGTGAGGTGGTTCACTCTGCGGTATACTTAAGCTCTTATGTATTTTCTTCTTTTTACTGTATAAGTTATGCAGGAAATCTATGATGTGATTGTTATTGGTGGAGGGGCCTCTGGTATGATGGCAGCAGGAAGAGCTGCTGAACGTGGTAAACGCGTGCTATTGCTTGAGAAAAATAAAAAATTAGGAGAGAAACTCCGTATCTCAGGAGGAGGGCGCTGTAATATTACAAATGCTGAACATGATGAGCGTCAGCTGCTTAAAAAATACGGCAAGAGTGAACAGTTTCTCTATTCGCTTTTCATGCAATTTGGAGTACGTGATACTTTTATTTTTTTTGAATCACGTAACCTTCCTCTTGTGGTTGAGGCTCACAATCGGACATTTCCAGCGACTCAAAAGGCAGACGACGTTGTACGTGTTCTTACAGAATACATGAAGCAAGGAAGTGTAGCTGTTGTAACTCATTCACCAGTAACACAGGTGTCAGTAGAGAGAGGTGTCATTGTTAGTGTTACGTGTGGCAAAGAAGTATATAGAGCAAAAGAATACATCTTTGCAACAGGAAGTGTCTCACATCCAGAAACCGGATCAACAGGGGATGGACTCAAGTGGCTCACCAATCTTGGGCACACAGTAGAGGATCCTACTCCAACAGTTGTGCCACTTGCTATCAAAGAAGAGTGGGTCCATGCACTTGCAGGTACTTCGCTTGAAGATATGAAAATAACATTCTTTGTTGATGAGAAAAAAGCTTTTATGCTTAAGGGCAAAATACTTTTTACACATTTTGGTATTTCTTCACCACTGATTCTTAACAATGCATACAAAGTAAAAGACTTGCTTCATACAGGTATTGTGACCGCAAGAATAGATGCCTTTCCAGGTCTGGATCAGGGAGTGCTTGAGAAGCAGCTCCTTGCTATTTTTGACGAGCATAAAAATAAAGAACTTAAGAATATTATTAAAGAAATAGTACCGGACGGAATTCATAAAGGTGTAAGTATGCTTCTTGCAGAGCTCCTTGATATAAGTACAAAAGTCCACTCAATCACAAAGGATCAAAGAAAAGTAATTGCACAACTTCTAAAAGCACTCCCACTCACCGTAGAAGGGTTGATGGGTTTTGACCGCGCAGTGGTTGCAGATGGAGGTGTTCTTCTTGAGGAAGTAGATATGCGAACTATGCGATCAAAAAAAGTAAGTAACCTATTGTTGACTGGAGATATACTCCATATTAATCGTCCATCGGGAGGCTTTTCGTTACAGTTATGTTGGTCAACGGGGTATGTTGCAGGGAATAGTGTTGGGAAGATTGGAGGGAGGTAAAAAGAAGCGCGGCCTACGGCCGCGCTTCTTTTTACCATATATACAATCTTTAATAGCTACTTACCTGTTGTCTCCTTCCACCTTGGAGCAAACTTGATCATATGAGTATAGAGTTTTGCAAAAATAATATTCATTCCTCCTTTTCTCATATTCTCGTAACAGATTTTTTGAAACTCTTTAAGATTATTTCCTTCATAACAAAGTTTCCCGTTGGTATAACAAAGACTGCAGTAATCAGGATGTTCCCGCACCCCCTTATCTTTGTGAAAAGGCATTAAGCAACTTGTGCAACTATTTTTCATATAGGGATAAGTGTACCAGAAGGTATCACATAATGTCATGTGCTATAGTATGTGCATGAAGAAAGATGTTCTCATGGAGAAAGAGTGGAAAGAAGCCCTTGGAGACTACCTCGCAACTGATTCTTTTATACAGTTGTCTCATTTTATTCGAAATGAGTATCTTACAAAAAAAGTGTTTCCTGCACAAGAAGATATTTTTAAGGCGTTTACGTATACTCCTTTTTCCCAAGTCCGTGTTGTAATCCTAGGGCAAGATCCATACCATGATGATGGGCAGGCATGTGGGTTATGTTTTTCTGTGCCCGATGGTATTTCGGTTCCACCTTCACTAAAAAATATATACAAAGAAATAGTTGATGATACAGGGACAATACGAGACATGACATCAGGTAATCTAGAGTCATGGGCGCGACAAGGGGTCTTCCTCCTCAACGCTATTCTTACAGTAGTTGCACACACTCCTGCATCACATAAAGGGAAAGGGTGGGAAGAGTTTACAGATATGGTTATACGAATGATTTCAGAAAAGCATGAGCACGTTGTGTTTATGTTGTGGGGGAATTATGCACGAAGTAAAAAAATACTTATTGACGAGAGTAAGCACCTTGTTCTTGAAGCGCCACATCCGTCACCTTTTTCTGCTCACTCAGGTTTTTTTGGATGTAAACACTTCTCAAAATGTAACGACTATTTAAAAATGCATGGAAAGCAAGAAATAGATTGGTAATATAATTCCCTCTATTTAAAAATGCATGGAATGCAAGAAATAGATTGGTAGTACAATTTTCTCTCATGAAAAAAAGAAGTTTAAAAAAGCTTTATATGATAAGCAGTATTAGATATATGTGTCACAAAATGTATTCCCATTTGTTATAGAGTGTATAAGGGGGTACCGTTATATACAGGTATTTTCTCTACATATTTACTAATAAACGTTTATGACGTATAGATCACTTATGAAAAAGATAGTATTACCAACACTTATGCTTGCTATGACTCTTGTAGGGACTTCTGCTTTTGCAGAACAAGAGCATGAAAATGAACGTGGACAGAGTTCTGGAAATTATTATGAGAACATATATAAAAATAGTGGAGTATTGAACTCTCTTTTACGAGGAGGTCATAGTAACGATGATGACGATGAGGATGATGATAGCAATTACAGACTTAGCGCTGATGTACGTATTCCTGGAGCACCAGATATAAGTAGAGTGAGTCCTACCAAGGAAAGATCAGAAGGATTGTATTTTACTTCTTCACGGTATATGCAATCACGCGCTAGTCAGATGATTAGAGAGCGAGTGTACTCTCTTAACGCCAACATTGGAGCAATTAATGGAAGTAAAACACTAACTACTGAACAAAAGACAGGACTTACATCAATTCTTTCAACTAACGTAACAGCGCTTAATGCTCTCTCTGCTACAATTGCTACATCAACAGATGCTACAACAACAAAAGCACTGATTCAGTCTATTACAACTAATTTTAGAATCTATGGTGTGATTATCCCTAAGGTTCGTCTCGAGAAGCGTATCTACGACCTACAGAATCACGCACAAAAGCTTTCAGATCTCTTTATTCAAGTACAAACAAAGATAAATGAGGCTAAGGCACAAGGAAAAGATGTTACTGTTTGGCAAAAGAATCTCGAAGATGTAAAGATTCGTACAGCTACTGACCTTGGGTTACTTGCATCCGCATTTGCAAAAGTACAAGCACTTGTTCCTTCAGATTATGAAGCAACAAGCACACTTGTGATTGAACAAACAAATACAACGCTTAAGACAGTTACTACAGATTTCAACTATATTGCAAGAAATCTTCATCGACCATACTTCATGAGAAATGCAACGAGTACTGCAACGTCTACAGTTCCAACAACTCCAACACCCCCAACTCCTCCTGCAACTGGATCGACTACAGTAAGTGTTGGATATACATCTGCTCAAGTTGCGACACATGCAACACGAGATAATTGTTGGATTATTGTATCTGGTAAAGTATATTCAGTTTCTTCATACATATCGATGCACCTAGGTGGATCAACAGCAATCCTTAATCAGTGTGGCAAAGATGCAACAGCAGCATTTAATACACGAGGAGGAACAGGAACTCATTCAAGTTCTGCACGTTCAACACTTGGAAGTTTCTTCATAGGTAATCTTATATAATAAGTATCGTGTAGAGAGTTATGTGTCTAAAAAATCACCCTATAGGGTGATTTTTTTGTTACAACCTATCTAACAGTAATCTCCTGAGATGAAATGACAGTAAAGAGAGTGATGAAAGTTGATTATATTAGTTTTATGTAAACAGGGTTTACTATGAAAGTGACTCTAGTGTGCAAGTGTATATGCTTCTACAGATGTTGCACCATTTTGTAGCAGTACATGTCGCGCTTCAAGTAGCGTTGCTCCTGTTGTGGTTACGTCGTCAATGAGAATAATCTGTAGTCCAGATATATCTTTTTGTGTAGAAAATGCATTGTGTTGGTTTTTGAGACGATCGTTTCGATTTTTTGTTTTGACTTGTCGAGCAGGGGAAGAAAGTCTGTTTAAAATATCACTTCTTATAGGAATCCTTGTTTGTTTACTAAGTTCCGTAGCTATTGCTTCTGCTTGGTTATATCCTCTAATGTATTTTCGAAGTTTAGGCATCGGAACAGGAACTAGTACGTGATTGTGTTTGTGCGATTGATTAATTTCTTCAATCAATGCTTCTACCAGAGGCGCAACAAGATCTTTTCGGTGAAAATATTTTATTGCATGAATTATTTTTTTAATAGAAGGATCTTTGAAGGAATAGATCGAAGATATCCACGGGTAAGGGGTGTCATACGACCTTTTTCTTTCTTTGAGACATGAAGTACACAGTGAAGCACCTTCGTTGTGACACAGGTAGCAGTACGAAGGAAAGAAAATAGTACTCAGTGTCTTGGTAAGAGATGTAATCATCCACATATATACGAAGTGTATACAGAAAAATAGAACAAAGATAGTATATACTACGTATATCTATGGCTGCTTTTTTTAAGAAAGATGAAGTTGGACAAGCGCTTGGTCTTGATATCGGTACTTCATCTGTCAAAGTCGTACAATTAAGAAAAGAAAAGGATCGTATCGTGCTTGATACGTACGGAGAAGTTGCTCTTGGTCCGTACAATGGACTCAAAATCGGTCAAGCGGTTCACTTAGGTGAAGAAAAGCTTCTCGAAGCGATACAGGATCTATTTAAAGAAGCAAAAGTAACTGCTCGTGATGCAGTTGTTGCGATTGATTCGTCCGGTGCATATGTGTCGCTTGTGCATGTTCCAAAAGTTGGAGATGATGAGTTGCGCACGATGATGCCTATTGAAGCGCGAAAGTATATTCCTATGCCACTTACCGAAGTACAGATGGATTGGTGGCATATTCCTGAGAATGTAAAAATTGAAGGCGAAGAAAAAATGACAAGTGTCGTACTTGCAGCAGTGAGTAATACAATTTTGAGTGGCTACGATAGTCTGACCAAAAAATTAGAGCTCAAAAATGTTGAATATGAAATACACGGGTATAGTCTTCTTCGCAGCTCTCCTCCACATACACATAAAATGATAATGTACGTTGATATTGGGGCTCAAGCAACAGTGCTTTCTCTTGTGTATCAGGGTATCGTACTTGATATGCATGTGATAGGAAGAGGTTCACAAGACAGCACTATGCAATTATCTCGCGCACTTTCAATTACGATTGATACGGCAGAAGAATCCAAGAGAGTTTTTGGGTATAAAGGTGATGAATCGAATCCATACTTACAAGATGTGCTCGAACTTTCGAGTTATCCACTGTTTGGAGAGGTTGCAAGACTATCATTGATGTACGAAAGAAAGTATAATCAAACTATAGAGGGGATAGTTTTAACAGGTGGAGGTGCTCGTATTCCAGGAATGATAACAACATACAGTAAGACGGTACACATAGCAGGAAGAATTGTTACACCGTTTGAGCAAGTTGTTGTTCCTGGATTTCTTTCTGAAATGATGGAGCGAGTTGGGCCAACATATGCAGTAGCAGTTGGTTGTGCACTTAAGAAACTAGTCTCATAAATACACTCATGGCATTTTCATTTAACCCAGGACAACCAGCACAGACACCAGCAGCACCTGTAAGTAGTGCGCCAGCTTCTGGTGGTATGTCAGCCCCACAAGGTGGCATGACTCCTCCGCCATCTGCGGCACCAGATACTTCTCTTGCTATACCTGACTCACCGTTTCTTTTTATGCAGCAGCGAGGACAGGAGATGTCTATTATGGCATATGTTCAAATCGGACTTATTCTTGCATCAATTCTTTCTATTGTGGTTGCAGTGACACTTTTCGCATATAGTACGTATCTCACTGCAAGCATTAAGTCTAAACAGGAAGAGCTATTAGCTGCAGATGCTACCTTTAAAGAGTATCCAATTGAAGAAATGAAGAGGTTATCACTTCGTTTTAACGTATTGGGTGAACTTCTTAAGAATTATGTTTCTACCAGATCTCCACTTAAGTTGCTTGAAGATGTAGTGGAGAAGCAGGTTGTTTTTCAGAAGTATAGTTTAACAAGAGATGTTGGATCTGGTGGGTATATAATGAATTTTAATATTGCGACTACTAATTATCGTGCACTTATTCAGCAATTAGCTGCACTTAATCTTGCTCAATATAGTAAAGTTGTACCTAATCCAAAAATAGGAACAATTGCTAGTAGTAATTCAGAAAATGGGACCCTTCTAGTGATAGCAATAACTACACCAGTATTTGTCCAAGGTGTTTTATCTGATGAGATTGTTTTTATTAATACTGCTTCTTCAACACAACAGCAGACGATTTCTAATGCAACTAGTACGTCTACAACAACGCCATAAAAGCTATGTCACCAAAACTACTTAACATACTTCTCATACTTGTGCCGTCACTACTTTATTTAGGGTATATACATCCAATATATACTGGTGAACCTGGTTTAGTTTGGGCACCAGAAAAAAATATATTTGTAATGAAGTCTCTTAATGTTCAGTATCAAAATTCACTAAACCAAATTTCTTTGATTCAAAATCAAATGGATTTGCTGACTAAAGATTATAATGCTGTTGATGAAGAAACAAGAAAAAAAGTTACTATGATGCTTCCGGATACTTTGGATCCAATTAAACTTCGTAGTGAGGTTGCCGCTATAGCAGACAGAGCTGGCGTTGCAATTACAGATCTTACAGTTATACCTGTTAAAAGTACTGCAAAAAATGTTAGTCAAAAAGTCGACGGCTACAAAGTATCCTTTTCTGTAAAATCTCACTATCCTTCAATAAAAAATCTCATAGCAAAATATGAAAAAAGTTTAAGATTCTTTTTACTTGAAAGTGTCTCTATTGATAAAGTAGTTAGAAAAATTGATGACAAATCAGAACTTTCTCAGGATGATGGAGAGACACTTATAAGTATCGTTAGCTTTAATGTGTATTATCTCAAATAATTTTTTAGTATATGCAAATTAGTCTTTCAAAATTTTTAGGAGTAGTAACAGGGGTAGCGGCACTTGGCATGCTTGGGTGGTATCTTTATTTCTCGTACAATCTTTTCTTTGCTGGTGAAAAGGTCGAAGATATTCCAACAATACAAAGTATTAATGTTGGAATCCTTGGACCAAAGGCTCAAAAAGCTGCAGCAGCGCTTGTAAATGCAACGGATAAAATAGCCCTTAAGAAAAAAGATATTGGGTATACTGATGGAACCCTTTATAAGTCTTTTACGGACATCCCAGACACTGTACCTTTAAGTGATTCACGAGGACGACCGGATCCTTTTATTCCGTATGTTGCTCCTTGACCTATTTGTTAGTCAGAATAAATTAACAGAAATCGAAGCTAAAGAAATCGATGCAAGTATCTCTGCAAATGAAGGGGTGCTTGTTGATGATTTGCTTGCTAAAAAAGGTATCACAAGCGACGAAATTACAGAAGTTCGTAGTACCCTACATGGACTCCCTATTTTTCGTGAGGATATTCCGGATGATAAAGATCTTACGAAGTATATTAATGTCGTGCAGTCAAAACAGTTTCTTTCAGTTGCTCTTGGTGTTAAAGAGGAGGTATTGCTTGTTGGTATTGTTGACCCTGAACATGGGAATGTGCTTGCTAGTCTTCAGTTTTTGTTTGGAGCAGATCATCAAGCATATAAAGTGTATCTTATTAGCTACGATAACTTCAAAAAGCACTTTGGAATTACGTCACCAAATGAGATGCCAGATGAGAAGGCGAGTGTTACTGATCAAGTAGATAATGAAATTATTTCATATGTTGCAAAAGACGACGATAAGCTTGAAGATGATAACAAAGAAGATGAAGAAATCGATCTCGAGGGTGCCTCTGCTGTCCTTGATAAAAATCTCGCCAAGCTACCAGTTCCGGATATTTTTAGTACCATTCTTCGTTATGCAATTGATAACAACGCCAGTGATATCCATATAGAACATATTGGACTCTCTGTGCGTACTCGTGTCCGTATGGATGGGCGGCTAGAACAAATTGCAGCACTCCCAGCTAAGCTCCATCCGATGATTATCGCTCGTGTTAAGATTCTGTGTAGTATGAAACTTGATGAAAAAAGAAAGCCACAAGACGGACGTTTCAGTACTAAGTTTGGAGACAGAAAGATTGACTACCGTGTGAGTTCATTCCCAGGATATTATGGAGAAAAGATTGTAATTCGTATTTTGGATAGTGTTAAAGGAGTAAAGCTTCTTAATGATCTTGGTTTTTCTACACTTCAGATGGAGCATATTAGAGAAGCTCTTGGTGCGCCGTATGGAATGGTGCTCATTTCAGGTCCTACAGGATCTGGAAAGACAACAACATTGTACTCGATGCTTAACGAGATTGATCGTGACCATAAGAATGTGGTTTCTCTTGAAGATCCAGTGGAATATAACGTGGGAGGAATGAATCAGTCACAGGTGTTTCCAGATATTGGGTATACGTTTGCCTCTGGACTTCGTTCAATTCTTCGTCAGGACCCTGACGTAATCATGGTGGGAGAAATTCGTGACGGTGAAACAGCCCAGCTCGCTATTCAGGCTGCTTTAACAGGTCACTTAGTGTTCTCTACAATCCACACCAACACGTCTATCGGTGTAATCACGCGTCTCCTTGACATGGGTATTGAGTCATATCTTATTGCGCCGGTGCTTATTGCAGCACTTGGGCAACGTCTCTCTAGAAGAATTGCTGATGGATGTGGAGAGCAAATGGAGATGACCCTTTCTCTGAAAGAGATGGCAGGGAAGCAATTTGCGGATCTTCCGGATATATATAAAAAAGAGTTCCAGATCGATAGACCTTTCTATGAGACAAAACCAAATGCAGAGTATCCTACTGGAATCAAAGGTCGAGTACCGGTGTTTGAGGTGCTCCATATTACCGATGAAATTGAAGAAGCAATTTTGCATAATAAAGGAGAAGAAGAAATAAAAAAACTTGCTCGTGCAAAAGGTATGGTTACTATTAGAGAAGACGCTATGCTCAAATGTATGGAAGGTAAAATTCCTTTTACGGAACTTGCAGAACTCTAACTGTGCAAGACAGGTAGGTTATAAGAAGGAGGAGACCGGTTGATTTTACACTTTGGTACTTTGGTAGTAGAAAGTAAACATATTCTATCCTATCCACTAGTCACTATCCACTAGTCACTAGTATACTGTCTCTTATGAACTATGAAGCAGAACTAGATGACCTTATTATGACTCTCGTGAAAGAAGGGGGGTCAGATCTTCATCTCACTGTTGGGTGTTTCCCGATGCTTCGCATTACCCGTGAACTCATTCCTCTGACCCGAAAAAAAGAATTAAAAGGTGAGGATACACTTGGCTTCTTACGGCAGATGATTGGTGAGAAGGCGCTCACTAATTTCGTCGTAGAACAGGAATTTGATTTTTCATACACACATCGTAAGGAATATCGTCTGCGAGGAAATGCTTCATTTCAGAGAGGTATGATTTCGGTTACGCTTCGACTTATCCCTCGGGTAAAATCAATCGCTGAACTTAAATTACCGGAACAACTTATTGCTATTTCTCGTGAAAATCAAGGATTTTTCCTTGTAGTGGGGCCTGTTGGGCAAGGGAAGTCAACAACACTTGCTGCAATGGTGTCTCTTATTAATCAAGAATCAAGACGCCATATTCTTACCATCGAAGATCCTATTGAATTTCATTTCGAACAAGATAAATCACTTATTGAACAACGTGAAGTTGGTATAGATACAAGCAGTTTTGATACTGCTCTTGTACATGCGCTGCGTCAAGATGTTGATGTGATTATGATTGGTGAAATGCGAGGAAGAGAGACTATTGCAACTGCAGTGACCGCTGCAGAAACTGGACACTTGGTACTTGCAACACTACATACGAACTCAGCTGCTCAAACGATTGACCGTATTATCGACTCGTTCCCAGGAGACCAGCAAAATCAAATACGTATGCAGCTTTCCGCGTCGCTCATTGGCATTCTTTCACAGAGACTTGTTCCTTCAACAACAGGAGGGCTTGTGCCGGTTTTTGAGCTTCTACTTAACACTGGAGCTGTTTCAAATCTTATTCGAGAGAGACGAATTAACGAAATAGACACATTGATTGAAATGGGATCAAAAGATGGCATGATTGATCTTGATAGGTATATTGCAGGTCTTGTGCGAGATGGTATTGTTGCAAGAGATGTGGCATACTCATTTGTTCGTCGTCGAGGATTATTTGATAGATTACTATAAATAACTATTCACTATGATCTATCACTATATTTGGCTTAATGGTAACGGAAACAAAGAAGAAGGAGATGTGGATGCAACATCAGTTGATAATGCTATTCTTATTCTTCAAAAAAAAGGAATCACTACACTTCTTGAAGTTAAGGAAAAGGTAGACAAAAATTCCAACGTCTTTGGGTTTTTTATAAAAAAGCTGACCGCACAAAAAATCAAACAAAAAGACATTGTGCTTTTCTCAAGGCAGGTGTCCACACTCTTTGAAGCAGGAGTTTCTGCACTTCGTGCATTCCGTCTTCTTGCACAAGAAAATGAGAATAAAACCCTTCAAGAGCAGATCTTGGCAGTTGCTGACGATATCGAAGGGGGAGTTTCACTCTCAGAAGCGCTTTCTAGAAGGCCTGAGCTGTTCTCAAACTTTTATGTGAACATGGTAAAAGCAGGAGAGGAAAGTGGAAAACTAAATGAAGTGTTCTTGTTCCTTGCGGATTATCTTGATAGAAACTATGAACTAAATCAGAAGATTAAGAAGGCTCTTACGTACCCATCATTCGTTATCGGTACATTTTTTGCGATTATGGCAGCCATGCTTACGTTTGTGGTACCTAAAATGGCGGCAATGTTTGCTGAAGAAGGAGTGGAGCTTCCCCTTGTTACACGAATAGTGCTTTTCCTGTCAGATCTTTTTGTTAAGTATGGTCCAATTACATTTCCTTCTCTTGCAATTGCTTGGTTCTTGTTTCTTCGTTGGAAAAAAACAGAGGAAGGTGGTTTTATAGTTGATACTTATAGTTTGAAACTCCCTGTTGTCAAAAACTTATTGCAAAAGATTTTCTTACAGCGTCTTGCAGATAACATGAACACTATGTTAAGTAACGGTGTACCTATCGTAAAGTCAATTGATATTACTACATCTATTCTTGATAATCTTGTGTACAAAAGACTCCTTATGAGAGTTTCTCAAAAAGTGCAGACAGGAAAGTCTTTTTCAAAAGCGCTCTATGAAGAACCTCTTGTTCCGAACATTCTCGTACAAATGGTGCATATTGGAGAAGAAACAGGAGAGCTTGCATATATTTTGAAAAATCTAGCGATGTTCTACCGCCGTGAACTCGATACTGCTATTGATAGTATGATTGGACTTATTGAACCAGCGATGATTGTAGGCTTAGGTCTTGGTGTAGGTGTACTCGTATCTGCTATTCTTCTTCCAATGTACTCGCTCACTGATGCTATTAAGTAATAAATAACGTAGACGCTACAAGTGCTGATTATTAAAAATGACCAAGTTTAGGCTGGTATATACAATCAAGCTCTCCGCAAGAGAGTTTGATTTTGTTATTGTTTTTGGTTATCCACATGATTTTTTATGAGTACTTGTTTTTAGAAGAAATATGGGTATATACTGGTAGGTATCTACAAAAGATAGAAAAATAATATGTCAAACACATTTACAAAAACTAGTGCTCGTGTCCGTGGATTTACCCTTATTGAGCTTCTTGTGGTTATCGCGATTATCGGTCTCCTTTCAACAATTATTGCAGCTCCTATTCAGAGTGCGCGTAAGAAGGCTCGTGACGCTAAGAAAATTGCTGAACTTAAGTCAACAGAGCTTGCATTTGAGCAATACGCTGAATCGAACTCCGCTGAATACCCAACATCAATGACAGCGCTTTCTCCTCAGTTTATGCCACTCCTTCCAACATTTCAGTCATCAACTACTTCAAGTGCTCGAGATGCTTTCATGTATACATACTACATGGCTTCATCTACAGGTGCTGCAACACAAATATTTGCGTATCACTTTGGTGTAAAGCTTGAAGTGTATGGCCCAGCTCTTGAAACAGATCGTGACTGTACTGGGGCAACACTCTCTAATTCGCTGACGGTACCGAATTGTGCTGTGTATAATGGAGATTCTATGCACTCAGTGTTTTTTAATAACGGTAACAATGTGTATGGTGTTACTTACACTGCGGCAAATGGTGGAGCTTCTACAACAATTGGTTCCCCAGCTTTTGCTGGACGTGATTTTCAGACAAAAAGAAATCCTGATTATGCAAACCTTATTTTAGCAGGGCAAAGTTTTCAAACTGAAGAATCTAGTAGTACTTGCGTAGGTGTGACAGATTGTGTGTTCGATGTAACTTCACAGCAGTAATTCTCTAGTTATCTAATCGACGTGTTGTCTATCTTAGCTTTCATTTTTGGTGCATCAATTGGAAGTTTTACGCAAGTCATTGCGTCAAGACTCCACGTTGCCCCAATTTTGAAAGGGCGTAGTAAGTGCCTCTCCTGTGGAGAGGCACTTCGCCCGTATGACCTTATCCCGGTTCTGTCATACTTTCTCCTTAAAGGAAAATGTAGGTATTGTAAAAGTGTGTATGGAATCTCAGCGCTTGTTATTGAATGTGTCTTCGGTCTAGCATTTCTTCTTTTGTATCAGTATATTTTGCAAGGGTACAGTTCGCTTCTTGTGAGTGGTCTGTGGCTTGTATACTACACTGTCCTCTTTATTGTTCTTGGAGTTATGGCGCTGTATGACAAGGCCCACTCCTATATACCACTCTCGTTTCTTGGAGGATATCTCGGACTTGCTTGCATAAAGCTTGCATTACGTTTTGTTGAAAATCCTGACATATCCTTACTCCTAGCCCCAGTCTTTGTAGCTACACCATTTCTTCTTATTTGGGTACTCACAAAAGGAAAAGGGCTTGGCTTTGGAGATGTAATTTTATTCTTCGGAGTTGGTGCATTCTTCGGTTCCTTACAAGGTTTTGCTGTTCTAGTTATTTCTGTTTGGATAGGAGCACTCTTTGGTTTATATTATAAATATGTAATCAAAAAAAAGCAGACATCTGCAACAGCAATACCTTTTGTGCCGTTTATTGTGCTTGCATTTCTTATTGTGTTGTTCACAGATATTGATATCATTTCAATCGCTATGTCCTTTTCTTAGTGTTACTATGTATGTATGATTCTAAGAGTAGCGTCTTCTTCTTTTCGTTCCTTTAAAAATGGCTTTACGCTCATTGAACTACTTGTAGCTGTCTCTATTATGGCGATCATATTAGGGATTACGCTTTCTGGAGGACCACAAGCAATTATGAGACTGACGCTTTCTAATAATGCATATGAAACTGAACTTCTTATTCGTGAGGCCCAAGTGCAAGGAAGTGCAATTAATTCTCTTAATGGAACCTATGGCGGAATAGGTGTTTATTTTAACAGAGCAACTTCTAGTGAAGTGCTTAAGTTTAAAGATAGAGTTGATCCAGCTTTACGAAGAGCAATAGGTATAGGTAATGGATTATATGAATCTATGCCAGAAGATGAAAAAGATTCTATTTTTTCTTTTTCAAATAATAATCGTATAGGAAAACTATGTGTTGCCACAAGTACACAAAGCACATCGTCCATTATGTGTAATGAGGACAATGCTCTCAATATTAATACACTCACTATTGCATTTGAGCGACCAAAACAGGAGGCGCATATATACATCAATGACGCAACAACAACTGACTATCTTTTTGCATGTATTCAAATAGATTCCAATAGATCTCCTACGTTTGGTTTTGTTAAATCTATTTTTGTGTATAGATCTGGGATGATTACAAAAAATTCAAAAACATGCCAATCATAAACACACATACCAACTCTTACGCAGTACGAGGGTTCTCATTAGTTGAGATCCTTGTCGTGCTTGGTCTTTTTTCTTCAATTTCGACTTTAAGCCTTGGGGCACTTTTTAATGCAAAGTCAATTAATTCTCATCTTCAAGAGACGCAGTCAGTACTTGATAATCTTAATCTTTCTGTACAAACAATTACACGAGAAATTCGTTTTGGGTCTGATTTTAACTGTATTTCTACAACACAACCACCAGAATACATAGCAACAGTTAGAAACAATTGTGTTTACGGTGCAGACGGGGGCACTCCCGGTGCTGTTTTGGGTTTCAAACCAAGTGATGCAGTTAACGATAACGATAGAGTTGCTTTTTATGTAGATAATGGCGCACTCTACAAAAGAGTATTCCCGCAAGTGGGGGATGTGCAAACATATCAAATGACACCTAATGATATAGATATACGTTCAGTTATGTTCTATGTTGACGGTGCGGGGACTATTGCAACTGATAACAAGCAACCACTTGTTGTAATGTTTATTTCAGGAGTTACAAGGCCTTCAAGTATTACCGTTCCTCCTGTTGAGCTTAATCTAGAGATAGCTATGTCAGCACGTGAACCAGATAATCGATAACACTATGTCTATTTTTCATATACAAACAAAAGGATTTACACTACTTGAGACACTTGCTTCAATAGGTATTTTGGCACTTGTTATTATTGGGCCGCTTGCAGTTATCGTTAACTCCTCTTCATATGCACGAAAAACAAAAGATACAATAGTCGCTACTCATTTAGCTGAAGAGGCTATGGAGCTAATTCAAAATCAATATGACTCGTTGTATGTATTTTGCCAAGAAGAATCAAATACATGTTTACACACTGATGTATATCCAAATGAAACTGCAGCACAAGCAACATGGAGAATTTTTAAAGAACGTTTTACAGCAACAAGTAGTCAGCCGTCGTGTTATATTGTCGATAACCCAAGTGGTTGTGCATTTGATTTTCTTAACATGAAAGGAGACATTACTACAGTTCCGGAGCGATATGTTGCAACAGCATCCGAGTGTTCTTCTATTGGTGAATTTGTAAGTCCTGTCACACAAGGAGGAGTTCCTGTTGATCGACATATGTATTTATGTAAAGGTGTTCCTGCTCATATTCCACCAAGTGCAGTTGCTTCTGCAAAAAATTTCAGACGTAGTATTACCGTTGAAAAATTACCTGCAGCGTTTGAATCAACACTCCCTGAGGATGAGCAGTATTATGACGATCTCCGTGTTACAACACGAGTAAGTTATCAGACACTTAACGGAGCAAGTAGTACAGTAGCAATAACTCGATTTATGCACGCACGACAATAGTATGAAACATATTTTTCACAGTACATATATACGAACGCTACGAAGAAATTCTTCGAGAGGATTTATTCTTCCTTTTACGATGCTTATTTCGACACTTGTGCTTCTTGTGTCTGGGAATGTGCTCGTTCTACTCTCTAAGCAGCTTTATTTTTCAAAAATATATAGACAAAGTCAGTTGGCATATTATGCAGCAGATGATGCTATGGCATGTGCACTGGCAATTGACGATGCATATATTGGGCCTGATGGTCTTGGGATTTTCCCGTATAGTACAACAACTGATGCAATGGAACATATTAACAATACATTAACGTATATCAATTTCAAGCGAGAAATTGACGGGTTTCCTACAATGGTGTTAAGTGATATTACTTGCGCTCGAGTGCCTATTTTTGACACCTTAAGCCCTACAAATTTTACAGTTTCTACAACGACATATTATTTTACATTAGGAAGTACTACTGAAGACGGAATTACAGTAAGCTATAATATGCGTATGCCGCTCGGGGATGGAACATTTCGTTGTGCAAAAGTAACCGTTAACAAAACTCCAGCATTTCGTCAGTTTATTTCACAAGGGTACGCTCAGTGTGATAATCCAAATGGGACTGTTGAGCGTGCTGTTGTGAATACAACCATTTCAGAATAATCAATAATATCCTTTTTTTACAAGGCTTTTTATGATATTCTGATAGATATGAATAAAGCTTCTTCGCTTCATCGAATCAAGGAATTACGCGACACACTCGAACAGTATCGAGTGCTGTATCATGTGCATGATGCACCAACAGTTTCCGATGAAGTATACGACTCTTTGATGCGGGAACTTGCATCTTTAGAAGAACAGTATCCAGAAGCTGACTCATCACTATCTCCTACCAAGCGCATAGGGGGACATATTCTAGATAAGTTTGTAAAAGTTCGTCACGATATTCGTCAGTGGAGTTTTGATAATGTTTTTAGCTATGAAGAACTTGTTGATTGGGAAGAAAGAAACAGTACACTTCTTCGTAAAGCTGAAATTACTGCTACACCGAGTTATGTTGCTGAACTTAAGATAGATGGTCTTAAAATAATTCTAACCTATCAAGAAGGCAAACTTGTACGTGCAGCAACTCGAGGAGATGGTGAAGTTGGTGAAGATATTACTGAAAATATAAAAACAGTAAAGAGTATCCCACTAATTCTTCCAGAACCTATATCATTTACGGTTATTGGTGAAGCATGGATGAAGAAAAAGGATTTAGAAACAATAAATACAGAGCGAGCAAAAGAAGACCTACCTTTGTATGCAAATACTCGCAACCTTGCAGCGGGCACACTTCGTCAACTAGATCCAAAGGTTGTCGCTTCTCGTAACTTGCAGCTATTTGCATACGATATAGAAGGTGGAGATTTTGCCACACAAGAGGAGGAGCTGAACACGCTACTTCGTTTTGGATTTTTGGTTAATAAGGATCATGCGATATGCAAAAGTCTTAAAGAAGTTCAATCATTTTATGACATATGGACCAATAAGCGTGCTAATCAAGATTATGGCATTGATGGGCTTGTGGTGAAGATTAACGAACGAATAGTATGGGATGCACTTGGGTATACAGCAAAGTCCCCACGAGGAGGTATAGCCTATAAATTCCCCGCAGAAGAAGTTACAACTGTTTTACAAGCAATTACCATGCAAGTTGGAAGAACTGGTGCTGTGACACCGGTTGCAGAACTTACCCCCGTGCTCTTAGCAGGATCAACTGTTAAGCGTGCAACACTTCATAATGAAGATGAAATTAATCGTCTTGATATTCGTATCGGAGACACAGTCATGCTACGCAAAGCAGGGGATGTAATTCCTGAGATTTTTGATGTTGTCCCTACGCTTCGACCAAAGAATACAAAGAAGTTTGTCATGCCAACTCACTGCCCAGAGTGTAACTCGCTTCTTGTGCGAGAACAGGTGGGTAAAGAAATATCCTCAGCACTCTATTGTAAAAATAAAAATTGCCCTGCACAGCATCTAGAAGGGCTTATTCATTTTGTTTCCAAGAAGGGAATGAACATTGATGGAATGGGCGATAGGATTGTAGAAGAATTTAGATCACTTGGGCTAATTCATGACTTTGCGTCTATCTTTAGATTGCAAAAAGATGATATTGCAGGACTTGAAGGGTTTGGAGAAAAGTCTGCTGATAATCTTCTGGTTGCTATTAATGATTCTCGCAATGTTGCATTCCATAGATTTCTCTATGCACTTGGTATTCGTCATGTGGGTGAGACAACGGCAAAAGATATTGCAAAACATTTTGGTTCACTTGATGTGCTACAGCGTGCAACATATGAGGAGCTCTCTGAAGTAGAAGGGGTTGGGCAAAAAGTTGCAGAAAGTTTGGTAACATTTTTTGAAGACAAAAAAAATCTTAAAGTAATGCAGGATCTTCTCAAGGAGGTAACTGTTATTTCAGAAATGAAAAAAGATACAGGGATACTTACAGGTCTTACATTTGTTATTACAGGAACACTCCCTTCACTTTCACGAGATGGAGCAAAGGATTTGATTGAGCAACATGGTGGCAAAGTAGCTGGTAGTGTTTCTAAGAATACAAGTTATCTTCTCGCAGGGGACGGTGGTGGCAGTAAGCGAACTGATGCAGAAAAATTAGGTATAAAAATCATCAGTGAAGAACGCTTGACGAAAATGTTAGAAAAATTATAGTGTTATTGTCGGTGTTGTTACTGACAGCTTCCAGGTGCTACAAAATGGCTACCATATGCTTCCAGCGAAGAAATTCGCAACAGCTACGTGCTTCTGCTTCCCGTAGACTTAAGTAACATTTTGTCTACACCGCTTCCCGTTTGCTGTACCAGTAAATTATTATTAAAAGCAGCAAACAAACCCGATTCAAAAGGGTGCAAGCTCGCCGTACTGCTCATCTAGAGCGGTGCGGCTTTTTCTTTTGTAGTTCACCATATCCAAGCTTTTCCATGAGAAATGATTTGCACAGGCGGACGCGCCGAGCAGAGCCGCTTTTCAGCAGAAAAGATAGGCGTTCATTTCGATGAAAAAGCTTAAAAAAAGAAAAAGAATTGAATTTTTAAAGTGCTATATTTTGTGTATGCTTTCATAATAAAAAGTTTTTTACATCCTCTATTCTATGTTAGAATAGATACATGTTAGAATAGATACTATGATTTTCACAGAACAAGATCTCGATAACCTTTCTCGTCTCGCAAGAATTGATATTAAGCCAGAAGAAAAAGAAAAAATGCTCCATGATATGCAAGCGATTCTTGGATATATTTCAGAAATTAACGATGTACAAGGTGAAGTAGTTCGTGGAGAAGAAACTCTTTTTAATGTTGTTAGAGAAGATGTAGTTACTCGTGAGACTGGGTCAAATACACAAGCTATCCTAGATGATGCTCCAGCTACTAAAGAAGGTTATGTGGAAGTAATGCAAGTGCTTAAGTAAGAAATGTACAATACAAAGAACATGCAAAAAACATTACAACAAATTCATGAAGAACTTAAAAATGGAACGCTTACTGTAGAAGCGCTGGTTGAGTCTTCTAAAAAGACAATTGCTGAAAAAGATGCAGACGTTCATGCTCTCCTCGGCATATATTCAGATGGACTTATCGCTTCACAAATTGAGAAAGCTAAGAAAATGTTTGTAGCTGGTACAGCTACCGCTATGACAGGTGTTCCAATTGTTCTTAAGGATAATATTCTTGTGAAAGGTGAGATAGCAACAGGGGCTTCAAAGATTCTTGAAAATTATGTAGCAACATATGATGCAACTGTGGTTAAAAAATTAAAAGAAGCAGGTGCGATACTTATTGGACGAGCAAACATGGATGAATTTGCAATGGGCGGTTCAACAGAGAACTCTGCATATGGAGTCACTAAGAACCCTCATGATCTTACAAAAGTTGCTGGTGGCTCGTCAGGTGGTTCAGCTGCAGTTGTTGCATACGGCGGTGTGCCAGTGTCCCTTGGGTCTGATACTGGAGGGTCTATCCGTCAACCGGCATCTTTTTGCGGTATCGTAGGACTCAAAACAACCTACGGTGATGTCTCACGATACGGTGTTATGGCAATGGGTTCATCACTTGATCAGATTGGACCTTTTGGAAACTCTGTAGATGATGTTGAAACTCTCTACAAAGTCATTTCTGGAAATGATCCAAACGACAGTACATCACTTCCTGAAAGTGATAGAGGAACAAAAGTAGAAATGCTTAAAAAAGTTATCGGTATCCCAAGATCATTTATTGATCGTGATGGGGTCGACTCTGAAGTGCTTGCTAATTTTAATGATTCAATCAAGAAATTGGAGCTTGCAGGTTACACAGTAAAGGATATTACTATTCCAAATCTTGAGAAGTCTCTCTCGGTGTACTATGTGCTTATGTTTGCAGAAGTATCAAGTAATCTTGCGCGATATGACGGTATACGATATGGTCTATCTCATCCAGGTGAGACAAGTATTCGTAGTTATTTTGAATCACGAACTGCAGGATTTGGTGATGAGGTTCGCCGTCGTATTTTGCTTGGTACATATGTGCTTTCTTCTGGTTACTATGATGCATATTACAATAAAGCAAATCTTGTTCGCGATATGTTAAAGAAAGAGTTTGTGAAAGTGTTTAATGATGTTGATGTTATTGCAACTCCAACATCTCCTATTCCAGCATTTACTATTGGTGAAAAGTCTCATGACCCACTCTCTATGTATCTTGCAGATATCTTTACTGTGCCTGTAAACATTGTTGGGGTTCCTGCAATTTCTATCCCATCAGGAAAGACATCATCAGGTCTTCCACTTGGTATGCAGTTTATTGCCTCACATACAAGAGAAGATGTGCTTTTTAGTATTGGAAAAGACTTTGAAAAGGTGATATAAAGAAGTGCGCTTGTACACAAAAACATTAGTACACAAAGATGCTTTAGGCTTTCATGGTATGCTTAAGTAAGCATTTATAGCTTACTGTTTTAACTTTTTGTAGGTATTACCTACAAGCTACAGACTACAAGCTACAGACTGCTCCGCCCCCCATGTATTCACTTTCCATTGATTATCTTTTTAATAGAGTTTATGATGTTTTGCTTTGGATAAAATATACATGGCTATTTAGTATTCTTCATACAAATCCAGAGACATACATTGATGAACATAAAAATTTTGATTGGGATGGTCTTCGGGACAGAGGGTGGTTTAATGAATATTTTGCAGAAAAAAATGTAGCTGTTCCTCCGGTTGATGATATACATGTATCCTTATGGCAAAGAACTTTGGAATTTTTGGGTATTCGTGTACGTGATAGTGATCAAGATGGAATTCCAGATATTACTGATAGTAGACCTTTTGACGCAGATAATCTTTCAAAAGCAGAACTCAAAGAACGTTATCAAGCGGACTATACATTCTCAGATACATTCCGTGATTTTTTTGGTATTGGTCCTAAGGATACAGATAAAGATGCCGTGCCTAACAGTTACGAATTAAAACATGGTCTTGATCCAAAGAATCCAGACTCTGACAGGGACGGACTGTTTGATGGTCAGGAACTTATTCAAGGGACTAATCCACTTAATAACGATACTGATGGTGATATGGTACTTGATGGTCGTGATGAGGGGCCACTTGATAATGCAGTGTCTTCTATTTCACCCGATACTGATAGTGATGGGGTGAGTGATATTGTTGAGGCAGTTCTAGGGTCAGATAGTACAAAAAAAGACACCGATACTGATGGTATAGGGGATAACATGGATACGTATTCACTTGATCCTCAAAATATAGGACAAATCGCACCGCTTGACGTTGGGAAAGCAACAGAGACACTTCATTTTTCTATACACAATCCAGTACTTTCATTCTTTACAGACATACTTTCAATTCTCATGTTTATTGTTCTCTTGGCGTTTGTCTACGTTGTTCTTAGATGGTTTCTTATTTTCTTAGAGGGCCTTAATCATTACGAACATCATTTTCACCATGGAGATGATCAAGGTTCTCATGGGGGGCATGTTATTAAAGATGGAGCACATAGTACTCACGGTGAAATGCCTGCGGGAATAGCTGGACTTCCTGTTGGTGCAGGAATTGAGGTTCATACACCGTCTGTCACTGACTTTAATGATCATCCTAAGTTTGCAGTTATAGAAGGATACATGAGCAGTCAAAGTGAGGCGTTATGGAGAATAGGAATCATGGAAGCAGATAACCTACTTCTTGAAGTACTTACAGAAAAAGGATATCAAGGTGACGGAGTGGGGGAGAAGCTGAAGAATGCAAGTTTCAAAACTATTGATCTTGCATGGGATGCTCATAAGATACGAAATAGAATTGCTCATGAGGGTTCTGATTTTGAGTTAATAGAACGAGAAGCAAAGAGAGCATTCATTCTGTATGAATCAGTGTTTAGAGATTTAAAAGCAATACGGTAAAACAGTTGTTAGCTTGTAGCAGTTAGCCTTTAGCGAAAATTGAAAACAAGAATAACAAAGAACGGCACCGCAAGGTGTCGTTCTTTGTTATTCTTGTTGCGGGGACAGGAATCTGTCACAGTTTCTATTCCTCACTATGTTCGTCACAGAAGAAACTGCGACCCCGTATTCGCTTCCTGGCACACATGACGCAGGTCATGTGTTTCTGTTGCGACAAGAATATAAAAGAGTACTGATTTACAGTACTCTTTTATATTCTTGTTGCGGGGACAGGAATCGAACCTGTGTCCCGAGGTTATGAGCCTCGTGAGTTACCTCTACTCTACCCCGCTATCTATATATAGTTATTTTTTAACGAGGACTAACTAACCTCGGAGGTTATGAGAGCTATGAACTCTTGTGAGCTACTCTTTTTACCCCGCTATCCTTTTTTGCTTTGCTATCTTTCTACAAAGGTCATGCTATAGTACCACGATTTTAAGAATTTTACAAGATTTTTTAATAGAAAATGTAGTATTATGTTGAATTTATGTCAAAAATATAGTAGTATTTGATGTACTTGTGGTGTATTTGCATTACATGATAATGTCGGCGTAGCTCAGTTGGTTAGAGCACATCACTCATAAAGATGAGGTCGGTGGATCGTTCCCACCCGCCGACACCAAATAACAAAAGCCCATAGTAGGGCTTTTGTTATTTGATGGAGAAGGAAAAGTAAACTACTTTACTTTTGCGGTAGTCTTACAGTCATTTCCTTCTCATCGACAGCAAAACAAAAATCATAAGAGTCGTCTTTTTATACTTCCCATTTTTTTGTTACATCCTCCTTTTCCTTTTTTACCGCTTCAACAAATCCTTGTTCAATATGTGCTTGTTTAAGAAGTGTTCTTGCGAGTCTGTCATAAGGGAAAAGTGGACATAAAGATGATTTACCTTTTGAAATTGAACAAGGAACTAAAACACTTTTGTCAGCTTTTTGTGCATTTGTAAAAGAAAAAAGTAGCGATACATTTTCTACACCATACGTTTTAATAGTTGAGGCAATACCTATTTCTTCAAGCGTAGAGAAGAGTGGAGCAAGGCCATGTTCTTGAGGGGTGCTTGGAATAATAAGCTTCATTTTCTTCTTTGATTTCTCACTACCTCCAAATGAAAGGGTTGTTGCTTTGATTTTCCATGTAAGGAGTGGAACACCTTTGTTAGTTTTTCTAAAATCAAAGTCAGCATCCGAAAAACATGACAAGTCAAAAGATTCTACTTTTCCTTCATATCCACTTGCACAAACAACTCTCAAGAACGTATCAAGGAAAATGAGTTTCTCATACTTTGAACCTGTGTATGAAATAAGAATTTCTTTATCAGTAGGAAGGTATACAATTTTGACAAGTTCTTTTCTCCGCGCTGGAGTATTTTTTTCTTGTGCATTTGCTAACACAGACGTACCGTCAAAAGTCATAGCGAAGTAGAGTAATCCATCAAGTGCTTTATGTTCATATTCACACTCTGTTGCGTTGTCTTCTTTGTTTGCGATGCGAGTAAATTCTTTTTTGAGAGCTGTCATACTAAGATCAGCCTCCAAAAGGGTAACTTCTTTTGCTTCATAGAGCATATATCCGCGACTACTATAAAAATCATGAAAGAAGAGCACATCATTAAATACTTCTGGGTTGAACATGTAATGGTAGAGCACTTTGTCATGATCTGATACGCACTCTAATTGAGTTACTTCAGAAAGTTTTTTTTCTTTAAGAAGAGAGCTTATAATTGCCCCACTATATTTAGTAGAAATGCTGTTAATGAGGACGAGTTTTTCTTGTATTTCTATTTTTTCTTCTGGAGGTAGTGAGTTATAAAAATCCACAAACATTCCAACAACATTTTTTCTTGGTGTCGACTCTGTTACCTCAAAAAGAGCTGTAATGTTATGTTGTTTGTAAAATGCAACAAGTACCTCTGGAGAGTAGATTTTTTTGAAATAGTTTTTAACGGAAAAAGTGGAAGCCATAAGGGTAAGGGTTAAGTTGTAGGTTCTAAGAGTTAGTAAAGACAAAACAAGAACACAGAATTTGGTTAGTGTAGCATGAGTAATTCTAAAAGAAGGGGGATATACGTACTACTTGAATTAAGTGGTATCTATGGTAGAATATTATCACTTCCTTAATTAAGAAGTTGTTTATAAATATGCAGTCGTAGCTCGAGGAACTTGGTTCCGAAGATGTCTAAAGTTAGCAAACTTTAGACGCAGATGATCAAGTAATAACTCGAAGCACTTAAAGATCGATAGTTCTCAAAATACAATATGCAGTCGTAGCTCAGCTGGTTAGAGCACTGCCCTGTCACGGCAGGGGTCGTGG